>JAJZMI010000114.1 GCA_021798335.1 Pseudomonadota bacterium | reverse complement strand
GGCGCGTCTGCGTGAGCACCCCCTTGCGCGCGTCGATCAGGATCACCGCCGCCTGGCAGTTCGAGGCGCCGGTGGCCATGTTGCGCGTGTACTGCTCGTGCCCCGGCGTGTCGGCCACGATGAAGGCACGGCGCGGGGTGGCGAAGAACCGGTAGGCAACATCGATGGTGATGCCCTGCTCGCGCTCGGCCTGCAACCCGTCGACCAGCAGCGCCAGATCGAGCTCCTCGCCCGTGGTGCCGTGCCGGCGGCTGTCGCGCTCGAGGGCGCTCAACTGATCCTCGTGAATCAGCTGCGTGTCGTACAGCAGCCGGCCGATGAGCGTCGACTTGCCGTCATCGACCGAGCCGCAGGTGAGAAAGCGCAGCAGCGCCTTGCCCGCGCCGCTCTCGAGAGCCGCATCGGCTCGGGCGAGCCCGGACTGCGCACCCGGCGGCGGCGCGTGCGTCTCAGAAGTATCCGTCACGTTTCTTCTTCTCCATTGATGCCGCCTCATCGACATCGATCAACCGCCCGGAGCGCTCGGAAGTGCGCATCAACAGCATCTCCTCGATGATCGCATCGAGCGTCGCGGCGCGACTCTCGATCGCGGCGGTGAGCGGATAGCACCCCAGGGAGCGAAAACGCACCCTGCGCACCTGCTCGCGCTCCCCGGGCTTCAGCGGCATGCGCTCATCGTCGCGCATGATCAGCTGGCCGTCGCGCTCGATCACCGGACGCGGCGCGGCAAAGTACAGCGGCACCACCGGGATGCCCTCGGCGCGGGTGTACTGCCATACGTCGAGCTCGGTCCAGTTCGAGAGCGGAAAGACCCGGATGGTCTCGCCCGCATTGATCCGGGTGTTGTACAGGTTCCACAGCTCCGGGCGCTGGTTGCGCGGGTCCCACACGTGACCCGGGGAGCGGAACGAGAAGATGCGCTCCTTGGCGCGGCTTTGCTCCTCGTCCCGGCGCGCCCCGCCGAAGGCCGCATCGAACTGCCACTTGTCGAGCGCCTGCTTGAGCGCCTCGGTCTTCATCACCTGCGTGTGCAGCTTCGATCCGGAGCTGATGGGATTGATGCCGCGGGCGAGCCCCTCGGGGTTGGTGTGCACGAGGAGCTGCACGCCGTAACGTGCGGCGATCTGATCGCGAAAGCGGATCATCTCGCGGAATTTCCACGTGGTGTCGATGTGCAGCAGCGGGAATGGCGGCTTGCCGGGATAGAAGGCCTTCAGCGCCAGATGCAGCATGACACCCGAGTCCTTGCCGATCGAGTACAGCATGACCGGATTGCGAAACTCCGCGGCCACCTCCCGGATGATACCGATCGACTCCGACTCGAGACGGCGCAGGTGCGGCGAGAGGGGTGCGCGCCGGGCATCGCGGGCGCTCGCGGTGGTGTCGTTCATGGCGACTCAGGCGGCCAGCGGAACGAGCGGGAATGCCCCGCCGGCAACGAAGAAGGAATTCCGGAAACCCGGCTTGCCATAGCGCAGTGGCGCGCCGTCGGCAACGAGCACCTGGCCGCCCGCCGCCGCAAGCACTGCGTGCCCGGCCGCGGTATCCCATTCCATGGTCGGTCCGAGGCGCGGATAAAGATCCGCCTCGCCCGCGGCGACCAGGCAGAACTTCAGCGAAGAGCCGACCGAGACACGCTCGCGGACCGGATAGCCATGCAGATAAGTCTCGGTTTCCGGGGTGGCATGTGAACGCGACACCACCGCGGTCAGTCCGCCCGGAGGCGCCGCGCGCACGCGCAGTACCTGGCGCGCTCCGGCCGCGGCCGAGCGCGGCGCGGCCGGCTGCGCCAAGCGGAATGCCCGCCGCAGCTGTGCGTCACCGGCATAGAGCATGCCACCGATCGGGGCGTAGACCACGCCGAGCACCGGCACGCCAGCGCGGATCAGCGCGATATTGACCGTGAAGTCCCCGCGGCGCCCGATGAATTCCTTGGTGCCATCGAGCGGATCGACCAGGAAGAACATCGCGCCGACCGTCGGGACGTGCCCGGCGGCACAGGACTCTTCGGCCACCACCGGCACACCGGGCGCGATGCGGGCCAAGCTCTCGAGAATGACCGTCTCGGCGGCATGGTCCGCCTCGGTAACCGGAGTGCGGTCCGCCTTGTACTCGACGGTGGCGTCGCCGCGCAGGTACACGGCATGGGCCTCACGGCCGGCGGCCACCGCCACCGGCAGAAGCGACTCGAGGAGCTCGGAATCTGTGGTCGAGGACACGGGATCGATCCGTTGGGAAACCGGTCCACAGTCTACACAATGCGCCGCCCGGAGGGCTGCCGGGCGGCGCTCGGTCCACCAGAATTTCCGGTTATGTCCTCAGGCGCGCTCGCTCAGCCGGCGCGGATCGGCGACGGAGCGAGCGGCAGGCCGAGCGACTCGGCCACCGCCGCGTGGGTAATGGCGCCGGCGTGCACATTCAGCCCCGCGGCGAAACCCGCGTCGCGCCGCAGCGCCTCTTCCCAGCCGAGGTCGGCGATCCGGCGCACGTACGGCAGCGTGGCATTGGTGAGTGCGAACGTCGAGGTACGGGCCACGGCGCCCGGCATGTTGGCGACGCAATAGTGCACCACCCCGTCGACGAGGAAGGTCGGTTCGGCATGCGTCGTCGGCTTGCTGGTCTCGAAGCACCCCCCCTGGTCTATGGCAATATCGACCAGCACGGAGCCCGGCTGCATGCTCGAGAGCATGGCGCGCGTGACCAACTTCGGGGCCGCCGCGCCCGCGATCAACACCGCCCCGATCACCAAGTCCGCCTCCGCGACCAACCGCTCGATCGTCGCGGTCGTCGAGTACGCGGTGCGCAGCGCGCAGCCGAACTGCTCAGAGAGCTGGCGCAGCCGCCCGAGCGAGCGGTCGACCACCGTCACCTCGGCGTGCATGCCGACGGCCATCTGCGCAGCATGGGTACCGGCGACCCCGCCGCCGAGGATGACGACCTTCGCCGGCAATACGCCCGGCACGCCCCCGAGCAGCACGCCGCTGCCCCCATTGGCCTTCTGCAGACACGCGGCACCGACCTGCACCGACATGCGGCCGGCCACTTCGCTCATGGGGGTCAACAACGGCAGTCCGCCCTCATGCGTGACGGTCTCGTAGGCGATGGCCGTGGCGCCGGATTTCATCAGGGCGCGCGCCTGATCTGGATCGGGCGCCAGATGCAGGTACGTGAAGAGCACCTGACCGCGGCGCAGCAGCGCGCACTCCGCCGGCTGCGGCTCCTTCACCTTCACCACCAGATCGGCACCGGCAAACACATCGGCCGCACCCGGCACGATGCGGGCGCCGACTGCCCGGTAGGCCGCATCGGCCACACCGATGCCGACTCCCGCACCGGATTGGATCAGCACCTCGTGGCCCGCCCCGGTGAGCTCGCGCACGCCTGCCGGCACCAGCCCGACCCGATATTCATGAACCTTGATCTCGCTTGGAACGCCGATACGCATGGCACTGTCCCCCGGGGATGGAATGGGCCCAGAGCTTAAGGAGCGCGGCCGGCGGGAGCTTGCGAGTTACGCACCAGAAGACGCTTCAGCCGCATAAATTGCCGCATTCTCGTATTTTTATGGCAGACTCTTGCGATCATGAGCCTCGATCGCTACGATCACGCCATCCTGCGCCGGCTGCAGCAGGATGCGCGCATCACCAACGCGCGCCTGGCGGGGGAGGTGAGCCTGTCCGAGTCCGCCTGCCTGCGGCGCGTGAAGGCGCTGGAGGAGTCCGGCCTGATCCAGGGGTACACCGCGCTCATCGACCAGCACAAGGCCGGCTATCCAGTCAACGTGTTCGTCAACATCACGCTCGACCGCCAGAGCCAGTCCGGGCTCGAGGCCTTCGAGACCGCGGTGCGCAAGATCCCCCAGGTGATGGAGTGCTATCTGATGACCGGCGAGCACGATTACCTGCTGCGCCTGGTGGTGGCCGATCTCGATGACTTCGAGCGCATCCACAGCCAGCACCTCACGCGCCTGCCGAGTGTGGTGCGCATCCAGTCGAGTTTCGCGATGCGCACCGTCACCCGCTCCGCCGCGCTGCCGGTGCGCTAGACGGCCGCGGAGGTCCGTTCAAACTCGCAGCGCGATTTTGCCGATGTGGGCGCCGGATTCCATCAGCGCATGCGCGCGCGCCACCTCGGCCAGCGGGAAGGTTGCATGGATCGGCAGGCGGAGCGATTTCGAGGCGATGAGCGGCCAGATCTCGCGGCGCAGCGCAGCGCCGATCCGGCCCTTGCTCGAGACGCTCTGCGCCCGCAGCGTCGAGCCGCCGATCGTCAGTCGCTTGAGCATCAGCTGCGCCAAGTCGAGTTCGGCTTTGCGCCCGCCCAGGGTCGCGATGATCGCGATCCGCCCGTCGGGCGCAGCCGCAGCGATATCGCGCGGCACGTACTCCCCGCCGACCATGTCGAGGATGACATCGGCGCCCTTGCCTGCGGTGGCGCTCACGGTCGCGGCCACGAAATCCTCCTGTTTGTAGTTGATCGCGACATCCGCGCCAAGCGCGCGGCATGCCGCGCACTTTTCCGCGCTTCCCGCCGTGACGATGACTGCCGCGCCGTACGCCTTGCCGAGCACAATGGCGGTAACGCCGATTCCGCTCGATCCGCCGTGGACCAGCAGCCACTGTCCGGGCCGCAGGCCCGATCGCTCGAAGACATTGTAGTAGACGGTAAAGACCGTCTCCGGCAGCACCGCGGCTTCCTCCAGCGACAGATTGCCGGGCACGGGCAGGCACTGCGCCGCCGGCGCCACGGCATACTCGGCGTAGCCCCCGCCCGCAAGCAGCGCGCACACTCGATCACCCGGGGACCACTCCTTCACCCGCGGGCCCACCCGCACCACTGTCCCGGCGACTTCCAGCCCGGGGATATCGCTCGCACCCGGCGGGGGCGGATACCGGCCCAGACGCTGCAAGACATCCGGGCGGTTGACACCGGCCGCCGCCACCTGGATCAACACCTCGTCAGCTCCCGGCTGCGGCATCGGCCGCCGCGCCGGTTGCAACGCCCCCGGACCGCCCGGCGAGACGATTTCCACGACAGCAATGCTGGCGGGCAATTCACTCATGCGCCGACCTCCCCCTGCACTGCGAGCATGCCTGCCCGCCCGGGCACCCTTCCCGACTCGATCGGGCAGCGCGGCAGGCAAGTGCGGTCCAATGAAGCCGCATAGCTCGCCAAGTCGATCAGCCCGACGCCTCGGGCGCGCCAGCGGGCGAGCAGCCGCTCGAAACCCGCCCGATACGCCCCGCCTTCGAGCTCGGCATGCAGGGTGAACACGTGCTCGCCCGGGACCTCGGTCAGCGCCAACAGGTGCTCGATCGGATCAACACCGCGCAGATCGGGACGGCCGATCAGCTCATCGAGCGTCGGTAACGTGGTCGGCAATTGGGGCACGGGAACCTCGCAACCCAGCACGAGCGGGACGAATGGGCCGACGCCGCGCGTGTCGGAGGCATAGCGGAAACCGGCCTCGGCCTCGAGCTGCGGCACGAAGCGATTGACCTGCCAACCGGCCGCGCCGTGCGATTCGGGCGCCCGCCCGAAGATCCGGACGAACTCCTCGCGCGCGAGCCACAGTTGCCGGCGAGTCCACGCCGAGCTCGCCCGCCCCACGCCATCCTGCCACTTGACGTGATCCCAGGTGTGCACGCCCACCTCGAAGCCGCGCGCGGCAACCTCGCGCAGCACCGCCTCGCAGCGCCGCCCGATTCGCGGACCCGGCAACACGACACCATAGAGCAACGTGCGCAGCCCGTAATGACTCGCCACCGATGTCCGGCGCACCTTGGCGAGAAAGCCGCGGCGCAACACCCGCTTGATCGCTCTGCCGGTGTGATCGGGACCGAGGCTGAAGAGAAAGGTCGCGCGGGCACCGGCGCGCTCGAGCGCGGCCATCAGCCGCGGGACCCCTTCGAGGGTGCCCCGATACGTATCGACATCGATCTTCAGCGCAATGATGCTCATGGGCTCTAGCGCGCACAGTCCTCAAACCAGCAGCCGCGGCTGCGCTGCCCACTCCTCGGCCGCCCGCCTCAGGTCCAGAGGCCCTCGGGCGTCGGCTGCCGCCAGAATGCGCAGCGTTCCCTGACCGCACACCGCATAACACGCGCCCGCCCGGCCATAGAGCCGCGGAGCACCCGTGTCGCTTTGCGCCGCGAGGCGGGTACGATGAATCCACAGGCGCTCTCCCCCGACATCGCTGAACGCGCCCGGAAACGGCGGCGCGACGGCGCGCACCAGATTGTGGATACGCGGCGCCGGCCAGTGCCAGTCGATCCGACCGTCCTCGGGCCGCCGCCGCCCGAAGTATTGCCCGGGCGCGATCGGCTGCGGGCGGCGCGGCGCGGTGCCGGCGAGCAACCCGGGCAGAGCGCGCGCGAGGACGATTTCCGCGGCAACGGTGACCTTGGCGTACACCTCCCGGGCCTCGTCGTCGGCGAGAATCGGCACCGCCATCTGATCGACGATATCGCCCGCATCGGCGCGCGCGACCATCTCGTGCAGTGTCGCACCGGTCTCGCGCTCGCCGTTGAGGATCGCCCAGTTGACCGGCGCGCGGCCACGGTATTTCGGCAGCAGCGAGCCGTGCATGTTGAGCGCGCCGCGACGGGCGCAGCGCAGCAGCGCCTCCGGCAGCAGCGCCCGGTAGTAGAACGAGAACACGAAGTCCGGTGCGAGCGCGGCCAAGCGCTCCCCGAGGCGCGGCGCGGCGGGATCCTGCGTTGTCATGACCTCGATGCCGTACTCGCGGGCCGCCTCGGCCACGCTCGCGAACCATTGACGCTCGCCCGGGTCGTCGGCCACCGTAACCACCAGCGGCACCTCGACGCCGCCGGACAGGAGCACTTTCAGACAGCGTACCCCGACGTCGTGATAGGCGAACACGACCGCGCGAGCACGGCTCACGGCGTACGGCCCGGCTCGTGCTCGGCGCGCAGCATCTCCGTGTGATCGAGCGCGGGGTTGGCCCTGCTCAGCGGCTCGAGATCCACACGCCGGTGATCCGCACTCGAGCCGGCCGCACCGGCCGGGCGGGATGCCGTGTCCGGGAATTCCCCCTGTGGAGGCTCGCTCTCCAGGATCGCCGTGATGGTGTAGCGCGGCCGCTGCCGGACCTGCTCGTAGATCCGTCCGACGTACTCCCCCATCACCCCGACGCTGACCAGCAAGATACCGATGAAGAAGAACGCGAGCCCGAACAAGGTGAATACGCCTTGGACTTCCGGACCGATGAAGATGCGCTGGACCGCCAGCACCACCACGAAGGCGAGCGAGATCAGCGCGACCACCATGCCCACCATGGTGAAGAATTGCAGCGGCACCACCGAAAAGCCCGTCAACAAATCGAAATTCAGGCGAATCAGCCGGTAGATCGAGTATTTCGACTGGCCGGCGGCGCGCTCCGAGTGCGCCACCTCGATCTCGACCGGATGGCGGGCGAACGTGTATGCGAGGGCCGGCACGAAGGTGCTCACCTCGAGGCACCGATTGATGGCATCGACGATGGTGCGGTGATAGCCGCGCAACATGCAGCCCTGATCGCTGATGCGAATCTGCGTGGTTCGCTCGCGAACCCGGTTCATCAGCCGGGAGGCGGCCTTGCGCCACAGCGCGTCGTGCCGCCGCGCGCGCACCGTGCCGACATAGTCCGCGCCCTGATCGAGAGCCCTCACCAGCTTGCCGATCTCCTCCGGCGGGTTCTGCAGGTCCGCATCGAGTGTGATGATGTAATCGCCGCGCGTGTGCGCAAAACCGGCCAGGATGGCCATGTGCTGGCCGGCATTGCGCGTCAACAGCACGACGCGCGTGCGCTCCGGCCGGCGCTCGAACAGCTGCCGCAGAACGGCCGCCGAGCGGTCGCGGCTGCCGTCATCGACGAATATGACCTCGTAGGGGCGGCCGAGCGCATCGAGCACCGGATACAGGCGCTCGGCCAGCGCCTCGAGCCCCGCCTCCTCGTTGTAGACGGGGATGACGACCGAGAGTGTTGCACTCATCGCATTGCTCCGCGCAATACCTCGCTCACGGCAGTGACCACCCGCTCCGGGTCCGAGTCGCTCATCGCCGGGAACAGCGGCAGCGTGATCGTCTCGCGGCCGATGCGCTCGGCGTTGGGGAACTGGCCCTCGCGATAGCCGAGCGCGCGATAGGCGCTGAACAGATGGATCGCCGGGTAATGCACCCCGATGCCGACGCCGCGCGCGGCCATTGCCGCGATGAATTCCGCGCGGTCGATGCGCAGCCGATCGAGCGGCAGCAGCGCGGCGAACATGTGCCAATTGTGCCCCGCATCCCCCCGCGCCGGCAGCCGCAGCGGCGGCTCCTCGCCCCACAGCGCAAAGTAGCGGGCCGCAAGCTCGCGGCGGCGCGCATTGAAGGCCTCGAGCTGGCGCAACTGCCCGAGCCCGACACAGGCGGCGACATCGGACAGATTGGCCTTGCCCCCGGCGAAGTAGGTCTCGACCTGATCGGCCGCGATCCTGGCCTGACCGTGGAAGCGATGCAGTTCCAGCTCGCGCACCTCTTCGCGCGAGCCCCCGACCACCGCGCCACCCTCGATGGAGGTGATGTTCTTGTTGGGATGAAAACTGAAACAGACCAGATCGCCGCTGCTGCCGATGCGCCGGCCGCGGTAGCTCGAGCCCAGCGCCTGGGCGGCATCCTCGATGACCCGCAGCCCGTGCCGCTCGGCGAGCGCGTACACGCGATCGAGGTCGACCGGCAGTCCCGCCAGGTGCACCGGCATGATGGCACGCGTGCGCGTGCTGATCGCCGCCTCGGCCTGATCGAGATCGATCGAGCGCGTGTCGAGTTCCACATCGACGAACACCGGTCGGGCGCCGGCGCGCACCACGACATTGGCACTCGCCACAAAACTCATCGCCGGCACGATCACCTCGTCCCCCGCGCCGATGCCGCAAGCGAGCAGCGCGTGCTCGAGGCTGGCGGTGGCCGAGGTCTGGGTGCGCACCGGCCGGCCGCCAAAGTAGCTCGACAGCGCCGCCTCGAAAGCCTTGACCTTCGGGCCGCTGGCGAGCCAGCCGGAGCGCAGCACTTCGGCAACCTCGACGATGGTCTGCTCGTCGATGCTCGGCCGGGTAAAGGGCAGAAAAGTGCTCATACGTTACGAACGCGCCACCAGCACCACCCCGAAGATGATCACGACAATACCCGCAACCCGCTCCAGGTTGGGCGCCTCTCCGAGCAGCCACCACGCCAGTCCCACGTTGATGATGTAGCCGAGGGAGAGCATGGGATAGGCCTGAGTCACCGGCACCCTCGACAACCCGATGACCCACACGATCAGCGACACGCCATAACAGCCTATCGCGAACCACATCCAGGGCACGGTCGCGAGCTCGAGCAGCCGCCGCGTGAGGTTGACGCCCGAGCCGAACAGCGCCCCGGTATCGTCAGTGGCGGCCTTCAGAGCGAGCTGGGCCACCGCATTCAGCAGCACGCCGCCGAACAGAAAGCCGAATACCGACCACTTCATCGGCGGCTCACCGCCACCGTGAAACTGTCCCGCCCGATCACCCGGCCCGGCAAACCTTCCTTGCGATAACGCCGCCACACCGGGATGCCGAAGAACGCGACCGCATCATGGCTCGCGTCCCAGCGCCGCACGAACTGCTTCGGTGTCGCGGTCATCAGTCCGGGCTGGAGCCTCTCCCCGTAGCCGAGCTCGCCGGAGTAGCCCACCAGCGTGAGCAGGCGGCCCAAGTACGGCGGGATGGTCTGCCGGTACTGGCCGACGCTGTAGAGCGCGGTGCCGGGATGAACATCGGGCTTGATTTCCTGCACCAGCTGATAGGCCGAACGCGACGGCGGAATCACCGTGTACTCGCACAACAGCGCCTGCCAGACGAAGATGAACATCAGCATCACCACGAACATCCCGGCCGGCGTGCGCTCGGTGGCGGCATCGTCCGCGGCCCGCGGCCCGGCCGCCGCCGCGACCAGCGCCGCGACCAGCGCCGCGGCCGCCCAGGCGAGCGCCGCACCCGGGATGAAGCCGTTGCGGTCATGGGAATAGACGAGCAACCCCGCCGCGACGAACACCGCCAGACCGGCCGCCATCCACGTGGCCCGGGCGATGCCGCCCGGACGGCGCACGATGTACACACCGGTCAACGCGGCCAGTGGCGGAAACATCGGCAAGATGTAGGTCGCGAGCTTCGAGTGCGACAGCGAGAAGAAGATCAGCGTCAGCACCGAGTACAGCAGCAGAAATTTCAGCGGCTTGAAATGCGGCACGGGACCGGGATCGGACCAGGTCGCGCGCGCCGCGCGCGCCAGCGGCACGAGCCAGGCGAACGCACCGATGGCCAGGATCACGATGAAGTAGTACCACGGCTCGAGGCGGCGCGCCCGGTTGGTCAGGAAGCGCTCGAAGTGCTGCACGATGAAGAAGTAGTGGGCGAAGGTCGGATTGCGCAGCGACACGAGGACCAGCCAGGGCGCCCCGATCGCGACCATGATCGGCACCCCGAGTCCTGCGTGCAGGCGCCGCCAGGGGCGCGCGTCACGCTCGAGGACGGTGTAGCCGATCAGCGCCAGCCCCGCCAGCACGTACACCTCCAGCCCCTTGGTCAGCAACGCCAATGCCGCAACTGCCCAGGCAAGCAGCATCCAATTGCGTTCCGACTTCGAGCCCGGCTCGGCGCATTGCGCGCGTGTGAACGCGAGCACCATCGCCGTCAGCCAGAAACACAGGCCCGCGTCGAGCAGATCGAGGTGCGCGACGATGCCGAAATACGGACTCATGGCGAGCAGCGCCACCGCCGCCAGCGCCGAGCGCCGATCGTACAGCCGCGCGAGCCACGCATAGATCAGCGCCAGACAGCCGAAGCCGAGCCCCACGGTCCAGAGCCGCGAGGTCAAGTTGCCTACGCCGAACACCGAGTAGATCGTGGCGGTCGCCCAGTACTGCAATGCCGGCTTCTCGAAGTACTTCAGGCCATCGAGCCGCGGAGTCACCCAGTTGCCGCTGACGAGCATCTCGCGCGGAATCTCGGCGTAGCGGCCCTCGTCCGGATCGAGCATCGGACGGATCTGCATGGTGGCGAACCACACCACCCCCAGCACGATCCACGCCCACCATCTGAGTCCGCCGGCGCGCGCGTGCGCTGTGCTCATGAATTCGCTCCCCCGCGCGGCCGCCGCCGCCTAGAGTCCACTTGCCGCCGCGTTGAGCGGATCGAAGCTGCCGAGCTTGACGTAGAAATCGATCGTGCGCCGGATCGCGGTGTCAAGATCGGTATGGGGCTGCCAGCCGAGGTCGCGCTTGGCCGCCTGAATCGCCGGCACCCGCACCTGAATGTCCTGATAGTACTTGCCGTAGTACTCCCCGGCCGACACCTCGATGATCTCGGTGGCCCTGGCCGCATCGCGCAGCTCGGGGAACTCCTGCGCAATGCGTATGGTCCGCTCGGCGAGCTCGCGGATCGAGACGCAATTGTCCGGATTGCCGATATTGAAGATGCGACGGGTCGCCCGTCCGTCCCGGTTCTCGAGAATCGTCAGCAGGCACTCGATGGCATCATCGATGAAGGTGAAGGAGCGCTTCTGGCGACCGCCGTCGACCAGCTTGAAGGGCCGGCGATACAGAACGTTGGAGAGAAACTGCGTGAACACCCGCGAGCTGCCCTCCTTGGGCTCCTCGATGTTGTCGAGATTCGGGCCGATGAAGTTGAACGGCCGGAACAGGGTATAATCCAGGCTGTCGCGCACGCCGTACGCGTAAATCACTCGATCGAGAAGCTGCTTGGAGGCGGCGTAGATCCAGCGCTGCTTGTTGATCGGCCCATACACCAGCGGACTCGTCTCCTCATCGAGCACCGCATCCGGGGACATGCCGTAGAGTTCGGAGGTCGAGGGAAACACCAGCCGCTTGCCGTATTTGACGCAGTGGCGCACCACGGCGAGATTGGCCTCGAAATCGAGCTCGAAGACCCGCAGCGGATGAGTGACGTACTGGGCGGGATTGGCGATCGCGACCAGCGGCACGACCACGTCGCACTTCTTGACGTGATACTCGACCCATTCCCTGTTGATGGTGATGTCGCCCTCGACGAAGTGGAAGCGCGCGTCCTTCGGCAGCTCGCCGAGCTTGTTGTCGGCGAGATCGATGCCGTAGACCTCCCAGTCCCGCTCGCGCAGAATGGCGCTCGTGAGCGCGCTACCGATGAATCCGTTCGCTCCGAGAATCATGATCTTCAGTGCCATGGAAGTCCTTCGTGCCAGCGGCCGGCCCGATGCATGAAAAAAGCAATTTTACCAGCTTCCAGCCGGCACGCGCACCGACTTGATCCCGAGCGCGCGCCCGCTCGCGGCGCGCGCTCCGGACCCCGGGGCGCCTCAGAAACGCAGCCCGACCAGGATTGGAACGAACGCCGTGGGCTGGGTCGTCTGTATGCGCTGATAGCGCGCCTCGACGAACAGCGTCTGCCCGTCACTCAGCGCGAAATCGAGGCCGACGCCCGCATTCCATGAGAAACGCGTGGCAGAGCCGCTGGCGACCTCCACCTGGCCGGGCACCAGTCCGTAAGCGCAGTAACCAAACCAGGGGTTGCACAGGTAGGATCCAACCGCCACGGTCTGGGTGAGCCCGACATGCATGTGATCCACCCCGATCCCGACCAGCGTGAACCCCGTGACCCGCGGGGAGATCGGCACCCGGTATTCCGCATCGACGTTCAGCCCGAACACATTGCCGAAGCCGCCGTCGATCTGCGTCTGGTCGGCCGCCTCATTGATGGCGATGAGGTTGCGCGTGGCGTTGAAGGCGCTGTAGTCGACATCGGCGCGCAATGCGATCGGTATGCTCGGGCGCGGCTGCCAGGTCAGTCCCCCGCCGAGCGTCCACCCGCCCTGGAAGTACTGCGACGTGGTTCCAACCGTCGGGGTGTATCCCAGGTCGAAATGCCAGCGCACCGGCTGCACGGGCCTGAAGGTTTGCTCGTAGTACGTCTGGGCCGAGGCGCGCGCCGACAGACCGAGGAGGACCAATGCCCCCAGCGGATAAAGATAGCGATTCATGTGTTAGCTCCTTACGGCGCCGCATGGCGCCAGATCCCGCCGCGCGTGCCGAGTTCACCCCGAGCGCTCACGCGACACGCAACTTACGTTTGACCACTTGCGCGATGTCGTGCATCTCCTCGATGCCGAGCAGCATCGCACAACCAAAAAACGCACCGATACTCGTTACAATGACCAGCAGCAGAGCGCCGAGTTTCGGCCAAAAGGCCTCGCCCGGCCAATTGGCGAGCAGCGCGCTCGATCCGCCCCAGCAGATCAGCGCTAGTACTGCACAGGCGACGCTCAGCCTCGCCAGCAGCGTCAGCATGGCGCGCGATTCGAACCGGCCGAGATGCCGGCGCATCAGAGCATACAGCACCACGAAATTCGCGGTGGCCACGCACGCGGTCGAGAATGCCAGCCCTTGCGGGCCCCAGTGTAGCCGCAAAGTCGTCAGCCAGCACAGCAGCACGTTGAGCCCCATCGCGCACAGGCTCACCATCATCGGGGTCTTGCGCCGGTCGATGGCGTAGAAGGCGTTGACGAGCACCTTCAGCGCCGCATAGCCGCACAGCCCGATGGCGTACATGCGCAGCGCGCCGGCCGTCTCGAGCGCATCGTGCGCGCTGAAGCGCCCGTGTTGGTAGAGAACCGAGACGATCGGGCCGGCGAGCATGATCAGACCGATCGCCGCCGGCACCGTCAACAGCAGCACCAGGCGCAGACCACGGGCAAGTTCGGTGCGAAATCCCTCGTGATTGCCGGCCGCTGCCATCCGCGAGAGCATGGGCAGGGCAACCGTGCCGAAGGCGACGCCAAACATCCCGAGCGGGAACTGCATCAGTCGAAAGGCATACTGCAACCAAGTAATCGGTCCGTTGCCGAGCAGCGATGCGAACCCCGAGTTCACCACGACGTTGACCTGCACCGAGCTCGCGGCGATCAGTGACGGGCCCATGATCAACAGGATGGCCTTGACCCTCGAGTCCCGCCAGCGGAAGTCCGGGCGGAACCGGTAGCCGAACCGCCGCAGCCGCGGAATCTGCACCCCCAGTTGCAGCAGCCCGCCGATGAGGGTGCCGATCGCGAGCCCCACGGTAGCCTTGGGACCGAAGTGCGGATCGAGCCACCAGCCCAGGCCCGCCCCGGCGATGATCGTGCCGAGATTGAAGAAGGACGACGCCAGCGCCGGCAGGCCGAATACGTTGCGCGCGTTCAGCATGCCCATGACCAGCGCCGCGAGCGACACGATCAGGATGAACGGATACATGATCCGCGCCAGCTCCACGGTCAGCGCCGCCTTGGCGGGACTGAATCCCCAGCCGAGCATCGCCACCAGCCACGGCGCGAGCGCAATGCCCAGCAACACCAGCGCGCTGATGACGATGACCGCCAGCGTGAGCACCTTGTTGGCGAGCTGCCAGGCGGACTGCTCGCCTTCGCGCAGCAGTGTCTTGCTGAAGGTGGTGACGAAGGCGGTCGAGAGCGCTCCTTCGCCCACCAGATCGCGCAGCAGGTTGGGAATGCGAAAGGCGGTGATGTACGCATCCATGAGCCGCCCGCCGCCAAACAGCGCGCCGAATACGATCAGGCGCACCAGGCCGAGCACCCGGCTGCACAGCACCGCTATGGCGATCAGGATGGCGCCGCGGGTATTGAGCTTCTCACCCGGCGCGCTCGCGGGCACCGGCGGTTCAGAGGATGACATCGGGTGCGGTCTCAGCCAAGCGCACTGGCTGGCGGTCCAGCCACCGCCGCCGCGAAATCACCGCGCCCGCCGCGCCGCCGCGCAGTTGCCGCCGCCAACGTACCGCTCATCTGCTCCGCCTGCATTCAGTGCCGCCCGCGGCGCATCGCCGCCGCGGGCGCAAGCATACCGGCCGGCACCGGCCGGCGCGAGCCGGCCACCCGCAGGTCAGTTTTGGCGTTCGACCACCTCGACACCGATGCCCTGCCCGCGCTTCAGGGGCCGGCTGCCACTGCATACCTCGGCACCCTGGCGCGGCGTCGCTCAATACTCCGCGCCCTGCAGGCGCACCACGAAGCGGCCGGTTGCTTGCCCCGCGATCAGCGTCTGAGCCGCATCGGGCACGGACTCGAGCCCGATCACCGCGCGGACGATGCGCTGCTCGATCGCGGCCGGCCGCCAGGGCCCGGCGAGCTGCTCCCATACCGCCAGACGCCACGCGCGCGGCACCTGCACCGAGTGGATTCCCAACAGGCTGACGCCGCGCAGGATCAGCGGCATGACGGTGCCGGAGAGCGCCGGGGAGTGCGCGAGCCCGATGCAGGCGATGTTGCCCCATGGCTTGACCGTGCGTGTCAGGTACGAGAGGACCTCGCCGCCGAGGTTGTCGAGCGCCCCGCCCCAGACGGCCGTCTCGAGCGGCTTGCGGCCCAGATCGAGCCGCGCCCGCTCAATCACTTCATCGGCGCCGAGCTCGCGCAAAAACGCGGCGGCCTGCGGCTTGCCGGTGATCGCCGCGGCGGTAAAGCCCGCGCGCTTCAGCAGCGCCAGCGCGATCCCGCCGACGCCGCCGGTGGCGCCGGTTACCGCGATGGCTCCCTGCCCGGGATCCTGGTGGTTCTCGAGCATGCGTCGCAGCGCCAGCGCCGCGGTGAAGCCGGCGGTTCCAAGGGCCATTGCCTCAAGGAGGCTCAGTCCCGGCGGCAGCGGCACGAGGGCCTCGGCGGGCACGCGCGCATATTCGGCGAATCCGCCGTCCAGCCACTCTCCCAGCCCGGCGCCGGTCGCCAACACCCGATCTCCGGGCTTGAAAGTCACATCGCTGCTGTGCTCGACCACTCCGGACAAATCGATGCCCGCGACCCGCGGGTACGCGCGCAGGATTGCGCCCCGGCCGGTCACCGCCAGGGCGTCCTTATAGTTGAGTCCCGAGTACGCGACACGCACGAGAACCTCGCCCGGGGTCAAGTCCTCGAGGCGCACCGATTCGACGCATGCGGTCGGCCCCTTCGGGGTCTGATGAACGCGTAAGGCCTTGAAAGAGATCATGACGGCGGCGCTGGCGGACGAATCGTTCTATTGTATCGACCTCACCTCTGGCGCGGCGCCGGAACAGCTGCGCTCTGGATCCTTGAAGCCGGACAATGACGAGTCGATGGCCAGTGTAACATCCTTAATTTTCATATACCTGTATGATAAATCTCAGTCAGGCGCTCATCTGTGATGCCGTGCGGACGCCTTTCGGCCGCTACGGGGGCTCGCTCGCAGGTATCCGCACGGACGACCTCGCGGCCGTGCCGATACGCGCCCTGCTCGAGCGGCACCCCCGGGTCGACTGGGCCAGCCTCGACGACATTTACCTCGGCTGCGCCAATCAGGCCGGCGAGGACAATCGCAACGTGGCGCGCATGGCGGTCCTGCTGGCGGGGCTACCCGAGAGTGTGCCCGCCTCCACCGTGAACCGGCTGTGCGGCTCGAGCCTCGATGCCATCGCCATAGCGGCCCGCGCCATCGCGGCCGGCGAGGCACATTTGATGATCGCCGGCGGAATAGAGAGCATGACGCGCGCTCCCTACGTCCTCGGCAAAGCCAACACGGCGTTCGAGCGCGGCGCGAGGCTCGAAGACACCACACTCGGGTGGCGATTCATCAACCCCGTCATCCGCAGCCGCTTCGGCATCGAGTCCATGGCCGAGACGGCGGAGAATCTCGTCGCCGAGCGCGGAATTTCCCGAGCCGACCAGGATCGTTTCGCGCTTCGCAGCCAGCAACGCTATGCGCGCGCCCATGCGGACGGGTTCTTCGAGCGCGAACTCGTGCCGGTGACCGTGACTCGCCCGAAAGAGCCTGTGCAACAGATCCTGCAGGACGAGCAACCACGCCCACAGACCACCCTGGAAGCGCTTGCCGGCCTGAAAGGTATCGTGCGCCCCGAGGGCTCGGTCACCGCCGGGAATTCCTCCGGCATCAACGACGGCGCCGCC
>JAJZMI010000109.1 GCA_021798335.1 Pseudomonadota bacterium | reverse complement strand
GCCGTCACGCGAGCATCGGGCTGAATGAGGCCCCCAGTGCGGCCGATCGTGCCGCGGCCCGCCGCGCCATGCGCGAATTCGATCTCCTGGCGCTCGCGACCCGTACGCTTCGCGAACTCTCCTATGGACAGCTGCGCCGGGCGTTGTTCGCGCGTGCCTGGGTGCGCAGGCCGGCTCTGCTGGTGCTCGATGAGCCGTTTGCGGGCCTGGATGTGTCCACGCACGAGGACTTGCGCGCCCGCGTCGAGCGGCTCGCATCCGATGGGGTTGCCGTGGTCATGACGGCGCATCGGCGGTCCGAGTGGCCCCACTGTGCGACGCACGAGCTGGAGCTGGCCGGCGGCAAGATGCGATATGTTGGTCCGGTGCGGCTCAGTCGAGCGTCATCTCGGTCTCGAAGACCGACACGGCCTGCCCGATGATCCAGACCGCGGAGACGGCACCGCCCGTCATCTCGAGTTCGATTTCCACGCGTCCGGGCCGGTGAAGCCAGCGGCCCTGAATGCCGGTGAAGGCCGCCTTGTGCCCATCGTGTCCGAGCAGTCCCAGCTGGACGAGGTAGACCCCGAGGAGCCCGTGAGCGTTGCCGCTCACCGGATCCTCGCCGATTCCGAGCGCCGGGCAGAACATGCGCGCTTCGGTCAGCGGCTCGCTTCCCGGCGCATTCAGCGCGAACACGAAATAGCCCGCGGTGCCGATCTGCGCCGACAAGGTGGTCAGGCGGGACATGTCGGGCTTGAGTTGAGCGAGCGGTCCCGCGCCGCGCACGCCGATCAGCAGCCGCGTACTGCTCGCGCCCGCGATGCGCAGTGGACAGCGCGGGTCCAGATCGTCGCTGGCGAGCGCCAACGCATCCAGCACGGCGAGCCGCTCGCGGGTGTTCAGCTCGCGCCCGAGCGGCGGCGGATTCTGGCGGATCGCGATCTTGCGCTCGGCATCCCGGCCACGGACCTCGATCTCGACGATGCCCGCCTTGGATTTCTGCCGCGTTCGTGTCCGTCCGCCGGCGCGCATCGACAGCACGTAATGGGCGGCAACGGTTGCATGTCCGACGAACCCGGCCTCGGTCCGCGGGGTGAAGAAGCGCGCTCTGAGGTCGTGGTCCGGACCATCGGGCGCGAACAGGAACGCCGTATCCGCATTGTTCAGCTCGCGCGCGATGGCCAGCATCTGGGCATCGGTCAATCCATCGGCTTCGAGCACGACTCCGGCCGGATTGCCCGTGAAGCGCCCGAGGGTGAAGGCGTCCACTTGGTGGATCTGGATCTTGCGAGTCATCTGCGGCCTCTGTCGCTTCGCCTGGCGGGGCGTGTGGCGAAGGGGCGCCATTCTAGCTCATCGCTCGCGGATGGGTAGAATGAGCGCCGATGGACATCGGCGTCGAAATCAGCCTGTATCCGCTCACGGAGCGCGCCGCGCCCCTGATTCATGATTTCATCGAGCAGCTGTCGGCCCGCACGGAGCTGAAGGTGGTGCCCGGCAGCCTCGGTACGCAGGTGTACGGGGAATTCGAGCAGGTCTTCACGGCCGTGCGCGAGGCCGTACGCGGGACGCTCGAGGCACGGCAGGCCGCGAGCGGCCGGGCGGCGATCGTGCTGAAGGTGCTCGGGCCGCTCTAGCGCCGATCGCGCGAGCCATCGCCCGCGCTGTGGCGCGGCGGGGCGTCTGGCCCGGCAGCCCTGCTCGGCAATCAGACCGCGCCTCGCGCCCGCCGCGCTGCGCGCGGCTCATCCGGCCGGTGGCGCAAGCGGCGCCGACCCGGCACACTAGCAGATTCAAACCTGTGGTTTTCCTGGACGAGTCCTGGCGAGAGGGGGTTGAATGGCGCTGCTGAGAGTGATCGATCGCGACGGCACGGAGCATCAGGTCGATGGCAAGGTCGGCTTGAAGGTCATGGAGACGCTGAGGGAGCTGGAGTACGGCGTGGCCGCGATCTGCGGCGGCATGTGCTCGTGCGCCACGTGTCACGTCTATGTCGATCCTGAGTGGCGGGATCGTCTTGCGCAGCCGCTGGCCGAGGAGCGCGAGCTGCTGAGCGATCTTACGCACTATGAAGAAAATTCACGATTGTCCTGCCAGATCGAGTTCACACTCGAGCTCGATGGTTTGCGGGTCACGATCGCGCCGGATGAATGAGGACATCTCACTGGAGAATCTATCGTGGTCGAGATAATCGCCGCGCTCGCGCTCGGTGGCGCGATCGTGCTCGCCATTCTCTACGTGCGGGTGCGCGGGGCGCTGCTGCAGGGCAGGCGCCACCACGACGACTGGGACGAGATGATGATCAAGCGGCTGCGCGGCCAGGGTTATCATCCCTTCAACGAGTACCCGGTCGACTACTTTCTCGCATTGCGCGATGCGGCCACCTGCGACCGGGTGCGCGCGCGGCTCGAGGCGGAAGGCTTCGCCGTAGACGTCAAGCCGATCGAAGGGGAGAGCGATCTGCCCTACAGTCTGCACGCCTCGCGGATCATGCGGCTGATCGTGCCGGACATCCAGGCGCTCAGCCAGCGGATGCGGGCGCTGGCCGAGGAGTTTCAGGGACGTTACGACGGCTGGGCCGCCTAGGCCCTCAGGCAGGCGTCATTTCTTCTTTTCCGCCTGACGCTTGACGGCCTCGGCCGCCGCCGCGGCCACCGCGGGATCGCCGAGATAGCGACTGCCGCGCGAGTTGAGCTCATCGTCGAGTTCGTAGAGCAGAGGAATTCCGGTCGGGATGTTGAGTTCGACGATGTCCTGATCGGATACCTTGTCGAGCATCTTGACCAGGGCGCGCAGGCTGTTGCCGTGCGCGACCACGAGCACGTTGTGCCCGGCGCGCAGCTCCGGGGCGATCCGTGTGTTCCACATGGGTGCCACGCGTGCGAGCGTATCCTTCAGCGCCTCGGCCGAGGGCAGCTCTGCGGCCGGCACGCCGGCATAGCGCTCATCGAAGCGCGGGTGCCGCGGGTCCTCGAGCGGCAGCGGTGGGGGCGGTACGTCGTAGCTGCGTCGCCAGATTTTGACCTGGGCCTCACCGTGGCGCTCGACCGTCTGAGCCTTGTCCAGTCCCTGTAGCGCGCCATAGTGCCGCTCGTTGAGGCGCCAGGAGCGCTCGACCGGGACCCACATGCGGTCCATCTCATCGAGCATGAGCCACAGCGTACGAATCGCCCGCTTGAGGACCGAAGTGAATGCAATGTCGACTGTGAGCTTCTCTTCGATCAGCTGGCGGCCCGCCCGCATCGCCTCCTCGCGCCCGGCCGGGGCCAGATCGATGTCCGTCCAACCGGTGAACAGGTTTTCCAGGTTCCAGAGGCTCTGTCCGTGACGGACGAGGATCAGCTTGCCGGGCATGGGGGTACCTCCATCGTGACGTGGACCGATCGCCGGGCGTGCCTGCGAAGAACGCCGGCCCCGCGGCGCGTACCGGCCGCAGGGGCGCACGAGTATAGCGAAGTGCGCTAGTCGGCGAGCTTGCGCAGCGTCTCGACACCCACGGTGAGCGTGGCGAAATCGGCCGCGCCGGCCGCGCGCATCTCCGTGAGCGCGCGCTCCCAATGGGCGAACCGGCGCGCTTCGCTCCGTTGCCATGCATCGACGCGCGCGGTGGCGCCGCCGCGCGCGGTCCGAGTGAGCACGCGCTCGGTGAGGGTTCGATGAATGCGCATCGCCGCATCGCGTACCCCGGTGCGGGCGGTGGCCTGCCACGGACCCTCGACCGAGAGTCGCTCGATCTGCTCGCGCAGCCAGTCGATGCCGGTGCGAGCCCCGACCTCGAAGTAGATGCGGGCCGTTTCCGCGATCGACCTGGAGTGCACGGCCGAGATCTCCGCGATATCGAGCGACGCATTGTGGGACTCGAGGCTCGCGAGGCGCTCGGCCAGGCCATGCGGCAGTCCCGCCTCGGCCAGCTGGGCACGGCTCGAGTCGAAGTGCGCGCGCCACGCGCCGCTCAGTACCTGCGGAAGGTGCGCGCCGATCTCGTGTACGGCGGCACGGAACTCCCCGACCGCCGCGGCGACTTTCAGGGCCGGCCGGTGCGCGAGCAGCCAATACGTCGCATGGCGCAACAGGCGGCTGGTCTCGAACGCCGCCAGGTACTGGATCTTCGCAGGCGCGTGGTTGTCGAGCGCTTCGATGGCCTCCCAGAGATCGCGCATCCGGAAGATCTCCCGGGCGGCGGAGTAGGCGCGGGCGATCTGCGCCGGCTCGGCGCCGGTGTCTTCCTGCGCGCGCAGCACGAATGTGGGGCCCATCCGGTTGATCAGGCCGTTGGCCGTGGCGGTGGCGATGATCTGGCGGCGCAGCCGGTGCTGCTCGATCGCGCGCGCGAAGCGTGCGCGGACCGGCGCGGGGAAGTAGCGCTCGAGCTCGCTCGAGAGGTACGGGTCCTCGGGCACGTCCGAATCGAGCAGATGGCTGTTGAGCCAGATCTTGCTGTAGGAGAGCAGAATGGACAGCTCGGGGCGGGTCAGACCCTCGCCGCTTTTGCGCCGCTCGCCGATCTCCTCGTCGCTCGGCAGGAATTCCAGGGCGCGATTCAGGCCGCCGGAGCGCTCGAGCAGGCGGATCAGATGCTGAAACTCCGCCAGCCGCGCCTTGCTCTGCTGTTCGAGCGTACTGATCGCCTGGCTCTGCAGGTAGTTGTTGCGCAACACCAGCGCGCTCACCTCGTCCGACATGCGCGCGAGCAGCCGGTTGCGCGCGGCAAGCGACAGCTTGCCGGCGTGCACCAGCGGGTTGAGCAGGATCTTCAGGTTGACCTCGACGTCCGAGGTGTTGACGCCGGCGGAGTTGTCGATGAAGTCGGTGTTGAGCCGGCCGCCGCGGCGGGCGTATTCGACGCGTCCGCGCTGGGTGAAGCCGAGGTTGCCGCCTTCGCCCGCGACCCGGGCGCGCAGCTCCCGGCCGTTGACGCGCAGCGCGTCGTTGGCGCGGTCGCCGACTTCCGCGTTGGATTCCTGGGTCGCCTTGACGTAAGTGCCGATGCCGCCGTTCCAGAGCAGATCGACCGGCAGGCGCAGAATCGCGCGGATGACCTCGACGGGCGTGGCCGAGGCGCTCTCCAGCCCGAGCAGGGCGCGCGCCTGCCCCGAGAGCATGATGGATTTGGCGCTGCGGGGAAACACGCCGCCGCCGGCCGAGATGCGCTTGCGGTCATAGTCCTCCCAGCTCGAGCGCGGCAGCGCGAACAGCCGCTGCCGCTCCGCGAAGCTCACGGCCGCATCGGGCTTGGGATCGAGAAAGATATGCCGGTGATCGAAGGCCGCCTGCAGGAGGATGTGCCGGGAGAGCAGCATGCCGTTGCCGAACACGTCTCCGGACATGTCGCCAATGCCGGCAACCGTGAACTCCTCCTTTTGAATGTCGCGACCGAGCTCGCGGAAGTGGCGCTTGACGCACTCCCAGGCGCCGCGCGCGGTGATGCCGAGGCCCTTGTGGTCGTAGCCCGCCGAGCCGCCGGAGGCGAACGCATCGCCGAGCCAGAAGCCGTATTCGGCCGCAATGCCGTTGGCCGTGTCGGAGAAGGTCGCGGTGCCTTTGTCCGCGGCCACCACCAGGTAGGGATCATCGCCGTCGCGGCGGACCACCCGCGGCGGCGCGACGATGCGGCCGGCGACGATGTTGTCGGTCAGATCGAGCAGTCCGCGGATGAAAGTCCGATAGCAGGCGGTCACCTCGGCCTGAATCTCCTCCCGGCCCGCCTGCGGGAGGCACTTCGGCACGAAACCGCCCTTGGCTCCGACCGGCACGATCAGGGTGTTCTTGACGTTCTGCGCCTTCATCAGACCGAGGACCTCGGTGCGGAAGTCCTCGCGCCGGTCGGACCAGCGTATGCCCCCGCGGGCCACCTCTCCCATGCGCAGGTGCACGCCTTCGACGCGCGGGCTGTAGAGGAAGATCTCGTACTTCGGGCGCGGCAGCGGCAGATCGGCAATGACCGCAGGATCGAGTTTGAACGACAGATAGGGCAGGGGAGCCCCCGCGGTATCGCGGCAGAAGTGATTGGTGCGCAGCGTGGCGTTCACCAGCGCCAGATACGCGCGCAGGATACGGTCCTCATCCAGGCTGTTGACCGATTCGAGTCCGGCGCGGATGCGCTTCACGATCTGCTCGGCGGCCCGCTCGCGTCCCGAGTTGCCGCGCGGGTGATCCGGATCGAAGCGTGCCTCGAACAGGTGAATCAGCTCCGCGGCGATGGCCGGATTCGCCCCGAGCGTGCGCTCCATGTAACTCTGACTGAACGGCACGCCGGTCTGCAGCAGATAGCGGCAATAGGCGCGCAGCACCAGAATCTGTCGCGCGGTGAGATCGGCGGTGAACAGCAGGCGGTTGAAACCGTCATTCTCCGCCTTCCCGTCCCAGCCGGCGGCGAGCGCCTCCTTGAAGCGCGCTTCGACGCGCGGCAGGTCGACGGCGCGGCCGTCGCGATGCTCCAGCTCGAAGTCCTGGATCCAGGCGGTGCCGCCGTGCGCCCCGGCAAGCTCGTAGGGTCGCTCCGCGATGACGCGCAGGCCGAAATTCTCCAGCATCGGCAACAGATCCGAGATCGATACCGGCTCGCCGAGCTTGACGATCTTCAGGTGCATCTGCGCGGGGGCCTGGCCCGGCTTGCGGTGCAGGCTCACGCAACGCTCCTCGGGCGCGGTGCGCAGCCGCTCCAGATCCGCGACGTCGGCGAGCGCCTCGGCCGCAGTCACGTTCTCTTCGTAGGCCAGGGGGAACGTATGCCGATAACGCTCCGCGAGCGCGATGCCGTCCGCCTCGCCGTTGCGCTCGACCAGCGCGTCGTGCAGATGATCGCTCCAGGTGAGGGTCGCGGCGGAGATTTTCCGCTCGATTGCGAGCACGTCGGTCTTGGGTTGCTCGCCGGGCACGGTGCGCACCACGACGTGCACGCGCGCATGACTGGAGCTGGAGATCTGTACCTGACTTTCGACCGAGGTTCCGCCGAAACCCTCGAGCACGATCCGCTCGATGCGCTCGCGAACGTCCGTGTTGTAACGGTCGCGCGGGACGTAGACGAGGCACGAGAAGAACCGGTGATACGGATCGCGCCGCGCCAGCAGACGCACGGTGCGCCGCTCGTACAGGTTGACGACGCCCCGGCAGATGCGGACCAGATCGCGCGTGTTGGCCTGAAAGAGCTCGTCGCGCGGATAGGTCTCGAGCACATTGAGCACGGCCTTGCCGTCGTGGCTCTGCGGATCGAGCCCGAAATATTGTATGACCCGTGCGACCTTCAGGCGCAGCACCGGGATGTCGCGCGGGCTGCGGTGGTAGGCGGTGGAGGTCCACAGGCCGAGAAATCGGTGCTCGCCGTCGACTTCGCCGCGCGCATCGAAGGTCTTCACGCCGACGTAATCGAGGTACTCCGAACGGTGCACGGTGGCGATCGAGTTGGCCTTGGTCAGGACCAGCAGCTCGCGCTCGCGGGCGCGCTCGCGGATCTCTCCGCGCAGTTCGGTCACGGTCGGCCGGCGGGTGCCCGGCGCGGGGCGCAGGATGCCGAGGCCGGTGCGGGGCTGAGACTTCAGCAGATCCTGCCGGGGGCCGCGCTGGAGCAGGTATTGGCGATAGCCGAGGAAGACGAAATTGCGCTCTTCCATCCATTGCAGCAGTTGGCGCGCCTCGGAGATCTCCTCGCCCGGCAAGGGCGGGGGCCGCTGATCGAGATCGGCGATGACGGCCTGTACGCGCTCGCGCATCGGCGTCCAGTCGTCCACGGCGAGGCGCACGTCGCGTAGCGTCGAGTCGATGTCGCGGCGCAGGCGCTCGAGCGTCTCGGGATCGGTGCGCCGATCGATTTCGAACATCTCCCAGGACTCGATCCCCGCCGGGCGCGCGCCCGGCGCGCCGATGCCCCGCAGTATCCCGCGGGAGTCGCGGCGGATCTCGAGCACCGGGTGCACGATCACGTGCACCGCGAGACCGGCGCGCGCGAATGCCAGACTGATCGAATCGATCAGAAACGGCCGGTCGTCGGTGACGATCTGCACTACGGTATGGGCGGTTTCGAAGCCGTCTTTGCCGGGATCGGGATTAAAGATCCGTACCAGCGATTGACCCGGGGCGCGACGGCGGCCGAGCTCGAGGTGGCAGCGCGCCGCATGGGCGAGCGACGCCGGCTTGCGCGCCGCGAGGTCTTCCTCGCCCACGCCGCGGTAGTAGGCGCGCAGAAACTCCTGCGCTACCCGTGCGCCGCGCGGCAGGCGGACACGCACGATGCGGTCGATCAGGACGAGGCGCGCGGGAGGAATGCTGCGCAGGTGCCGGCCCTCGCCGGCCGGGGGGGATGGGGCGTGCATGGTGGGCGGGAATTATATACGTCTGTGCACTCGGGGGGCGTCAGGGTATAATGGTTGCGGACGCAACGAAATGGCCGCCGATCCCGGCCCGCTCCACGGAGCTGCCGATGAGTCAGACTGGCGAGAATCCAATGGGTACCGACGGATTCGAATTCGTCGAATACACCGCCCCCGATCCTCGGCTGCTGCGCGATCTGTTCGAGCGCATGGGTTTCCCGGTCAGGGCCCGCCACCGGTCCAAGAACGTGACGCTTCATGGTCAGGGTGCGATTAACTTCATCATCAATGCCGAGCCGGATTCGTTCGCGCAGCGCTTCGCCAAGCAGCACGGGCCCTCGGCGTGTGCGATGGCCTTCCGCGTCAGGGATGCCGCCTATGCCTACCGGCGCGCCCTCGAGCTCGGTGCGACGCCCGGACCGCAGAATGCCGGGCCGATGGAGCTCAACATCCCGTGCATCGAGGGCATCGGCGGATCGCTGATCTATCTGGTGGACCGCTACGGCGGGCAGACGATCTACGACGTGGATTTCCACCCGGTGGCCCCGCCTCCCGAGCCACGCGAGGCCGGGCTGACGGTGATCGATCATCTGACGCACAACGTCGCGCGCGGCAACATGGACAAGTGGGCCGGCTTCTACGCGAAGCTGTTCAATTTCCGGCAGATTCGCTATTTCGACATCGAGGGCCGGCACACCGGACTGTTCTCGCGCGCCATGACCAGTCCGTGCGGCAAGATCCGCATTCCGATCAACGAATCGCAGGACGAGAAGAGCCAGATCGAGGAATACCTGCGCGAATACCACGGCGAAGGCATTCAGCACATTGCGCTTGCCACCGAGGACATCTATCGCACGGTCGACACGTTGCGCAGTCACGGTGTCGCGTTTCAGGACACGCCCGAAACGTACTACGAGCGGATCGAGGCGCGCGTGCCCGGCCACGGCGAGCCGCTCGAGGCGCTGCGCCGCCGGCGCATCCTCATCGACGGCAATCCGCAGGCCGGCGAGGGGCTGCTGCTGCAGATCTTCACCACCAACGTCATCGGTCCGATCTTCTTCGAGATCATCCAACGCAAGGGCAACGAAGGCTTCGGCGAAGGGAACTTCCGCGCCCTGTTCGAATCCATCGAACTCGATCAGATCCGCCGCGGCGTCATTTAGCGGCCGGCGGTTCGGGTCCGATCACAGCCGGGCGTCGACCTCGGCCGCCGGAAACGCGTGCTTGATGTCGTATAGCACGTGGTTCTTGCGGCACAGCTTGCGGATGGCGGCCGCACCGAGCTTGCGGAACTGATCGTGTGCGACCGCGAGCACGACCAGGTCGTAATGCTTGGGCCGCAGCCTGCTCACCGGACGCAGCCCGTACTCGCGCAGGCATTCGCGGCGGTCGGCCCACGGGTCGTGGACGTCCACCTGCGCCCCGTATTTGCGCAGCTCCCGCACCACGTCCACGGCCTTCGAGTTGCGCACGTCGGGACAATTCTCCTTGAAGGTGATGCCGAGCACCAGGGCGCGCGCGCCGTTGGTGTGGATGCGCTTGCGGTTCATCAGCTTGACGATGTCGGTCACGACGTAGATCGGCATGTTGTCGTTGAGGCGGCGACCGGCGAGGATCATCTCCGGGTGATAGCCGAGCTCCTGCGCCTTGTGCGTCAGGTAGTATGGGTCGACGCCGATGCAGTGGCCGCCGACCAGGCCGGGACGGAACGGCAGGAAATTCCACTTCGATCCGGCCGCCTGCAGCACCTCCTCGGTGTCGATGCCGAGGCGTGCGAAGATCAGCGCCAGTTCGTTGATCAGCGCAATGTTGACGTCGCGCTGCGTGTTCTCGATGACCTTGGCCGCCTCGGCTACCTTGATGCTCGAGGCGCGGTGCGTGCCGGCGGTAATGATGGCCCGGTAGAGCGAATCGATGAACTCGGCGGCCGCCGCGGTCGATCCGGAGGTGACCTTCTTGATGGTCGTCAGGCGATGCTCCTTGTCGCCGGGGTTGATGCGCTCGGGACTGTAGCCGACGAAGAATCCGTCATTGAAGCGCAGTCCGGATTCGCGCGCGAGTATGGGCACGCAGACTTCCTCCGTGCACCCGGGATACACGGTCGACTCGTAAACGACCACATCGCCCTTCTTCAGCGCCTTGCCGACGGTGATGCTCGCGGTGATGAGCGGGCGCAAATCCGGGCGCTTGTAGATATCGATGGGAGTCGGTACCGTGACGATGAAAACGCGGCAGCGGCGCAGCTCCGCCGGATCGCAGGTGAATGACAGATGCTCGGCCGCGGCCAGCTCGCGCCGGCTCACTTCGAGCGTGCTGTCGCGCCCGGCCTCCAACTCGGCGATGCGGTCGGGCTTGACGTCGAAGCCGACGGTATCGAAATGCTTGCCGAACTCGACGGCGAGCGGCAGCCCGACGTATCCCAAGCCGATCAAGCCTATGCGGCACCTGCGCAAATTCATCACGTTGAAAGTCTCCGGGTACGGGAGTCGTGCGCGGCGCGAGCCGCAGAGGCGCCGGCGCCGGGGAAACACACGCTGGGCGGACAGTCTAGCACGGCCCGCGCCGGCCCAGATTCCCGGCGGCCAGTCGGCCGCTCAGGGCATGTGCTCGCGGGCCAGGTACTCGGCGCTCTGCATTTCGACGAGTCGGCTCGCGGTGCGCTGGAACTCCCCGCGCAGCCGCTCGCCGCGATACAGCGTCTGCGGTGCGCCAGTTGCGCAGATCACCAGCTTGACACGCCGGTCGTAGAACTCGTCGATCAGCGCGATGAAGCGCCGGGCCTCGTCTTCGTGCGCCGCGTCGAGCTGCGGCACCCCCGAGAGCACCACCGCCGGGTACAGCCGGGCGATTTCGATGTAGTCTTCCTGACTGCGCGGGCCCGCGCACAGCGCCTGGAAGTCGAACCACACGGCGCTGTCGCTGTGGCGGACGACCGGAATGGATCGGCCGTTGATCTCGATCGCGCCCTCGGCCCATGGCGCATGCTGTGCCAGCTCGGCAAACAGCGCGCGCAGGCGCGGCTGCCCGTCGGGGTCGCAGGCGCTGATATAAGTGCTGGCCTGTGTCAGCTGCCGCAGGCGGTAGTCGCGCGGGCCATCGACGGCCAATATCCTGGTGTTGCGCTCGATCAGGTCGATCGCGGGGAGGAAGCGCTGGCGCTGCAGGCCGTCGCGATACAGCTGGCGCGGTGGCACGTTGGAGGTCGCGACCAGCGTTACGCCGCGCCGGAACAAGCCTGCGAACAGCCCGGCGAGGATCATGGCATCGGCTATGTCGGCGACGAACAGCTCATCGAGGCACAGGATGCGGGTCTGGCGGGCGAGGCGCTCGGCGATGATCTCGAGCGGCTCGTCCCGGTCCCGGAGCATAGTGAGCTCGGCATGCACGTCGTGCATGAAGCGGTGGAAATGACGGCGCCGCCGTTCGGGAAACGGCAGGCTCTGGAAGAATAGGTCCATCAGCCAAGTCTTGCCGCGCCCTACGGGGCCCCACAGGTACAGGCCGCGCTGCGGCCGGGACGCGCGCGTGCTCAGGCGGCGCAGCATGTGGGCGGCGAACGGATGCGCGGCGGCGCGTCCGCCGGGCGCCAGCCGAGCGCGCAGGTCCTCGAGGCAGTCGATCGCCTTCAGCTGCGCAGCATCGGCGCTGTAGCCGCGCGCGCGCAGTTGGCGCTCGTAGAGTTCGTGCAGCGTCGGCACGGCGGATCGATCCACGGGCCCGTGCCGCTCAGCCCGACAGCTCGGGCAAGTTGCGGAAATGCTCGAGCGCCTGCGGATTGGCGAGCGCGTCGATGTTCTTGACCGGCCGGCCGTGGATCACCTCGCGCACCGCCAGTTCGGTGAGTTTCCCGGAGCGGGTGCGGGGAATATCCGCCACGGCGATGATCTTGGCCGGTACGTGCCGGGGGGTCGTGCGGGTGCGGATTTCCGCGCGGATCCTGCGCTTGAGCGCCTCGTCGAGCTCGATGCCGTCGCGCAGGCGCACGAACAGCACCACGCGCACATCGCCCCGCCAGTCTTGAGCGACGGCCACCGATTCGATGACCTCGGCCAGAGGTTCCACCGCGGAATAGATCTCCGCCGTGCCGATGCGCACGCCGCCGGGGTTCAACACCGCGTCGGAGCGGCCGTGGATGATGATTCCGTCGTGCTCGGTGAGTTCGGCATAGTCGCCGTGATGCCACGCGCCCGCAAAGCGCTCGAAGTAGGCGGCCCGGTAGCGCCGGCCGTCGGGGTCGTTCCAGAACCCTACTGGCATCGATGGAAACGGCGCGGTGCACACCAGCTCGCCCCGCTGGCCGCGCACCGGGTTGCCCGCGTCGTCGTAGATCTGCACTCGCAGTCCCAGGCCCCGGCACTGCAGCTCGCCGCGATACACCGGCAGAATCGGGCAGCCGAGCGCAAAGCACGACACGATGTCGGTTCCGCCGGAGATCGATGCCAGATGCACGTCCGGCTTGATGTCGCGGTAGACGAACTCGAAGCTCTCGGGCAGCAGCGGCGAGCCGGTCGAGAGGATGCAGCGCAGCGCGCCGGTATCGACTTGTCGCGCCGGCGCGTAGCCGTGTTTTTGCAGGGCGGACAAATATTTGGCGCTGGTGCCGAAGATCGTGACGCGCTGGCGCTCGGCCATGCGCCAGAGCACCCCGGGATCGGGATGGAACGGGTTGCCGTCGTAGAGCACCAGCGTGGCGCCAGTGGCGAGTGCGCTGGCCAGCCAGTTCCACATCATCCATCCGCAGGTGGTGAAGTAGAACATCTGATCGCTGCGCTTGAGATCAACGTGCAGCAGGTGCTCTTTCTGGTGCTGCAGCAGCGTGCCGCCCGCGCCGTGCACGATGCACTTCGGCACCCCGGTGGTGCCCGATGAGAAGAGGATGTACAGCGGATGATCGAACGGCAGGGGCGTGAAATGCAGCGGCGCGCCGCGCTGACCGAAGGCTGCCCAGTGTGTCGCGTATGCATGCGCCGGGCCGAGCTGCTCGAGCTGCGGGCTCCGGCTGAGGTAGGCGATGACGACGATCCGGCGCAGGCCCGGCAGTTGCCGGGCCACCTCCCCGATCGGCGCCAGCGAGTCGAGCGTCTTGCCGCTGTAGAAGTATCCGTCGGCGGTGAACAGCACCTTCGGGGCGATCTGACCGAAGCGATCGAGCACGCCCTGTACGCCGAAGTCGGGCGAACAGGACGACCAGATGCCGCCGAGGCTGGCCGTGGCCAGCATCGCGATCAGGGCGTGCGGCAGATTGGGCAGGTACCCAGCCACCCGGTCCCCCGGCCCGACGCCCTCGGCCTTCAGCCCCGCGGCGAGGCGCGCCACCTCCTCGGACAGCTGCCGATACGTCAGCCGCTGTTCCATGCCACGCTCGTTGGTGAACGCCACCGCGGGCTGATCGTCACGGAACCGCAGCAGGTTGTCGGCAAAGTTGAGCCGTGCCGCCGGGAAGAAGCGTGCCCCGGGCATCCGCTCGGGATGCTCGATCACCGGACCCTCGCCCCAGTCCGCGCGTACGTCCGCGAAGTGTGCCAGCTCGCTCCAGAACTGCTGCGGCTGCTCGATCGACCAGGCATAGAGCGCCGCGTAATCGCGCAGCGCCAGATTCCGCCGCGCATTCACGCAAGCGAGGAAGCGGGTCAGGTTGGCCGCGGCGATTCGCTGCGCGGATGGCCGCCAGATCTCGTTCACAGTGGCTAGAGCGACTGGTAGTTGGGGCCGGAGCCGCCCTCCGGCGGCGTCCAATCGATGATGCCGTAGGGATCCTTGATGTCGCAAGCCTTGCAATGCACGCAGTTGGCAGCATTGATCTGCAGCCGTCGCCCCCCCGACTCCTCGACGATCTCATAGACGTTCGCTGGACAGAACCGTTGGCACGGATTGGCGAATTCCCGGGCGCAGCGATCGGTGCAGATCGAGGTATCGCGCACGTGCAGATGCGCCGGCTGGGATTCCTCGTGGCTCGTCGCCGCAAAGAACACCGAGGCCAGGCGATCGTTCGGCGGCAGTCTGCGCTGCACCCAGTGGCGCTGCGGCGAGCGATAGTCCTCGATGTGGCGCAGCCGTTCGTGGTCGGCTTGCCGGTGTCGCAGCGTCCAGGGGGTGTGGCCGCGCGTGAGGACCTCGAGGGCGGCATTGGCCATGCCGAGCCACAAGCCACGGTTGAACCCGGGTTTGAAATTGCGCACCGCGCGCAGCTCGCGTCCGCCGGCGGATGCCCGCCAGCGCGCATCGAAGCCCGCCGGCGAGCCGGTCTCGGCAAGATGCTCCGCGGCCAGCATGCCCGAGCGGATCGCCTGGTGGACGCCCTTGATCTTCGGCACGTTCACCCCGCCGGCGGCATCGCCGATCAGAAGGGCACCGGGCATCTCCAAGCGCGGCAGGCACTGCCATCCGCCGGCGGCGATCGCGCGCGCGCCCGCCGCCAGGATCTCGCCCCCCTCGAGCAGGGGCCTGACCGCCGGATGATGCTTGAACTGCTGGAATGCCTCGAATGGCGAGAAGCGCGGGTCGCGGTAATCGAGTCCGACCACGAACCCGACATACACCCGGTCGTGATCCAGGTGATAGATGAAGCTGCCGCCGTAGGTGCGGCTATCGAGCGGCCAGCCGAGCGTGTGCTGGATCAGGCCAGGCTGTACGCGCCCCTCGGGGAGCTGCCAGAGCTCCTTCAGTCCAAGTCCGTAGGTTTGCGGGTCGCGGCCTGCGTCCAGCTCGAACCGTCGAATCAACTGCTTGGCCAGGCTCCCGCGGGCACCTTCGGCGACCACGGTCGTGCGGGCGTGAATCTCGGCGCCCGGAGTGAAATTCGGGCCCGGTTTGCCGGCCTTGTCGAGGCCGGCGTCGCCGAGGCGCACCCCGCGCACCGAGCCGTCGGAACCCAATACCGGCTCGGCCGCCGCGAAGCCGGGGAAGACGTCCACGCCAAGGGCCTCGGCCTGCTGCGCAAGCCACGCGGCCAGCAGCCCCAGAGAGACGATGAAGTTGCCGCGATTGTGCAGTTGCGGCGGCAGCGGCAGACGGAACTTGGCGGTACGCGTGAGCAGATGCATCTCATCGTGCGTCGCGGCCACGCAGATCGACGGCGGGGATTGGCGCCACTGCGGGACCAGCGCATCGAGCGGTCCGGGCTCGATGACGGCCCCGGACAGGGCGTGCGCCCCCACGGCGGCGCCTTTCTCGAGCAGACAGACGTTGAGATCCGGCTGCAACTGCTTCAACCGGATCGCGCACGCCAGTCCTGCCGGGCCGCCCCCGATGATCGCGATGTCATACTCCATGACGTCGCGCTCGAGGGCCTCGGGTGCTGTCGCGTTCACTGCGGTTGCATCCTGACGGCCCCATCGAGCCGAACCGTCGCGCCGTTGAGCATGGGGATCTCGAACGCCGCCGCGACCAGCTGGGCGAACTCCGTGGGCTTGCCGAGCCGATGCGGGAAGGGGATTTGAGCGGCGAGCGAGGCTTGTGCCTGCGCGCTGAGGGTGTCGATCATGGGCGTGCGGAAGATGCCGGGCGCGATGGCGATACAGCGAATGCCGAAGCGGGCGAATTCGCGGGCCATCGGCAGCGTCATCCCGGCGAGCGCGGCTTTGGTGGCCGCGTAGGCGGCCTGACCGATTTGTCCTTCGAATGCCGCGATCGACGAGGTATGCACCAGCAGGCCGCGTTCGCCGTCCTCGGTGGGCGCATTGTGCTGCATCAGGCTCGCTGCCGCCTTGTCGCACAGGAAGCTGCCGATGAGATTGATGTGCACGACCCGCGTGAAGAACTCACCGCTCATCGGCCCCTGTTTGCCGAGCACGCGACCCGCGCCGATGACTCCCGCGCAGTTGACCAGCAGATTCAGGCCATCCAGGCGCTGCGCGGCGCTGGCCATCGCGGCGTTGACTTCGGTTTCCGAGGCGACGTCGCAGCGGAGGAAATGCGCGTTGCCGCCCAGTTCCTCGGCCGCTGCGTGTCCTTGCTCTTCCTGAACGTCGAGCAATACCGCGCGCGCGCCCTGTGCAATGAGATGGCGGGCCGTGGCTTGACCGAGTCCCGAAGCGCCGCCGGTGATGACGGCCCGGGCATTCTGGATCTTCATGCGTCCCCCTGCAGGTCGGTTGACAGTCTAGCCGATCATTTCCACGGCCACAGCCACGGCTTCGCCGCCGCCGATGCACAGTGCGGCGATGCCGCGCCGGCCGTTCCGGGCGCGTAATGCGTGCAGCAGCGTCGTCAGGATGCGGGCGCCGGTGGCTCCGAGCGGATGACCGAGCGCGCATGCGCCACCGTTGACGTTGACACGGGCGTGATCGAGGCCGAGATCGCGCATGGCCACCAGGGTGACCGCCGCGAATGCTTCATTGATCTCGTACAGGTCGACATCGCCGGGCTGCCAGCCGAGCATGCCCAGGACTTTGCGTACGGCGCCGACCGGGGCGGTCGTGAACCATTCGGGCTCCTGCGCGTGGCTTGCATACGCGACGATGCGCGCGAGGGGCGTGACGTCGTGGGAGCGTGCGGACCGTGCGTCCATGACCACCACCGCCGCCGCACCATCGGCAATCGAGGAGGCGCTGGCCGCGGTTACCGTGCCGTCCTTGCTGAATGCGGGCCGCAGTGTGGGAATCTTGCTCGGATCGCAGGTCTGGGGTGTCTCATCGCGCGTCACGATCCGCTCGGCCTTGCGGTCCTTGACGGCCACGGGAACGATCTCGACCTCGAATGCTTGTGCTTGAGCGCGCACGGCGCGGTGGACCGATTCGGCGGCGAAGGCATCCTGCTGCTCGCGCGTGAGGCCGTAGCGCGCGGCGGTGGCGTCGGCGAAGCAGCCCATGAGCTTGCCGTCGAAGGGGCTTTGCAGACCGTCGAAGAACATGTG
>JAJZMI010000198.1 GCA_021798335.1 Pseudomonadota bacterium | reverse complement strand
GTCTTGGCATGCGCGTCGATGCTGTTCTCGACGAACTCCGCGATCGCCTTGAGCGGATTGCTCTGCGAGAGGGCGATGATCCGGATCGCGTTCCAGTCGTCGCCGATCTTGAGGCGGCCGCGATCTGCGGCCTTGAAACCGCGAGATCGCCTCGGCCGCGTGACCGCGCCCGCCGGATCCGCCGCGGCGGGTCGGGAAGTCTCTTCCGAGCTCATTGCGCCCATCTTACCCCTCGCGCCTCGGCACAGGCGGCCAGCACCGGCCCGAGGACACTGCCGCGCCGATGGCCCGTATCACGATCTCAAGGCATGCCCACATTTCCCTATACCACGCGTTTCCACCATATCGTGGTGGGGTTTCATGGTCCAGTTCCGACCATGATCGATCGTGCGCAATCGACTCTGCGCTTCCGTCGAGCGCTGCGGCGCTATCTCGATCTGCTCACGCAATTGCTCGTGGTGCGCCAGCTGCAGCCCTGGCACGAGAATCTCGCCAAACGCCAGGTGAAATCCTCCAAGGTCTACGTCCGCGACAGTGGCCTTCTGCATGCACTGCTCGGCATCCGCTCCGAGCGCGAATTGCTCACCCATCCGAAAAGCGGCGCGTCATGGGAAGGCTACGTGCTCGAGGAAATCCTCAAGACCACCGAGCCGGACGGGGCCTACTTCTGGGCTACACATCAAGGGGCGGAGTTGGATCTGCTCTTGATGAGGAAGGGCCGGCGCGTGGGCATCGAGGTCAAGCGCGCCGACGCCCCGACCCTGACCCCCTCGATGCGCATCGCCCTGGCCGATCTGAAACTCGATGAACTCAATGTCATCTATCCCGGAACGCGCCCCTATGAACTGGCGCCGCGGGTCAAGGTGATGCCGGTGAGCGAAGTCCCCGGGCTGGGCGCATGACGAGCCCCAACACACCATTGCGACGAGGCGCGAGCAGGCCATCGCGCTGCTTCAGCTGCCGCGCGCAGAGGCGCAGCACGCGCGCCTTAAGCGACGCTCGATAACGGCCGAATCCGCGCCGCAATACGCCTGAGCGTGTTGCGCGAGGCGATGCGCATATCGTATTCGCTCTGGAGATTGAGCCAGAACCGGGCGTCCATGGTGAAATACAGCCCGACGCGCAACGCAGTGTCCGCCGTGATCGGGCGCCGGCCGTGAATCAGCTCGCTGATGCGGCTCGGGGGCACGTCGATATCCGCGGCGAGCTGACGCGCGGTGAGCTTCATGGGCTTCATGAACTCCTCGAGCAGGATCTCGCCCGGGTGGATTTCTTCGAGTCGCTTGGCCATCTGTTTCTCTTAACTTCTTTCACCGTCTCACCGAGCTCGCGTACCTCTTCCGGCGCACCTGCCAGCGGCTCGCGGTCAGCGCCGAGCGCTCGGTCCGGTGGGATCTCGAGGATCTACCGATCCCGCTCGAGACCGAGGCAGTCCATGATCCTGCGGCGCGAACCTTCCGGGTCTGCGACCCGCTCGGCACGGGGGACGGCGAGAAAATCATCCCGCAGCACCCCGGAGCGCCCATGGGCGAGCCGACGATGGCGCTGGCGGTGTGTGGTCGATGCCCCCTGGCTTTGCCCGCGCTGCGGCGATCCGGGACACATCAGCGGCTGGGAGGGGCGCGTTCCGGAAAGCGGCGCCGCGGCGGACCGCACGCGCGCCCTGAACGTCACTGTCAGCGGCGGCGGCGCGCCCGGGACTGCTCGAGCGAGTCCTGGCGCCGGGCCTCTTCGAGCGCTTGGCGCAATCGACCGATGTCGGCGAACCGCTCCATATCCTGCGCAACGCAGTTGCGGGTGCGCTCGATGTCCGCCAGTGCCCGCTCGAACTCCCGTTGCAGGCCACCGGGGGTCATCGAGCGCGCCGAGCGGCCTGGAAACGCCGCGACGAACGGCGCGATCAGGGCATCGATCTGCTCGCGCAGGCGCTTGGCCTGGCGCTGCAGCTGCGCGAGGAATGGCTTGAGCGCGGCATCATCCAGTTCGGCGAGCGCATCGGCCGCTCGCGCATCGACGCTCTGCTGCAGCTCGAGCACGCGCAGCAAATCACGCGAGGCATAGGCCGCGTTCAGTTCCTGCATGAGCGCCGTCTTGCGTCGATGCTCCCCTGCGTCGGACTCCCGGTCCGGATGCAGCTTGCTCGCGAGGCGCCGGAACACGGTGCGCAGCGCGGGTGTGTCGAGGTCGCTGACGTCCTTGCGGGCGCCCTCGGCGGCCGGCTTGGCCCGACCTCCGCCCCGGTGCGGTGGTTGCGGATCTCCCAGGGTCTCACCGAGCCAGGCGGCAAAGGCCTCCGGGGTCGCCTCGCCCTCGTAGGCCTCGAGGTCGATGGGGAAGCTCTCGGCCAGCGCGCGCAGCAGCTCGAAGCCCATGCGTTGCTCGTCGGCGCGGCGGGTATGGGCGTGCCGGTCGTAGAGGGCGAGGAGTTCCGGGCTTTCCTCTTCCTCGAGCATCTCGGCGAGCAACCCGAGCAGCAGCGCCCGCAGCGGCGCGCGATTGCGCTTACCGAGGGCCGGATGCGTGTACTGCCGATCGAGCAGGTGCGCGAGCGCGCTCTGCTGCTCGCGCAGTTTCGCCGCGCGCGGCATCAGCTCGGTGGCAATCCGCCGCACGTGCACGTCCGTGAACTTCTGCCACTGCTCACGTTCCGCCCGCAGCGCGTCGATTCGCTTCAGCAG
>JAJZMI010000119.1 GCA_021798335.1 Pseudomonadota bacterium | reverse complement strand
TCACGAGGCGAATGGAACAGATGTTCCGGATCGCGCCACGAAATCCACCGGTTGAGCGACGGGCACGTAAATCTCGTGTTGAAGGGGACTTTAAGCGTTTTCGCGCATTTCGGAAGCCGTTCTTCCGTAATCGGTAATTACGCGGCGTCTGGTTTACGCGGCGAGGTCGTGCAAAGCTGAGCGCAGTGGAGCGGGGGCGAAGTGCTGTTTCCAAAGGCGTGGGGTGAGCTCGGCGACGCGGGCAGCCGGGTGCTGGCCGACACGCTGCAGGACATCGACGAGGTAGGTGTAGACGTCGATCGTGTGCAGGCGACAAGTGACGATCAGGCTTTGCACGATGCCGACGTGCTTGGCACCGAGTTCGGTCCAACAGAAATTCCAATTTTTGCGCCCTAGAGGAATCGGCCTCAGGGCGCGCTCGAGGTGATTCGTGTCGATCGGCACGTCCGGGTCAGTGAGGAAGACCTGCAGCCCCGCGCGTCGCTCGTGCACGTAGTTCAGCGCGCGGATGAAGGGCGTGGCCGGAGCGAGTCCGTGCCTCTGGAGGCGCCGATCGACCCAGGCGAAGAACGCATCGACGTGCGGTTTGCTGTGCGTCAAGCGATGCAGCCGCTTGGCCTCGCCGGTAAGCCGCTGGTCGCGGATTTGCGCCTCGATGTCGTAGAGCGCGCCGATCAGTCGCAGGCCCTCGCGCGCGCCCTCGGGATCGGCAGCCTCGGCCTCAAATAGCTCGCGGCGTGAATGGGCCCAGCATTGGGCGTGGATGATGCCGATCTTCTTCGCGTAGCTGGCGTACGCGGCATAGCCGTCGCTCAGCAGCACCGAGCCGGCAGCCGGATCGGCCCCCAGGGCCCGATAGATATTGGCGCCCTCGCGCGAGGGGAACCAGGGGAAGCAGACCTCATCGTGCTCCCCGTACACCGGCCAGAAGTAGGCCGTCTTCATCTTGCCGTGCTCGCTCCTGCCGGCCTTGATCGGGGTCTCGTCCATCACCTTCACACGGCTTTGGCGGATCGAATCGAATTGGGCGTCGTAGATCGGCTCGAGCAGCCCCACCGCCGCCTGCGTCAGCTGGGTCAGCCACGGGCGGCTGACCGTAATCCCGGCATCCACGAGCCGCTGGTGCTGACGGTACAACGGCAGATGCCATGCGAATTTGTCGACCAGGAGCCCGGCCAGGAAGCTCACATCCGCCCGGCTGCCTTCGATCACTCCCTGCGGGGCAGCCGCAGCGCTGATGGTCTGTGTGTCACGCCGCTTGATCAGCGGGCGCAGGTACTTCAGGACCACATAGCTGCCCGGGCGCTGGGCGAGCCGATAGCTCACCTTCTCGCCGATGACCTCGTATTGGTCCTCGTGCAGGCCGGCGGCCACATCCGGATGCGGGACGTGGATCGTCTCGATCGGCACACGCGTCTCATCGAAGAACGGGACGCTCTCGGCTTCCCCGACAGCGGCGGCATCGTTTTGCCGTTCACGGCGCTTATGGGCACTGACCATCCGTTCCTTGCGCGGCGCCGGCTCCTGCGGTGGCGCCAATATCTCACCCAGCGCCAACTGCTGCGCGTTCTCCAGCACCCGCAGCCGCTCGCTCTTGGCGCCAAACATCTGCCGCTTGAACCATTCGAGCTGATGCGTGAGGGCGGCAAGTCGCTGCGAGAGCGCCTCGATCGTCTGCGCCTGCGAGCGTACGAGCCCGATCAGCTCCGCGGACGATAGTGCCGTGATATCAGCGGCGGGATGTGTGCTCGGCAACGCCTGCTCCATCGGCATATTATAACGGAGCCTCGCTGTTGGAAGAAGTGTTCTCGCGAGTTTTTTGCCGCGCTGTCGACAGCGAATAGCGCTTGCGCTGCCTGCCGGGCTCGATGCCCTCCAACAGCAATTTCAATCCCGTCCAATCCATCTGCCGCGTGCGCACCTGCGACCACGCGCCGATAAACCGCCCCGCCTCGAGCCGCTTCGCCCACACGCAAAATCCCGAGCGGTCAAAGTACAAAACACGCATCTGCGTCGCGCGTCGATTGATGAAGCAATAAAGCGAGCCGTCGGTCGGGTCGGCTTGTAACTCATGGCGCACCATCGCCGAGAGCCCATCGAAACTGCGCCGCATGTCGCACGGCTGCCCGTACAGATGTACCCGGATCTGCCCTTCGGGGAAGAACATCAGCCGCGCACCACCTGCAGCACCACCCCGCCACCGAGGTCCAGGCGAATCTCGCACCGCGGCGGGCCGCTGCCCACCGTCCCCAGATCGATGAACCCCGCCCTCGGGTCCGGCTCCGATGCGCTGCACACCGCTACCGCTTCGCTCGCCGCCTGCCTCCCTCGCAGCTTCGCGCGCCAGCCGTAGAACGTCTTCTCGTTCAACTGCTCCTGCCGGCAGAATGCCGGCACCGACAGTCCGCTGCGGGCCTGCCGACCCACCAGCTCCCGCCACGTCTCCACACCTCGCCGCCCAATCTTGTGCATCGTTCGCTCCAGTCAGCAACTACTGGAGCGCCATTCTCAGCATCTACGCGCGAGAGGGAAGAACGCCTTCTGCTTACCGCTTACGATGCGACGCCACATCGGGGCCGCCTGGGCGCGCTGCGGATCGCCTCCCCAGATCAGCGCGGTGAACTCGTGCGCCGCAAGGCGCCGGCCCAGGGCATCGGTTGCCGTCGGCCAATACCGGAA
>JAJZMI010000085.1 GCA_021798335.1 Pseudomonadota bacterium | reverse complement strand
CGCCGGCGGGCGGCCACGCGCCGCCTCGCCCGCGCGCTGCTCGCCTGCTCCGGCATGCCCGTCTCGGTGCGCGGCCTGCAACACCTGCCGAGCGGACAGTGTGTCATCGTGGCCAATCACGCCAGTTACCTCGACGGTCCGGTGTTCACCGCGGTTCTGCCGGCCCGCTTCGCCTTCGTCATCAAGCGCGAGATGGCCAGTGTGCCGCTGGCCGGGACGTTTCTGCGCCGAATCGGCGCGCACTTCGTGGAGCGTTTCGATCGCCGGCGTGGGGCCGCGGACGCCCTGCGCGTACTGCGCAGCGCGACTCGCGGCCACTCCCTGGTGTTCTTTCCCGAGGGCACCTTCACCACGACCCCCGGCTTGCTGCGCTTCCACAGCGGCGCGTTCACCACCGCCGTGCGCGCCGGCTGCCCGGTGGTTCCGGCCGTGGTGCGCGGCACCCGTATCGCGCTCTCTCCGCGGGGCGGGCTGCCGCGACCGGCCCGCATAGAGGTGGAGATCCTCGAGCCGATCGAGCCGCCCCCGGGCGGGCGCGCCGCCGCACTGCTGCGCGATCGGGCGCGCGCGGCGATTCTGGCCGCGCTCCGGGAGCCGGACCTCGGCTCGCCAGACCCGCCCTCACATGTTGCGCCGGTAGCGTCCGCCGACCTCGTACAGAGCATGGGTGATCTGTCCGAGTGAGCAACTCTTGACGGTCTCCATCAACTCGGCAAACACGTTGCCGTCCGTGCCCGCAACCTGCTTCAAGCGAGTCAACGCCGCGCTCGCGCGCGGCGCATTGCGCGCCTGAAAGGCGCGCACCGCCGCCACCTGCGCCTGCTTCTCCTGCTCGCTCGAGCGGATCAGCTCGGCGTGCGCATGCTCGGCCTCGGCGTCGGAGTGCGACAGGAAAGTATTCACCCCGACGATCGGCAGACTCCCGTCGTGCTTGCGGGTCTCGTAGTAGAGCGACTCGTCCTGGATCTTGCCGCGCTGATACATCGTCTCCATCGCCCCGAGCACCCCGCCGCGCTCGGTCAGCGCGTCGAATTCCCGATACACGGCTTCTTCAACCAGGTCGGTGAGGTACTCGATGGCGAACGAACCCTGCCAGGGATTCTGAATCTTGTTCAGACCGAGCTCGCGATTGATGATCAGCTGAATCGCCACCGCCCGCCGCACGCTCTCCTCGGTCGGCGTGGTGAGCGCCTCGTCGTAGGCATTGGTGTGCAGGCTGTTGCAATTGTCGAACAGCGCGTACAGCGCCTGCAGCGTGGTACGGATGTCGTTGAACGCGATCTCGCGCGCGTGCAGGCTCCGTCCCGAGGTCTGCACGTGATATTTCAGCATCTGGCTGCGCGGACCGCCGCCGTAAAGATCGCGCATGGCACGCGCCCAGATGCGCCGCGCCACCCGGCCGATCACCGCGTACTCCGGATCCATGCCGTTGGAAAAGAAGAACGACAGATTGGGCGCGAAGTCGTCGATCTTCATGCCGCGGGCCAGATAGTACTCGACGATGGTGAAGCCGTTGGCGAGCGTGAAGGCGAGCTGGGTGATCGGATTGGCGCCGGCTTCCGCGATATGATAACCGGAGATCGAGACGGAGTAGAAATTGCGCACCTGGTGCGCGATGAAATACTCCTGCACGTCGCCCATCATCCTCAGCGCGAACTCCGTGGAGAAGATACAGGTATTCTGGGCCTGATCCTCCTTCAGAATGTCCGCCTGCACCGTGCCCCGCACGGCGCTCAGCGTTTCGGCCTTGATGCGCTCATAGACCTGCGGCTCGAGCAGCTGATCCCCGGTCACCCCGAGCAAAGCGAGGCCCGAACCATCGTGTCCCTGCGGACGCTCGCCGTGATACGCCGGCGGCTTGCTCGCGTCCCCGGCGGCCTCGCGCCGCAGCATCTCGATGCGCCGCTCGGCGTCGCGCCAGCGTCCCTCGGCGCGCAGATACCGCTCGACGCCCTGATCGATCGCCGTATTGAGATACATCGCCAGAATCATCGGCGCCGGACCATTGATGGTCATCGACACCGAAGTCGACGGCCTAGCCAGATCGAAGCCCGAGTAGAGCTTCTTCATGTCATCGAGGGTCGCAACCGACACCCCGGAGTTGCCCGTGCGGCCGTAGATGTCCGGGCGCAGATCCGGATCCTCGCCGTAGAGCGTCGTCGAGTCGAACGCCGTCGAGAGGCGCACCGCCCCGTGTCCCCGGGCCAGATAATGAAACCGGCGGTTGGTACGTTCCGGAGCACCCTCGCCGGCGAACATCCGGGTCGGATCCTCCTCCTCGCGGCGGTACGGATAGACTCCACCGGTGTAGGGAAAGGCCCCGGGCAGATTCTCGCTGCGGATGAAGCGCAACAGCTCACCCCAATCGCGCAGCTTCGGCACCGCGAGCTTCGGCACCCGCTCGTGCGCGAGTGTCTCGCTGTAGTTCTCCCCGCTCACCTCGTGGCCGCGCACCCGGTAGGAGTAGGTGGCAGCGCTCGCCGCCCGCGCCCGCTCCGGCCACGCCTTGAGCTCGCCGATCCCCTCGGCGCCGATCCCATCCAGCGCCGCGTTGTAGGCGGCCCGCAGCGCCTGGCGCGTGGCGTCGCCGTCCCCGCGCACCCCGGCCGGGCACGGTTCGAGCGCTGCCGGCACCGCGTCCGCGTCGACGACCTGCAGCGCCTGATACAGTCCCTGGGC
>JAJZMI010000217.1 GCA_021798335.1 Pseudomonadota bacterium | reverse complement strand
ACGATGGTGACGCCGGTGGCAAATGCGCCGAGCGCATCGCGCAGGCGCCGGGCGGGGCTGTTGAGTTCTGCACTCATCCGGGGCAAGCCTACACTGTCGCCGCAGCGCTCACCAGCGCGCGGGGCGCCGCGCCTCAGCGATGCTGCGCGAAGAATGCGCGCACCGCGGCTGCGAATTCCTCACCCCGCAAGCATGCCGCGAACTCGCTGACCTCGACCCCCATGCGCTCGCGCACCTCGCCCTGCGGATCGAGCCGCAGCAGCCGCTTGGTGCGCCTGAGCGCCTCGGGAGGCTGCTGCGCGAGCGCATCGGCGACCTCGCGCGCCTCCTGCAGCAGCTCGGCATCATCGACCACCCGGTTCACCAGGCCCCAGGCTTGGGCCGTGGGCGCATCGAGCGGCTCCCCGAGCAACAGCAGTTCCGCGGCGCGCTGTTGCCCGAGCAGGCGCGGCAACAGCAAGGTGCTGGCCGCCTCCGGCACCAGGCCGAGGGACACGAACGAGAACAGCAGACGGGTGCTGCGCCGAGCGGCAATGACCAGATCACAGTGCAGCAGCAGCGTTACGCCGATGCCCACGGTCGGGCCGTGCACCGCGCACACCAGCGGCTTGCTGAACGCCGGCAGCGCATGCACGAATCGCACCGTCGGGTGAGCCGGATCGTCGAACGCCGGACCGGCCAGAAAATCATTCAGGTCGTTGCCCGCGGTGAAGCACGCGCCCTCTCCCGAGAAGAGCACCGCGCGAACCTGCGGGTCGAGCTCCGCGGCCTGCAGCGCCTCCCCGAGCGCCCGGTACATCTCCAGCGTCAGCGCATTGCGCTTGTCAGGTCGATTCAGCCGCAGCTCGCAGACCGCCCCGCGGCGCGTGACGTGCACGTTCTCGCTCATCGCCCTGCTTCCTTGTCCGCTTTGGAAGGAAGGCCGTATTATAAGACCAAGCGCCGCATCCGTTCCGGCGCCACGGGGGGTCCGGATTCCCATGAGCGCTCGTCGTCACCGCACCAGCGACCCGTAATGGCCGCACAGCCGCTGCCGCGCTTGAGCCGCCTCACCCTGGAGCGGGCCAAGTCCAGCCACGATCAGATCGCCGCCACTCTGGCAATGGAACTGCTCCAGGGACTGTATCCACCCGGGAAGAACCTGCCGCCCGAGCCGCAGCTGATCCAGCGCTTCCGGGTCTCGCGCACGGTGATCCGCGAGGTCATGAAGACCCTTGCGGCCAAAGGGTTCGTGGTTTCCAAGACCCGCGTCGGCACGCGCGTCCGCGAGCACGCGTACTGGAACTATTTCGACGCCGACGTGCTCGCGTGGCGCGTAAGGCTCGGATTCGACGACACATTCATGCATTACGTGGTCGAGGTGCGCCGCGCCATCGAGCCGGCCGCCGCAGCGCTGGCGGCCGTGCGCCGCTCGAGTGCGCACGTGACGCGCCTGCGCGAATGCGTCCGGCAAATGGGCCGCAGCAATCATGACCGCCAGAGCTTCGCGGAATCGGATCTGGACTTTCATCTGGTGATCGGGGACGCCAGCGGCAATCCCATGATGCGCTCGGTGGCCGGGGTCATCGAGACGGCGCTCATCGCCTCGTTCCTGCACAGCTCCCCGATCGACGATCCCTCGGATCATCAGACCACGGTCAACGCCCATGCCGCGGTGGTGGATGCCATTGAGACCGGCGATGGGCGCGCGGCATTCGCCACCATGCTGCAGGTGATCGACATCGGCATCGACCGGATCGACCTCAGGCGCCGCCGGCAGCGCCAGCGGCCGTAACCGGCGGGCGGGGCGGGCTCACGCCCCACCCCGCCCCCGCTCACGCGCTACGGCGCCGCCCGCGGCGCGCGAGGCGCTCAGGCCACGTGCGGCTGGCCCTGTCCGGTGGCGGAGTGCTCGTTGTTCGGGCTGTGCTGTTCCTTGCCGAACATGACGATGCTGCTGGCCGAGACCAGCCCCGACAGGAGGGCCGTGACGAGTCCGATGTACCCGCCGATCATCTGGAAGAACCCGAGCCCGGTCCACATATTGAGTGCAATGGCGAGCAGCATCAGGGTGATGCCGAGCAGAAACAGCTGGCGCGGGAGCGAGTCGTGGAACGAGCCGAGCCACACGTAGCCGAAGAACAGCGCCCACATCGCCCAGAACCATCCGACATAACTGGCCGGCTCGCCCGCGGTCCCACCCGCCGCGTGCGCGGTCCAGAACAACAGCGCGCCGCCGAAGAACACAACCGCATCGAGACTGCGCGCGCGCAGGTGCGCCAGGATGCCCATGATCGCCAGGATCACGGCCATGGGCGTCAGCAGATCGACACCATGCGCGTACTCCTGGCTGAACCAACCTGCCATGCTCATCGAGACCATCCACAACGTCAGCGCCAAGCACATGTAGCCGACCGTGGAGGTCGTAACACAGCGATTTTCGGTATTATCAATCCTGATCGTCATGACAGATACCCCCATGTGACGTGGATTACCGCCCAGGACTATACGCCTCTGTTTGTGTTTGGAGACAGGGACGTGGCGGCGGCGCCCCTCGTTGCCGAACGACAACGCGCATGTCAGAACAAAATCAACGACTTGACCGTTGTGGTCGCGCCAGAGCCAAGAACGCCGCGCGCCGCGTGAATCATTCGATAGGGACCCTCACGGCCGCCGCCGGATTGCGGATCGTTGGAACGAG
>JAJZMI010000158.1 GCA_021798335.1 Pseudomonadota bacterium | reverse complement strand
GGGTATCCGCCACTACAAAATGCCCCTATCAGGTCCGGAGGAGCGCTCATGGTACCCACTTGGTCGGCCTGATGGCACAAGGGCGCCCAAAGGACGGAATAGAATCGCCTACGGGGCGAGCGCCGGCAGGGATCGGGGATGCCGATCGCGGCTCCCTCCCCAGCGCGTCCGATCACGGGGAATCGCCATGAGCAATGCCGAATTCGAGCGGGCAAAGCAGCTCGCCCACTGGTCACGAATCCGTGTACCAGGCAAGCGCACATGAGCGATCCGACGGAGCAAACCTCACGCGTCGATCGCCATGCTCCGGTCGAGGAGAAGATCCGCCTGTTCCGATCGCTTTTCCGCGGCCGTGAGGATGTGTATGCACGACGCTTCGAGAGTCGCAAGAGCGGCAAAACCGGCTACGCGCCGGCCTGCGCCAACGAGTGGGTGCGTGGGGTCTGCGAGAAACCGCGGATCGCATGCGCCGAGTGCCCGCACCGCCGATTCCTGCCCGTCACCGACGAGGTCATCCGCCGGCATCTGTCGGGCGAGGACGGCGCGGGCAATTCCTTCGTCGTCGGCCTCTATCCGCTGCTGCCGGACGACAACTGTTGGCTCGTGGCCATCGATTTCGACAAGGGCGGCTGGCGCGAGGACGCAGCAGCCTGTCTCGAAGCCTGCCGCCGGCTGATCCTTCCCGCTGCCCTCGAGCGGTCCCGATCCGGAAATGGCGCTCATCTGTGGCTGTTCTTCGACGAGCCCCTGCCGGCCTCGCTCGCCCGCCGGCTCGCCTCGCATGTATTGACCGAAACCATGGAGCGGCGGCCCCATGTGGGTCTGGACTCCTACGACCGGCTCTTTCCGAATCAGGACATGATGCCTCAGGGAGGTTTCGGCAACCTGATCGCCCTGCCGTTGCAGAAGGCGGCTCGCCAACACGCGAACAGCATCTTCCTCGACGAGGCGCTCGAGCCCTGGCCGGACCAGTGGTCCTTTCTCGCTCGCGTGCATCGGCTGTCGCGACAGCGGGTTGAGGAGGCGGTCCGGGACGCCGAGCGCCGGGGGCGAGTCTTGGGGGTACGACTGCCACCGGAAGAGGATGACGCCGAGCCTTGGACCGCACCGCCCTCGCGACAGCTGAGAGCTCCGCCCGTCACGGGTGAGTTGCCGCAAACCCTGGAGCTGGTGCTCGGCAACCAGATCTACATCGCCAAGGAGGGGCTGCAGCCCGGCCTACGAGACCGCCTGCTGCGCCTGGCGGCCTTCCAGAATCCCGAGTTCTACCGGGCACAGGCGATGCGTCTGTCAACCTACGGCAAGCCGCGCATCGTGGCGTGCGCCGAAGACCATCCGCATCACATCGGCCTACCGAGAGGCTGCCTCGAAGACATTCATCGGCTGCTCGATGACCTGGGCATTGGCGCAACGGTGCGGGACGAGCGCATCCGGCCCCAGCCGCTGAAGGTCACCTTTCAAGGGCAGTTGCGGTCCGAACAGAAGGCGGCCGCCCGCGCCCTGCTGGCGCACGATACGGGAGTGCTGGCGGCCACCACGGCCTTCGGCAAAACAGTCATTGGCGCCTGGCTGATCGCTCAACGCGCAGTGAGCACGCTGGTGCTCGTCCACCGCGAGGCGCTGCTCGATCAGTGGGTCGAGCGGCTCTCTGCCTTTCTCGACGTGCCGGCCCAAGACGTCGGCCGGATCGGCGGTGGCCGGCGACGACCCAATGGGCTGCTGGATGTGGCCATGATTCAGACCCTCTTCCGCAAGGGTGTGGTGGACGACTGCGTGGCGGGCTACGGGCAGCTCATCGTCGATGAATGTCATCACCTCTCCGCGAAGAGCTTCGAGAAGGTCGCCCGTGAAGCCAAGGCCCGATTCGTCGTCGGTCTTTCCGCCACGGTCACGCGCAAGGACGGGCACCATCCAATCGTCTTCATGCAGTGCGGACCGATCCGCTACCGCGTCAGTGCGCGCGCTCAGGCCGCCGTTCGCCCCTTCAGGCACACCGTGTTCGTACAACCCACCGCGTTCCGATCATTGAGGCCAGCGGTGGCGGACAAGCGGCTCGAATTCCAAGCGCTCTATCAGGCATTAGTCGAGGATGACGCGCGGACACGCCGTATCAGCGACGACGTCGTCGAGTCCGTGCAAGCCGGACGCTCACCGCTCGTGCTCACCGAGCGCAACGATCATCTCGATCGCCTGGCGCGGGCTCTATCCCCCCATGTGAGTCACCTCATCGTCCTGCGGGCCGCAATGGGCAAGAAGCAGCGGCACGCGACAAGAGAACATCTCGCCTCGATTCCGGCCAGTGAGGCGCGCGTGGTGATGGCGACCGGCAAGCATATCGGAGAGGGATTCGACGATGCGCGTCTGGACACCCTCTTCCTGACGCTCCCAGTGTCCTGGCGGGGGACGGTCGCGCAGTACGCCGGGAGACTGCACCGACTGCATGACGGGAAGCGTGAGGTACGAATCTATGACTATGCCGATCTCGGCGTGCCGATGCTGGCGCGGATGTTCAACCGGCGATGTCGGGGCTACGAGGCCCTCGGGTACACGATCCTGTTGCCGGCCAGCGCGATCGATGGTTGGCCGGCGGAGGTTGCCCTGCCCTCGGACCCGCTCTGGAAGCGCGACTACGCAGGCAGCATCCAGCGCTTGGTGCGCGATGGGGTGGATACGCCTCTCGC
>JAJZMI010000074.1 GCA_021798335.1 Pseudomonadota bacterium | reverse complement strand
TGATGTTCTGCGGCAACGGCGGCTCGGCGGCCGACAGCCAGCACATCGCCGCGGAGCTGACCGGGCGGTTCGTGCGGGACCGGCGCGCGCTCGCGGCGCTCGCGCTCACCACCGACACCTCGGCCCTGACTTCGGTCGCCAACGATTACAGCTTCGATGAGGTGTTCGCGCGCCAGGTGAGCGGGCTCGGGACGCGCGGGGACTGTCTGATCGGAATCTCGACCTCGGGTCACTCGCGCAACGTCATCCGCGCGGCCGAGGCCGCCCGTGCCGCGGGCATGCGCGTGATCGGACTGCTGGGCCGGGACGGCGGGGCGCTGCGCTCGCTGTGCGACATCCCGATCGTCGTGCCGAGCGACAGTACCGCGCGCATCCAGGAGGCGCACGGGTTCATCGGCCACACACTGTGCGGCCTGATCGAGGCGGCGTTGGATCTGGCGGGGGCGTGATGAGCGATCTGCAAGCCCGGCTGAGGGGCGTCCGCGTGCTGGTCGTGGGCGATGCCATGTTGGATCGCTACCTGTTCGGGGAGGTCGAGCGCATCTCCCCGGAGGCGCCGGTGCCGGTGGTCCGGGTGACCCGCGATGAGGAGCGTCTCGGCGGAGCGGCCAATGTGGCGCTGAACGTCAAAGCGCTCGGTCCGGCGGTCTCGCTCATCACGGTGGTGGGTCAGGACGAGCCGGCGCAGCGCCTCGAGGCTCTGCTGCGGGAGCGCTGCATCGAGTGCCTGCTCGGCCGCGATCCGCAGCTCTACACCAGCGTCAAGTTGCGCGTCATCGGCCGGGCCCAACAACTGGTGCGCGTCGACTTCGAGAACATGCCCGATCACGAGATTCTCTCCGGCATGCTCGCGGACTTCGATCGTGCGGTGCCGCAGTGTGCGGCGGTGGTGTTCTCCGACTACGGCAAGGGGGGCCTCACCCACATTCCCCGCATGATCGAGCGGGCTCGCGCGGCGGGCCGGCCGGTGCTGGTCGACCCCAAGGGCGCCGACTACGCCCGCTATGCCGGGGCGACCGTGGTCACGCCCAACCGCGCGGAGCTGGCGCTGGTGATCGGACCGTGGTCGTCCGAGACCGAGCTGGAGGAGCGGGTCGCGAAGCTGCGCCAGACCCATCGGCTCGAGGCGCTGCTGCTCACCCGCAGCGAGGAAGGCATGTCGCTGTTCGATGCGGCCGGCCACCTGCGCATCGGCGCCCACACCCGCGAGGTGTTCGACGTCACCGGCGCGGGCGACACGGTGATCGCCACCCTGGCGGCGATGATGGCCGCGGGCGTACCGCTGCGCGAGGCGATGCCGATCGCCAACCGCGCCGCCGGGATCGTCGTCGGCAAGTTCGGCACCGCCACGGCCTCGTATGAGGAGCTGTTCTCGTGAGAGTCGTGGTCACCGGCGCGGCGGGTATGATCGGCAGCAACCTCGTGCACGGCCTGAACGCCATCGGCTGCGATGAGGTGATCGCGGTGGACGATCTGACCGACGGGATGAAGTATCGCAACCTGCTCGGCGCCCGGCTCGCCGACTACTTCGACCGCGGCGAGTTCTATGCGCGTTTCGAGCGCGGCGAGCTGGGCCACATCGAGGTCATCTTCCACGAAGGGGCCTGCTCGGACACGCTCGAGCACAACGGCCGGTACATGCTCGAGACCAACTACCGCTGCTCCAAGGGCCTGCTCGATGCCTGCCAGGCGCAGGGCACGCGGCTCCTGTACGCCTCCTCGGCCGCCACCTATGGGGATACCCGGGTATTTCGCGAGGCGCCCGAGTGCGAGCGGCCGCTCAACGTCTACGGGTACTCGAAGCTGCTGTTCGACAATGTCGTGCGGCGCATGCTCCCCACCGCGCGCCATCAAGTGGCGGGCTTTCGCTATTTCAACGTCTACGGGCCGCGCGAGCAGCACAAGGGGCGCATGGCCTCGGTGGCCTGTCATCACTTCGGGGAGATCCGCGAGCGCGGCAAGGTGAGGCTGTACGGGGAGTACGGCGGCTACGGCCCGGGCGAGCAGCTGCGCGACTTCGTGTACGTCGAGGACGTGGTGGCCGTGAACCTGTGGTTCCTGCGCCATGGGGAGCGCAGCGGCCTGTTCAATGTCGGCTCGGGCCGCGCCCAGCCGTTCAACGATGTGGCCCACGCGACCCTCAATGCAATGCGCGCGCAGCGCGGCGAGGCGCCGCTCACGCTCGCCGAGCAGGTCCAGAGCGGCCTGATCGAGTACGTCCCGTTCCCCGAGGCGCTCATCGGCAAGTACCAGTGTCACACCGAAGCGGACCTCGCTGCGCTGCGCGCCACAGGCTGCGATGTCGCGTTCGCCGACGTCGAGACGGGCGTGCACCGTTACGCCGCGTGGCTGGCGGGCCAGTGACGCCCGGAGCGCGCCGCGGCTCCCCTCATGCCATGACCCGAGTCTGATTCGTCGATGACCGACATTCCGTACGCGCTCAGCCGCAAGATCCTTCCGGCCGCCGACATCGCGGCCTGCCCCGGGCCGCGGCCGCTGGTATTCACCAACGGTGTGTTCGACGTGCTGCACCGCGGGCACGTGGCCTATCTGCTCGAGGCGCGCGCGCTCGGGGCGGCGCTGCTGGTGGCGGTCAACAGCGACGCCTCGGCGCGCACGCAGGGCAAGGGACCGGACCGGCCGCTCAACCGCGAGCTCGACCGGCTGATCGTGGTGGCGGCGCTCGAGTGCGTCTCGTGGGTGACGCTGTTCGATGAGAAGACGCCCTGTGAGCTGCTGCGCCGC
>JAJZMI010000153.1 GCA_021798335.1 Pseudomonadota bacterium | reverse complement strand
GCCGCTTTCGGTCTCGAGATCGACAGCTACGTCGGAGAGGACGCTTGAGCGGGCCGCACCGGCTGGAAGGACCGCTCGACGCCCGGGGCCGCAAGGTCGCGCTCGTGGCGGCGCGGTTCAACGACTTTATCGTTGCGAGCCTGTTGAAGGGCGCCGAAGCGGCCTGGGTGGCGCACGGCGGCGCGCTCGCTGACTTGTTGGTGGTGCGGGTGCCGGGCGCTTTCGAGCTGCCGGTGGCCGCGCGGCGGCTCGCCGCCAGTGGCCGCTATGATGCGCTCGTGGCGCTCGGCTGCGTCATCCGCGGTGGCACGCCGCATTTCGAGTACGTCGCCGGCGAGTGCGCCGGGGGATTGCAGCGCGTCGCGCTGCAGAGCGGCGTGCCGGTGATCTTCGGCGTGCTGACGGTCGATACGGTCGAGCAGGCCATCGAGCGGGCCGCCACCGGCGCCGGCAACAAGGGTGCCGAGGCGATGGAGGCGGCGCTGGAGATGGCCAGCGTGTTCGCGCTTTTGGGTCCTTGATGAGCGCTGCGACCTCCCCGCGCGCGTTGCCGCGGCAGCGTTCGGTGGCGCGCAAGCTGGCGCTGCAGGCGCTGTATCGCTGGCAGCTGAACGAGTGTCCGTGGCAGGACCTGGTGCAGGAGTTCGGCACTGCGGAGGACATGCCGCGGGCCGACCGTGAGTACTTCCGCGAGCTGCTCGAGGCGATCTGCACCTCGTATGCGGCCCTCGATGAGCGTCTTGCCGCGCTGATCGACCGCAGCCCGGCGCTGCTCGATCCGGTCGAGCACGCCGCGCTGCTGATCGGATTCTATGAGCTCGGCCATCGGCTCGATGTGCCCTACCCGGTGGCGATCAGCGAAGCGGTCGCCCTGACCAAGCGGTTCGGCGCCACCGACGGGTACAAGTACGTCAACGCAGTGCTCGACCGCGCGGCACGCGATCTGCGGCCCGACGAGCACTGAGACGCGCAAGCTCCGGGCCGCCCATGCCCCTGTCCGAATTCGAGCTCATCGAGCGTTACTTCCGCGATTGCGGGTACAGGCGCGGGGATGTGATCCTCGGTGTGGGCGATGATGCAGCGGTGCTGCAATGCCCGGCGGGTGCGCAGCTCGCGGTGGCCGTCGATACTCTGGTCGAGGACGTGCATTTCCCGCGCGGCAGTCCCGCGCAATCCATCGGCCACCGGGCGCTCGCGGTCAATCTGAGCGATCTGGCGGCCATGGGCGCACGCCCGGCATGGGCGCTGCTTGCGCTCACCCTCAGCGAGGCCGACGAGCGCTGGCTGGCGCAGTTCGCCGCCGGTCTCGATGCGCTCGCTCGGGCCCATGGCGTTGCGCTCGTGGGCGGCGACACGACGCGCGGACCGATGTCGGTTACGGTCACCGTGCTGGGGCACCTGCCGCCGGGGCGGGGGCTGCGGCGCGGCGGCGGCGCGCCCGGGGATGCACTCTTCGTGTCGGGAACCCCGGGCGATGCGGCCGCGGGCCTCGCCCTCGAGCAGGGCCGGTTGGCGCCGTGCGAGCAGGCCGAGTATCTGCGCCGGCGGTTCCTGTTTCCGACGCCACGCCTGGCGCTCGGTGAGCGTTTGCGCGAGCTGGCGAGCGGCTGCATCGACGTGTCCGACGGGTTGCTCGCCGATGCGCACAAGCTGGCGCGCGCCAGCGGCTGTGGCGTGGAGCTGATGGCCACCGCGCTGCCGCTGTCGGCGCCGCTGCTCGGTGCGGTCGGGATGTCGCGGGCGCGCGAGCTCGCCCTGAGCGGCGGCGACGACTACGAGCTGTGTTTCACGGTGCGGCCGCAGGCGCTCGAGCGCCTGGCGTGCGAGCTGCCACCCGCCGAATGGGGCTACAGACGCATCGGAACGCTGCAGGCGCAGCCGGGCGCGCGAGTGATGGACGAGGACGGTGTGCTCGAGGCATCCTCGAGCGGCTACGAGCATTTTGCCGCCCCGTAGCGGGGTGTTTATGTCAAGCCGGGAGGCGCCGGGGCGCCCCAATTCATGGGGCGCATCACAGCGCAGCACGCCGGCCGCTCCTATGCTGCGGACTGCTTCACCAGTCGCCGCTCGCCATGCCCGCTCACGCCACAGGACCCGCCGCGCATCCGCATATCCGTGACCGGGCAATCCCCGGGCAGATCGGCAAATACGAGGTGATCAAGGAGGTCGGCCGCGGCAGCACCGGTGTCGTCTATCTGTGCCACGACGCCTACTACGGACGCGACGTGGCCATCAAGGTCTACAACGTCGATACCGGCACCGACGATCAGCGGGCGCGCGCGGCGCGCAAGATGTTCCTCTCCGAGGCGCATCTGGTCGGGATGCTGCAGCACCCCTACGTACTGCCGATCTTCGACGCGGGCGAGGCGAACGGCCGGTGCTACATCGTCTCCGAGTACGTGCATCACGCGCGCACGCTCACGACCTACTGTCGTCCTGACAATCTGCTGCCGCTGAACGACGTCATCGAGATCATCTTCAAGAGCGCCAAGGCGCTGCATTACGCGCATACGCGCGGAGTGATCCACCGCGATATCAAGCCTTCGAACATCCTGCTGACCCAGGAGGGCGAAGTGCGCATCATTGATTTCGGCATCGCGCTGGTCTCGGATGCCGACATCTCACGCATCGAGGGCATCGCCGGCAGTCCTTCGTACATGTCGCCCGAGCAGGTGCAGAGCCTGGATCTCACGCCGAGCTCCGATATCTACTCCCTCGGAGCGGTGATGTACGAATTGCTCACCGGCACGCGGCCGTTTCGCGCCGGCAATCTGCAGAAGCTCCTGCACCAGATCGTCTACGCGACACCGCCACCGATTCATCGGGTGCGGCAGGACGTCTCCGAGGAGCTCGAGGGGGTGGTTGTCACCGCGCTGCAGAAAGATCCGGTCAAACGCCAGCGCACGGGGCTCGAGCTGGCCGCCGAGCTCGCCCGGGTCCACCACCGGCTGCGTCAGAGCAACGTGCGGTTCGATCTGCAGGAGCAGTTCGGGGTCTTGAGGCGGCTGAAGTTCTTCCAGGAATTCTCCCACACCGAGGTCAGCGAGGTGCTGCATGCCAGCGCCTGGCAGCAGTATGCCGCCGGCGAGCAGATCATCCGCGAGGGCGAGCTCGACGACCGCTTCTACATTCTGGTCGCCGGCCGTTGCGCGGTCATGCGCCGCGGTGAGCTCATCGCCATGCTCGAGACCGGCGACTGCTTCGGCGAGACGAGCTATGTGCCCGGCGCCAAGCGCACCGCCACGGTACGGGCGGTCGATGCGGTGACGGTGCTGAAAGTGAGCGCCACGCAGCTCGAGCAGGTCTCGGTCTCCTGTCAGCTGCGCTTCAACCGGGTGTTCCTGCGCAGTCTGATCGGACGCCTGCAAGGGGAGCCGCGCTAGGCGCGGACGGGCGAGCCGGCCGTTTGCGCGAGTCGCGTGCGGCGGGGGCTAGGGCGGCGGGGCACCTCCCTGTGCCTGTCGAGCGTTCGTGATGCTTCATGGCTCGGGGTGAACGCGAGTCCATGGGGAACGATTGAGCGTGTCCGCCCGGCGAAATCACGGGGTGTGCCAAGTCAGCGCGATGATCTTGAGTCAACTCTTCCATATGCGCACGATCGGGTGATGACGGTGCGGACCAGTTGGTCGGTGACAGTCCCAACGCGGACCACAAATCGCATCTCGGCGATCGGCTTCGCCGGATCTCAAAGAGACGTTGTGCGTCATCTCCTGAATCGGCAAGAACTGCTGCGTGCCGTGCTCGTTGACGCTCAGCGCCACCTCGGCGCGCAATCGCGCGCCCTCGGTTCGCAGCCCGCTCTGGGGCGCATCGGTCCATCGGCATATCCGCCGCTGCGCATTCAGCCCTCGCTCGCGCCGCCCGCGGAAGTCGGCCTGCTGCTGCCTCGCCAGGCGGCTGAGCGCCGGCTCCGACAGCCCGGCTGCCTCCGGTGTTAATCGGCTGAAAAACGCCCGGGTTCCGCCGAGGCGACCGTAGAAGTTTGACGAATCCTGCGCTGTGCGGTTGCAACAGGCGAAATCCCGCCGCCGGCGCCGGTGCGCTGTTGCCGGTGTGAGGATTGCACCGACTCGCGGTGTATGGGTGTAGGGTACAGACCGACGAGGTTGAGCCTCGGGCTTTTCCTCATTATAATTTCGGCTCATAAAACTGCGTTTCACTCGAGCCTCCGGTCTGTCGTGCTGGTGGCAGACCCGGAGAAGTTCATGCAAGCGAACCCACAGTCTCCTCGCTCGAGCCCGGCAGCGCGCGCGGCGTGGTGGCGGATGCGCGATGTGCTGCTCGGCCTGTGCCTGGCCGGCGCGTTCGGTGTGGTGCCGGCGGTCGCGGCGCCTCGCCCCCCGCTGCTGCTCGGCACGGCCTGGTATCCGGAGCAGTGGCCCGAGGCGCGCTGGCCGAAGGATCTGGCGCTGATGCAGGCGGCGCATATCGATGTCGTGCGGGTCGGAGAGTTTGCCTGGAGCACGCTCGAGCCGCGCCAGGGCGTGTATCACTTCGGCTGGCTCGAGCGCGCCATCGCGGAGGCGGCGCGCCATCATATCTACGTCGTGATCGGCACGCCCACCGCCGCGCCGCCGGCGTGGCTGACCAGCCGCTATCCCCAGACATTGCGCGTGCATGCGGACGGGCGGCGCGCCCAGCACGGCAACCGGCAGCAGTTCTCCTTCTCGAGCCCGCTGTATCGCAAGTTTTGCCGGGAGATCGCCGCGCGCCTGGCGCGGCACTTCGGCCACAATCCCGACGTCATCGGCTGGCAGATCGACAATGAGATCGGGCCGCCCTCGTTCGGGGCACAAACCCGCCGGCAGTTCCACGCGTGGCTGCGCCGCAAGTACCACACCATCGCTGCTCTGAATCGGCATTGGGCGACGAGGTATTGGAGTCAGACGTATGATCACTTCCGTCAGGTGCCGATGCGCGCCGAGAACGAGAATCCCGGGCTGCTGCTGGATTTCAGACGCTTCGTGACCGCGACCTGGGCGAGCTACGTGCAAAACCAGGTTCAGGCCATCCGCCGGTATGCCTCGCCCCGCCAGTTCATCACGACCAATACCACCCACTGGGGTGATCAGTTCAACGAGTACGTGGTCAACCATGTGTTGACCCTCGCGTCCTGGGACGATTACGTGCCGAACGGCCGTTACCGATGGCTCGACAACGCGGTCGAGGACGATCTGGTGCGCGGCTACAAGCGCCGGGACTTCTGGGTGATGGAGACGCAGCCGGCCTTTGTCGACTGGGGACGGATCAATGCCGCGCTGCCGCCGTACGCGATGCGCGAGCTGGCCTGGCAGGATGTCGGACACGGCGCCAATGCCGTGCTGTACTGGCAATGGCGCAGCGCGCTCAATGGCCAGGAGCAGTACAACGGCACGCTGGTCGGTCCCGGCGGCGAGCCCGTGCCCGCCTACCGGGTGGTGAAGAAGATTGCCGCGCAGTTCGCGCTCGCCGGGCCGGCCCTCGCGGACACCGCCCCGCGCAGCCGCGTCGCGCTGCTGCAATCGTACTCGAGCCGCTGGGCCATCGGTTTCCAGCGCCAGACGATTCTTTTCCACGTGGTCCGCGAATTCACCGCCTTCTACAAACCGCTCGAGCGCTTTGCGCAGGCGGTGGACGTGATCTCCCCGCACGCCCCCCTCGGGCGCTACCGGCTCGTCGTGGCCCCGGCGCTCAACGTGCTCTCGCGCGCCGAGGCCCGCCATCTGGCCGCCTATGTACGCGCCGGCGGGCATCTGATCCTCGGGCCGCGCAGCGGCATGAAGAACTCCTACGACGCGCTGTGGACCGAGCGCCAACCCGGTCCGCTCGTGCCCCTGCTCGGCGGCCACGTTGGGCAGTATTACTCGCTGCTGAAGTCCGTGCCGCTCGCCGGCAAGCTCGGCTCGGGGCACGCCGCGGTCTGGGCCGAGACGCTCGTGGCCTCGGCCCCCAACACGCATGTTCTGCTGCGCTATGGCAAGGGCAACGGCTGGCTCGAGGGCAAGCCGGCCATCATGACGCGTCACGTCGGCAAGGGCACCATCACCTATATCGGGGCCTGGCTCGATCCGGCGCTGATGCAGACCGTGCTCGAGAAGCTGGCGCGCGCGGCAGGCGTCCACCCGCTCATCTCCGGCGTGGCACGCAACGTGGAAGTCTGTCAGCGCATCGGCGCCGGCAAGCGGGTATGGGTTCTGATCAACCATGGTCGCCGGCCGCATACCGTACATCTGCCGTCGCCGGCGAGCCCGGTGCTCACCGGTGGACGTGCGCGCCGTACCGTGGCACTGGCGCCGCACGAGGTCAGCGTGCTGTGGGCGCCGCGCGCATGATGCGCCGCAGCGTGTCCCGTTGAGCCAAGGCGCAGCTTGGGTGACTCGCCGTCGGGGCGGCAGGGGCGCGCTGCGGGAGTGCTGCGCTCGGGCTTCCCCGGTATCCGCCTGGTAAACTCCCCGATCGAAAACCCCGCTTGCCCGCGAGGGCTATGGTTCTCGCAGCCGATCAGCGTGCGCGCCCGGCACAACCCAGGGGAGCGTATAGGCTCTCCTGACATTATGAAGTGAGACGCCGGAGGGCGAGATACCGCGCCCGCGGGTGCGAGGGCCTTCGGTCATCGCGCTTGTGGACCCTCGCTGACGGCCGGTCGCAGTCCGTCCCGAGGATGGACGCTTCACTGCCGAGTATTGCCACCGAGCGACCCGCCGTGGCCCGCGTTCGGCGATTTTCGCGGCGTTCGACGAGAACTCCCGCTCATTTTGCCCGCCAGCATATCGGGCCCCTTGCACGGCCGCCCTTCGTATCCTATTATTCATATTAATCGACACGATCTGGAATGGGGCCCAGAGACGATGACGAACCTGCCTGCCGCCGGCGAACCTACCGGGCTGCCTGAGCCAATCGGCGATCCCGGCGGGAACGCGTCCTGCCGCAGTTCCGCTGCGCCCGGAGTCCCGATCATCGAGACCTCTTCGGCGCCATCGCGAGCCCAATCGATCGGTGCAATCGCGCCTTGGATCGAGGCGATCGGGAGACCCGCCGATCCGTTGGCCCTCGGCTGCGATGGCCAGGCCCTGATGTCCTGCATATCCGGCCTTGACCATGCCTCGGGGGACATCCGGGGGCGCTCGCCCGCAAGAGCGGCCCGGCGCCTGCACGGGAAAAGGAATCCCGAATGCCTCGCAAGCCATCCCCGGACCCACAGCGACAGGCCGGACGAGTTGCTTCGGGCCTCGGGGGCTCATCCTCCTGTCTGCACAGAGCACGCGCCGCATCGACGGAGAGCGGCGGCTGTGCCGATATTCCATTAAGTCCAAGCGCAGACGGCAAAGTCGACGTAGGTGCCTTCCGCCGTGCCGGAACAGTGTCAGCCATTGGAAACATACGGCGAGCCGGAGTTGGGCGAGCGCATACCGGCATCGCGGCGTACATCGCGCGGAAACCGCATCCTTGTCAAAGCGGCGCGCTTTCGCGTCGGGAAGAACCTCATAACCGCACGCCTCCTTGGGCGCGTGCCGTTGCGCCGCCCGGCCCAAATGTCAACCGAGACATGCCCGGGCGCAACAAATTGAGCGATCACTATCAGAGGGGCACGTTCATGCGAGCGAACCGGAACTTAGTCCTGGCGGCAGTCTTTATCCTTGGCTCCATCGTCGTTCTCCCGGCGACTGCCGCTGCGCGGCAGCCGGCGGGCCGTTCGAAAGCGAATGCGCCGCAGGCGAAGACCGCAGTGACCGAATCGTTGCAACCGGTCGTCGTAACCGCAACATATGCCGAGAGTCTTCAAAGCGCGCTCAACACCAAGCGTTACGCGCCCGTCATAGTGGACGCACTCTCGCTTGCTGACATGGGGCAACTCCCGGACGTCAATGTCGCGGCGGCACTGGCCCGTCTTCCGGGGATAGCTACGGAACGCGATCCAAATACCGGATCGGCGAGCCAGATAGCCATTGGGGGCATGCCGGAAGAACTGACCCTGGGAGAGCTAAATGGAGCCTCGCTGGCAACGACCACGTCGACTGGAAACATTCGCTATAACATGTTTCCACCGAACCTGATTGGCGGGGCCGTGGTCTACAAGACCCCGATGGCATCACTCAATTCCGGGGGAATTGCCGGTACGGTCGATTTGCGCACCATCCGGCCATTGAAATTCCCTCGTAACACAATCATCGCGTCGATCGAGGGTGATTACTCGTCACTCGGCGCGAAGCTCGCACGGGCTTCAGAGTTCGGATGGCGCGCGGACCTTACCTACGTCGGCAAGGCTCTCGACGATAAATTGGGCTTTGCCCTTGGGGTCTCGCTCCGATCTGATCCAATTCAATACGTCGAATCGGAGTTCGACCAATACGATCCTGCGGCGGACTATCAAGACCTCACCGGGAACGGCAAGCCGGTCATGGCGAACTACGGCGTCTTTGCCGGTACAGTTCACGGCATCGACCGGCGGCAAGGTCTCATGGCCGCGCTGCAATGGAGGCCGTCGAGAAAGCTTAGCGTATACGTCGACGGGTTTTACTCGCATGCGCGTTACACGGAATATCAAAACGGATTTCTAAGCAATACCGCAAACGGTGAATTTACCAATTCATATACGAACGTAACGGCCCTGGATCAACAAATCACTTCCGCAACGATAACGGAGGAGTGCACATTCGGTTGTGCGCAAGGCGAAACGTATGGCTTGACGATGCAGGATTTCGCGGCCGAATCCACTCGAGACGACACCTTTGAGGATCTGGGCACGCAGGTCGCGTGGCATCCGAGCCGGCAAAATACGATAACCGCAAATCTCGGCTGGTCGCACGTCGACTATCTCTCGTACTATCCGCAGATCACGACGGATTACGTCCAGCTTGCGAATGGCGTGCCTACGAACGTCGCAAATGGCCAGTCGTTAACGGAGAACGCGCTCACTTCGCCGCCTCAAATAGCCACCAATGTAAATTTGACGGATCCGAACCTGAATCGTGTGGCGAGCCTCACAGTTCCGTATGCTCATGACGGTCACGACACGATCTTTCAGCAGAAACTCAGTTTCACCCATGCGTTTCGTCGTGGTTTGATAAATTCGGTGAGCGTCGGCGTCCGCGCGGTAGAGCGCCGGAAATCGAACATTCAGCTCAGTGAAACCGCGTCGATTGCGGTCCCGAATCAGACGGTACTGCCCGCATCTGCCATCGAGTCATCGGCCCTGGGAAGCTATGTATTTGGCGCAATTCCCCCGTTCATGGCGTTCAATTTCAACGCCGCGATGCAACGCTATTTTGGTCCGCTCGACATGACCGCCAGTACCGCCGCGGACCAGACGGGAAGTTGGACCATAAGGAACAAAACACTCGCGGCCTTCGTGCAGGCGAATTACGGCGGCAGGCTGTTTGGGTGGCCGTTCGATGGAAACATCGGCGTGCGCGTGGTACGGACCCTCAACACGTCGGCGAGCGTTCTGCAAGATCCGATCAGCTCTCTGCTGGTGCCATATTCGGTGGTGAATGATTACACGAATGCGCTGCCGAGCTTCAATTTCAATTACCGGCCGTGGAAGCAATGGGTTTTCCGCCTGTCTGCGGCCGAGGCAATTGCGCGCCCGCAAGTGGATTATCTCAACGCGGGGTTTACCACCTATTGCGCGGGTGGTCCGGGCGTCAGCTGTCAGGCGTATGGCGGCAATCCCCATTTGAAGCCGTTCAAAGACAAGCAGGTCGCGGTCGACGCCGAGTACTACTATGCCAAGCATTCCTATACGTCGGTGTCGGTGTTTTATAGAGACCTTTCGACGTGGATTGAAACGTCGCAGCAATCGGTGGCTGTGAACGGCGTCAATTACCAGTTTTTCCAACCCGTCAATCAAAGCGGCGGCTATGTGGCGAGCGTAGACTACACGCTGCAGAATCAGTTCAATTGGCTGCCATCGCCATTCAATGGGCTGGGCGTCTATGCGACGTATTCGTACAATCAGACAAACATTCGGAATTCGGAGGATTATTCGAGCCAGCGATCCGGACTGCTCGGACTGTCGAAATATACGTGGGTGACGACGATGTATTATGCGAAAGGACCGATCGACGCCCACGTGAGCTACGAGTATCGAAGTTCATTTGCGCGCACGCTGCCGGGCGAAGGGCTGTTCTCGGGATTCGCGATAAATGACGGTGCCGGCTACCTGGATGCGCAGGTTTCGTATCGGCTGCCGATGGGCGTGTCGGTCGTGGTATCGGGAGAGAACCTCACGGAAACGCCCTACAGGCTGTCATATACCAACGGCGCAAATGGGGTCTATCAGCAATTCGGTCGCATGCTGTATTTCGGGTTTCGCTATCGGGAGTGAGGCGGGTCCTGAGGTCGGCCGGGACGGTCATGAGTCGGGAACTGGGAACGCGGGATCGTCGGGTGCGTGCAGGGCTTCGTGCGTTGCGCGCGCCGCCGCGGACATTCGAGTCGGAGAGTGGGCGTTGCCGGGATGGAGACCGCCGGTCGCCGGCAGGCGATCCGTGGCCGAGGACCGGAAGCGCCGCGCGGTCGGGTGGGCGCCGCCTGTGGGCCGGAAACGGCGTGCGCGAGCGTGACAGTGCGCCGGTTCCGTATAACGCGGTCAGTGACAAGAGGGAATGCCGGGTTTCGTAATGAAAGAACAGCGGTTTGTCGCCAAGAAGCGCGAGTGGAGGCGGATTGTGTCGGTGGCCAGCCTGGTCTTCTCGGGTGTCATGGCAATCGCAACGGCGAGTACGGTAGCTGGCAACGGTGGCGCGAGCGGCGTCGTGGCGCGTCTGCCGGCGTTTTCTGTCGGCGCGGACGTGTCGGACTATGGATATATTGAGCGGCATGGGGGAGTGTATCGAGTCGGAGGCGAGCGGCGTTCGCTGCTCGGGATTTTCAAGCGCGCCGGGTGCAATAGTTTGCGGCTGAGACTTTGGCACACTGCGTCTGCCGCGGAGAGAAAGGAGTGGGGTCGGTATGACACGTTGAATACCATCGAGTACACGGTGCGGCTCGCGCGCCGAATCAGGCGGGATGGATTTGACTTTGTGCTCGACATGCACCTGTCGGACACGTGGGCGGACCCGCAGCGGCAGCGGACCCCGTATGACTGGAAGGGGCTCGGTTATCGGCAGCTGCGCCGTAGGGTGTTCAGCTATGCCAGACATGTGTTGACGCGGTTTCGGGCGGCGCATGCGATGCCGGCGATAGTCATGGTCGGGAATGAGATCAATCACGGAATCTTGTGGCCTGTGGGACGGCTCAAACGGCATGATGCGGCGAGTTGGAAGCGCTTTTCCGGCTTGCTCACGGCGGCCATCGCGGGCGTCGATGCCGGCAGCGGAACGCTGAAACCGCAAATCATGCTGCAAGTCGGAAACTTCGATGACCCGAAGCCGTTGGTGGGGTTTTTCGCCAAGCTGGCCGCGCATGGTGTCCGATTCAATGTGATCGGTTATGACTATTATCCGTACTGGGGGGGAGCAACCCGCAATCTGCGAAGAAACCTGATGGCGTTGGCAACGAGGATTGGCAAGCCCGTCATCGTCGCGGAGACTGCTTATCCGTGGGCCAACGATGTCTATAATGAGTCGTGGGCCGGTAAGTCGGGAATGGCCTACGGGTTCTCCCCGCAAGGCCAGAGCGCCTATATCGCGCACGTCATTTCCATCGTCAAGGCACTGCCGAGACATCTGGGACGGGGCGTGTGGTGGTGGGGTGCTGAGTTCACCGCCGACCAGCGCATGTTTGCGCGAAATCCATGGGCATATCGATCTCTTTTCGACCAGAACGGAGAGGCATTGCCAGCGGTGAATACGCTTTGCTCTGCCGCAGTGCCGTAGGAGAGCGATGCAGCGGCGCATGCGCGCGCTGGTGTGGACGTTGCTGAGACGAGATCGAGCGCATTGCCCCGACGGTGACGTCAAGGGGTCCCGCTACAGTCCGCCGGGTCGAAGACCGTGTGGCGCTGTCTGGGGGGCATCGGGACGATGGCTCGGCGCGGTGAATGCGGCCTGCGCCGGCAATCTCGGTGCCGGCCGATCGCGGATGCGTATCCGGTGGTGCCCGGAGAACGTCAACGAAGATGCGTATCGGCGGTATCTGCCGCGCCGGAGGTGTTCGTCGCGCCGGCGATCCGACGGCCCCCGCGCAGGCAAAGACTCAAGGGTCTTGCGCCGGAGGCAGCGCAGCACCGGCCGGCGCTACGTGCGCCCGCGGCGGTTGTGCCGCGGACATTGCGGCCTATGCCTGAATCAGCAGGTTTTCGACAACCTCTGATGAATCGCACGCCCGCTCGAGGCAGGGGCGGACAGGGAGTGAACGTGAGCCGAGGAAGGCGCCAGCGGGCGTCACGCCGGCGGCCTGTGTGCTCGAGGTGCGGCGTCCTTGTCGCGTTCAATGAGCGCGTAGGCCGAGTGATTGTGGATGGACTCGAAGTTCTCCGACTCCACGACGTACGAGGCGATCCGATCGTCGGCGTTGAGCCGCATGGCGACGTCGCGCACGATGTCCTCGACGAACTTCGGATTGTCGTAGGCCCGCTCGGTCACATACTTCTCGTCGGGCCGCTTGAGAATGCCGTACAGCTCGCAGGAGGCTTCCTTCTCGGCGATCTCGATCAACTCCTCGATCCAGATGTGGCTGCGCAGCTTCGCGGTGATGGTGACGTGCGAGCGCTGATTGTGCGCTCCGTAGTCCGAGATGCGCTTGGAGCACGGGCAGAGGCTCGTCACCGGGACGACCACCCGCACCCACATGTCCGTGATCCCGTCGTGACGTTCGCCGATCAGGCTGGCGCGGTAGTCCATCAGGCTCTCCACGCCCGTCGCCGGCGCCTGCTTCATCACGAAGAACGGAAAGGTCATCTCGATGTGGCCGGCATCGGCCTCGAGGCGCCGGGTCATGTTCTCGAGCATGCCGCGGAAAGACTCCACCGAGATCTCCCGCTCGGCATGCAGGATCTCGACGAAGCGGGACATGTGCGTGCCCTTGAAGTGATGCGGCAGGCTGACGTACATGTTGAACGCCGCGATCGTGTGCTGCTCGCCTGCGGAGCGATCCTTCACCAGTACCGGGTGGCTGATGTCCTTGATGCCCACCCGATTGATGGGCAGGTGGCGCGTGTCGGCGCGCGATTGCACGTCCTCGACTTCGGCGAAACTCTTGCGAGCGGCCTTGGCGGCGCTTGGTGGGGAATTCATGGGGGCAAGAGTACCGGATCAGGGTGCCTTTGGCCTATACCGATCGGCATAGGAGACGGTTCGCCGGGCGGATCGGCCCCTGGGGCTCGGCGGGGGCCCTGCGCGCCGGGATATCGTCGCGCGAGACGGCCGGACGATCAGTCGGCCCGCGGGCCTTCAGGCCCGGCTGACGGAACGGACCGGCGCGCGTCGCTGCAGCGACCACCAGTGCTCGATGCTTGCGCTGAGACCGGCGTAATCGAGTCCGGCGGCCGCCAGGCACGAGCCGCGCGAGCCGTGCTCGATGAACCGATCCGGGATGCCGATCTGCATCAGCGGCAGGCTGATGCCCTCGGCCGCGAGCACCTCGGCGACGGCCGAGCCGGCCCCGCCTTGCACGGCGTTCTCCTCGATCGTGACCAGAGCGTTATGGCGGCCGGCGATGTCGAGGATCAGTCCCTCGTCGAGCGGCTTGACAAAGCGCATGTTCACCACCGTCGCGTCGAGCCGCTCGCCGATGCGCAGGGCGCTCTCGAGCATCGGGCCGAAGGCGAGCAGGGCGAGGCCGCTGCGGCCCTCGCGCCTCGTTTGCGCCTTGCCGATCGGCACGGCGGTGAAGTCCTTCTCGATCGGCACACCCGGCCCGCTGCCGCGCGGGTAGCGCACCGCCGCGGGACCGTCGATCGCGGTGGCCGTGTAGAGCATCTGCCGGCACTCGTTCTCGTCGGCGGGCGCCATGACCACCATGTTGGGGATGCAGCGCAGGAACGACAGATCGTAACTGCCCTGGTGCGTCGCCCCGTCGCTGCCGACCAGCCCCGCCCGATCGAGCGCGAACACCACCGGCAGGTTCTGCAGCGCGACGTCATGGATCAGTTGATCGTAGGCGCGCTGCAGGAACGTCGAATAGATCGCCACCACGGGCCGCAGTCCCTCGGTGGCGAGCCCCGCGGCGAACGTCACGGCATGTTGCTCGGCGATCGCCACGTCGAAGTAGCGCTCAGGGAATCGCTTGGAGAACTCGACCAGGCCCGAGCCCTCGCGCATCGCCGGGGTGATGCCGACGATGCGCGGATCACGCTCCGCCATGTCGCACAGCCACTGTCCGAAGATCTGCGAGTACGAGGGGCTCGAGGCGGCTTCCTTGAAGATCGTGCCGCTGACCGGATCGAACGGGCCGGGACCATGCCATTTGATCGGGTCGGCCTCGGCGGGCGCGTAGCCCTTGCCCTTGCGGGTGACGACGTGCAGAAACTGCGGGCCGTGCAGCTTACGGACGTTGCGCAGCGTGCCGACCAGGGCCCGCACGTCGTGGCCGTCGAGCGGGCCGATGTAGTTGAATCCGAGTTCCTCGAACAGCGTCCCGGGCAGCACCATTCCCTTGAGGTGCTCTTCCGAGCGGCGCGCCAGCTCCCAGACCGTCGGCATCTGCCGCAGAACCTTCTTGCCGCCTTCACGCAGGTTCGCGTACAGGCGCCCCGACAGCGCGGCCGTGAAGTAATTCGACAGCGCTCCGACGTTCTCGGAAATCGACATGTCGTTGTCGTTGAGGATCACCAGCAGATCCACCGGCAGCGAGCCGGCGTGATTCAGCGCCTCGAATGCCATGCCGGCCGTCATGGCGCCGTCGCCGATCACCGCCACGACGCGCCGGTTCGATGCCTGCTGCGCCGCGGCGATGGCCATCCCCAGGGCGGCACTGATCGAGGTGCTCGAGTGCCCCACGCCGAACGTGTCGTACTCGCTTTCGGCGCGGTTGGGAAACGGTGCCAGCCCGCCGGGCTGCTTGATCGAGTGCAGCTGCCCACGCCGGCCCGTGAGCACCTTGTGCGGGTAGGCCTGGTGGCCGACGTCCCAGACCAGCCGGTCGTGCGGCGTGTCGTACACATAGTGCAGCGCAATCGTAAGCTCGACCGTGCCGAGTCCTGCCGCGAAATGGCCGCCGCGGGTACTGACGGTCTGGATCAGGAATTGCCGCAGCTCTTGGGCAAGCTGCGGCAATTGCGATTCCTTCAGGCGTCTGAGGTCGGCCGGGAACTCGATGGGCTCGAGCAGCGGATAGCTTTGAGAAGCGCTCATTGGCGGCAGTCTACACTGCAAGATGCGGGGCGGAGGCCGATGTGGTGAGCGAGCAACATAATCCTCCGATGCTCAAGGCGCTTCAGCGCGGTCATCGCGTGCCGCGTCCGGGACGCTGAACGGCTCGGGCTCCACCTCACCGTTGCGTTTCATCAGAGCGTCCACCCGCTGTTGGGCGGACTTCAGCGCCCCCTGACACTGTCGCGTCAAGTCCACGCCGCGCTCGAAGACGCGCAGCGCTTCCTCGAGCGGCAGATCGCCACGCTCGAGACGCTCGACGACGCCTTCCAGCTCCGTGAGCGCCTGCTCAAAATCGAGGGCCTGCTGATCAGACGGCACGCCAGAATCTCCCTCTCGGTCACGGGTCGCGGGTCGACGCCCAGGGGCGCCACCTTATACAGTCCGCCGCAGGACGGTCAATTGGGGACAATTATCAGTTGACGCCCCGGCGGGATCGGCCGTAGAGTTTCGCATCGGGTTAGAACCAGTCTAAATTGGAGACCGGCATGAATCTTAAAGGCAGCAAAACCGAGCAGAACCTGAAGGATGCGTTCGCGGGCGAGTCCCAGGCGAACCGGCGGTATCTCTACTTCGCAGCCAAGGCGGACGTTGAAGGTTTCAACGATGTGTCGGCGGTGTTCCGCTCGACCGCCGAGGGTGAAACCGGGCACGCTCATGGTCATCTCGAGTACCTCGAGGCGGTGGGCGATCCGGCCACGGGATTGCCGATCGGGGCGACCACGCTCAATCTGAAGGCGGCGGTTGCCGGCGAGACGCACGAGTATACGGATATGTATCCGGGCATGGCCAAAGTCGCTCGCGAAGAGGGGTTCGGGGAGATCGCCGATTGGTTCGAGACGCTCGCCAAGGCGGAGCGCTCGCACGCCAACCGGTTCCAGAAAGCACTCGACAACCTCTGACACGCCGCGCACGTGTCGCACCTGGCGCACGGGGCTCACGGCCCCGTGCGCCGCATGCGGATGTTCTCATGAGCCCAACCCCAGACAATCCCGATGCCGCGGGCCGCGAGGGCGGCATCGAGGCCCCGACGCGCCACCCGTTGGCTTGGCGCAGCGCCGAGTTTTACGATCACGGCGCACTGCAGGGGGAGCTCGAGCGGGTCTTCGAGATCTGTCAGGGCTGCCGGCGCTGCTTCAGCCTGTGCAATGCCTTCCCCACGCTGTTCGACGCCATCGACGCATCGCCCACCGGCGAGCTGGCCGAGGTCGAGCGGCACGTTTTCTGGCAGGTGGTCGATCACTGCTACCTGTGCGACATGTGCTTCATGACCAAGTGCCCGTACGTGCCGCCGCACCCCTGGGCCGTCGACTTCCCGCACCTGATGCTGCGTGCCAAGGCGGTGCGTGCTCGCGACGAGGGTATCAGCCTGCGCAACCGCGCGCTCGCGGCGACGGAGATGGTCGGACGCATCGCCGGCATACCGGTGGTTGCGCCGATCGTCAACGCAGTCAACCGCTCCGGCGCGGGCCGCGCCCTGTTGGAGAAGACGCTGGGCGTGGACGTCACGGCTCCGGTGCCGCAGTATCACGCCCGCACGGCGCGCAAGCGCTTGCGCCGGCTGGGCAAGCTTGCCGCACCGGCCGCCGGGAGCGATGCGCCGCGGGCGACGCCTGAGACCACCGGCAGGGTTGCCCTGTTCGCCACGTGCTACGGCAATCGCAACGAGCCGCAGCTCGACGAGGATCTTGCGGTGGTGTTCGAGCACAACGGCATCCAGGTGAGCCTGCTCGAGTCCGAGCATTGCTGCGGCATGCCGCGGCTCGAGCTCGGCGATCTGCCGGCCGTGGAGCGGCTGAAGGAGCACAACGTCCCGCAGCTGATCGCGGCCATCGATGCCGGCTTCGACATCGTGGCGCCGATCCCCTCCTGCGTGCTGATGTTCAAGCAGGAGCTGCCGCTGCTGTTCCCGGAGGAAGCGCACGTGCAGCGCATCGCCAGGCGCATCTTCGATCCGTTCGAGTACCTGATGCTGCGCCACCGTGCCGGCATGCTGCGGACGGATTTCCAGAAATCGCTCGGCAAAGTCAGCTACCACGTGCCGTGTCATTTGCGCGTGCAGAACATGGGCCTGAAAACGCGCGACGTGCTGCAGTTGGTGCCGGATACCGTCGTTGAGCCGATCGAGCGCTGCTCGGGGCACGACGGTACCTACGGCGTCAAGAAGGAATTCCGCGCCGCCTCGATGAAGATTGCTCGCGCGGTCATCGACCGCGTGGCGGCGAGCGCCGCGGCGCACTACGCCAGCGACTGCCCGATGGCAGGCCATCAGATCGAGAGCGGCCTCGCCTCCGGCGCCGCTCCCGAACATCCGCTGCGGCTGCTGCGGTTGGCCTACGGGCTATGAAGATGCCGGCGAGGTTGCCATGA
>JAJZMI010000103.1 GCA_021798335.1 Pseudomonadota bacterium | reverse complement strand
CTCGGGCCACAGGTCGCGGGGAAACTCGTTGCTGCGGTCGATGTCGGCGGCGCGGGGCGCGATGCGCTCGGCGGCGAATCGGCGTACCTGCGCGCGGATCTCCTCGGTGGCCTCCTCGAGGCCAAAGCCGTTGTCGGTGACGGACATGAGCTTGTCTTCCATCGGGAAGGAATTGTAAGATTGTCCGACAATTATTGCGACGTGACAAGCCCATGCCCCGCATCGTCTCGCGGCTCGATCCCCGCTCACCGCAGTTCCAGGACAACGCACGCGCGCTGCGCGCTTGTACCGAAGCGCTCAAGGCCGAGATCGAGCGCGCGGCGCGGGGTGGCTCGAGCGCGGCAGTGCAGCGCCATCGTGCCGCCGGCAAGCTCACCGTCCGGGAGCGCATCCGGGTTCTGCTCGATCCGGGCGCGCCGTTTCTCGAACTCTCCCAGCTGGCCGCGCATGGGCTCTACGGCGGTGGGATCGCCTGCGCCGGGATCGTCACGGGCGTCGGACGGGTGAGTGGCCGCGAGTGCGTCGTGATTGCGAACGATCCGACCGTCAAGGGCGGCACGTACTACCCCCTCACCGTCAAGAAGCACCTGCGGGCCCAGGAGATCGCGCGCGAGAATCGCCTGCCCTGTCTCTACCTGGTCGAGAGCGGCGGCGCATTCCTGCCGGCTCAGGACGAGGTGTTCCCGGACAAGGAGCACTTCGGGCGAATCTTCTACAATCAGGCGACGCTCTCGGCGCTCGGGGTGGCGCAGGTTGCGGTGGTGCACGGCTCGTGCACGGCCGGTGGGGCGTACGTGCCGGCGATGTCCGATGAGAACGTCATCGTACGCAATCAGGGCCGGGTGTTTCTGGGTGGGCCGCCGCTGGTGAAGGCTGCCACGGGCGAGGACATCGACGCCGAGTCGCTTGGCGGGGCCGATGTGCATTGCCGAGAATCTGGCGTTTGTGACCACTATGCCGAAAACGACACGCACGCGCTCTCGATCGCGCGCCAGATCGTGGCGCGACTGCGTCGTGGACCGAGCACCGACCCGCCGGTTGCCCCGCGCGATCCGTACTACCCGCCCGAGGAGCTCTACGGGGTGGTGCCCGAGAGTCTGCGCCGGCCTTACGAGGTACGCGAAGTCATCGCCCGAGTGGTCGATGCCTCGGAATTCGAGGAGTTCAAGCAGCTCTACGGCACGACGCTGGTGTGCGGCTTTGCGCACATCGGCGGCTACCCGGTCGGCATTCTCGCCAACAACGGGATTCTGTTCTCGGAAAGCGCCCTCAAGGGCACGCACTTCATTGAGCTGTGCGCGCGCGAGGAGATTCCGCTGCTGTTCCTGCAGAACATCACCGGTTTCATGGTGGGCCGCAAGGCGGAGGCCGGCGGTATCGCCCGCGACGGGGCGAAGCTGGTCACGGCGGTCGCCTGCGCGGGCGTGCCGAAGTTCACCGTCATCATCGGCGGCAGCTACGGGGCCGGCAATTACGCCATGTGCGGCCGCGCGTATGGACCGCGGTTTCTGTTCCAGTGGCCGAACGCGCGCATCTCGGTGATGGGCGGTGAGCAGGCCGCCAGTGTGCTCGCCACGGTCAAGCGCGCGCAGATCGAAGCGGGGGGCGGGGACTGGCCGCAGCAGGACGAGGAGGCCTTCAAGCAGCCGATACGCGAGCAGTATGAGCGGCAGGGCCATCCGTACTATGCCTCGGCCCGTCTCTGGGACGACGGTGTGATCGATCCGCTCGAGACACGCCGGATTCTCACGCTGTGTCTGGCCGCCGCGCGCAACGCGCCGCCGGATCCAACCCGTTTCGGGCTCTTCAGAATGTGAGCGCGCCGATGTTCCGACGCCTGTTGATTGCCAACCGCGGCGAGATCGCCTGCCGCATCGTGCGCACCGCACGCCGCCTGGGCGTTGCGACCGTCGCTGTTTACTCCGACGCCGATGCTGCGGCCCGCCACGTGCGCGCGGCCGATGTGGCGGTGCGTATCGGCCCGCCGCCGGCGGCGGCCAGCTATCTCGACGGGGCGGCGATCATCGCCGCGGCGCGTGCCACGGGAGCCGAGGCCATCCACCCCGGCTATGGCTTTCTGGCGGAGAACGCCGGCTTCGCGCGCGCATGCGAGGCTGCGGGCCTGATCTTCGTGGGACCCGGCCCGCAGGCCATCGAGGCGATGGGTATCAAGAGCCTCGCCAAGGCGCGGGTGCGCGCCGCCGGGATCGCGGTCCTGCCGGGCTACGAGGGCGAGCGGCAGGACCTCGAGCACCTGCACGCCGAGGCCCTCAAAGCCGGCTTTCCGCTCATGATCAAGCCGGCCGCCGGCGGTGGCGGCAAGGGCATGCACGTGGTGCACGAAGCCTCGCAGCTGCCCGCGGCGCTCGCGGCGGCGCGCCGGTTGGCCGAGAGCAGCTTCGGGGACGGGCGGCTGCTGATCGAGCGCTATCTGCCCGCGCCGCGCCACATCGAGGTGCAGGTGCTCGCGGATTGTCACGGTCACTGCATCCATCTCGGGGATCGCGACTGCTCGATTCAGCGGCGTCATCAGAAGCTCATCGAGGAGGCGCCCGCGCCGGGTCTGCCGGCGCCGCTGCGGGCGAGTCTGCGCGCGGCGGCCGTGCAGGTGGCGCGCGAGATCGGTTACCGCAGCGCCGGGACGGTGGAGTTTCTGTTCGACGGGCGCGCGTTCTATTTCCTGGAGATGAATACGCGGCTGCAGGTCGAGCACACCGTCACCGAAGCGGTCAGCGGGCTCGATCTGGTCGAGTGGCAGCTGCG
>JAJZMI010000041.1 GCA_021798335.1 Pseudomonadota bacterium | reverse complement strand
CGAAGGCTTCGGCCGCCGCGCCCACCGTCTCCGAGAGTGTCGGGTGCGGGTGGATGGTCAGGCCGATATCCGCCGCATCGCAGCCCGTCTCGATCGCGAGCGCGATTTCGCTGATCAACTCCCCGGCGTTGGTGCCGACGATGCCGCCGCCGAGCACGCGGCGTGTGTCCGGGTCGAACACCAGCTTGGTCATGCCCTCATCGCGACCGAGCGAGAGCGACCGGCCGCTCGCCGCCCACGGGAATACGGCCTTCTCGACGTTCACACCCTTGGCTTTCGCTTCGGTCTCCGTCAGGCCCACCCAGGCGATCTCCGGATCGGTGTAGGCCACTGAAGGGATGACCCGGGCGTCGAACGCCCGCTTGTGACCCGCGGCGACCTCGGCGGCAACCTTCGCTTCGTGCGTCGCCTTGTGCGCGAGCATGGGCTGCCCGACGATGTCGCCGATCGCGAAGATATGCGGCACATTGGTGCGCATCTGCTTGTCCACGGGAATGAAGCCGCGCTGCGAAACGTTGACCCCGGCGGCCTGCGCGCCGATGCGCAGCCCGTTCGGTGCGCGCCCCACGGCCACCAACACGCGATCGTAGGTCCTCGGCGGCGGCGCCTGTCCGCCTTCGAAGCTCACCCGCAGGCCCGCCGCGAGCGCCTCGACGCGACTCACCTGGGTGCCGAGCAGAATCTGTTCATAGCGTGGACGGATTCGCTTCTCGAGCGGTCGCACCAGATCGGGATCGCATCCCGGCATCAATTGCCCCGTCAGCTCCACCACGCTGACCGCGGCGCCGAGCGCCTCGTACACGCAGGCCATCTCCAGACCGATGATGCCCCCGCCAATGACCAGCATCGGCCCGGCGAACGGCTCGATCTCGAGCGCGCCGGTGGAGTCGATCACCCGCGGGTCATCGGGCAGCCCCGGCAGCCGGATGGACTCGGACCCGGCGGCGATGATGCATTGCTCGAAGCGGATGCGCTCGGTGCCGCCTGCCCCGGTCACCTCGATGACGTTGGGACCGACGAACCGGCCGATGCCCCGTGCCACATCCACCTTGCGTTGCTTGGCGAGCAAGGCCAGGCCGCCGGTGAGCTTGCCCACCACCGAGTCTTTCCACTTCCGAAGCTTCGCCCGCTCGATCTCCGGGGGCGCGAAGGTGATGCCGTGCGCCGCCATCTCCTGCGCTTCCGTGATCACCTTCGCGGCATGCAGCAGCGCCTTGGAGGGGATGCAACCCACATTCAAACACACTCCGCCGAGCGTGGCGGAGCGCTCGATCAGCGTCACCCGCAAGCCCAGATCCGCGGCCCGAAAGGCCGCTGTGTAGCCGCCCGGCCCCGAGCCCAGCACCAGCAGCTCGGTGGAGCGATCGAAGCCGGTGCTCGGGGCGGCCGACTGCGGCGCGTCCGAAGCCGCGGAGGTCGTTGGCGCCGGCGCGGACTGCGCCGCGGGTCCATCGGCTGTCACGGCAGCGTCACGCGCCGGCGCACGCTCCTCTGCCGATCCCTCGCCCGCGGCCGCCCGGGTGGTGCCGCCCTCGGCGTCCACGCGCGCGATCAGCGAGCCCTTGGAAACTTTGTCGCCTGCTTTGACGAGCACTTCGGCGAGGACGCCCGCGGCCGTGGCCGGAACATCCATCGATGCCTTGTCGGTCTCGAGCGTCAACAGCGGGGTGTCGACTTCGATCCGATCACCGGCCTTGACCAGCACTTCGACCACGGCCACATCGCTGAAACTGCCGAGGTCCGGCACCACCAGATCGACACGGCTCACGGCACTGCCTCGACCAGCGCCTGCGCATCGGCCAGGGCCTCGGCCAGGAACGTGGTGAAGCGCGCCGCGGACGCGCCGTCGATGACCCTGTGGTCATAAGAGAGCGACAGCGGCAGCATCAGACGCGGCACGAACTGACCGTCCCGGTACAGCGGCTTGTAGGACGAGCGGGACACGCCGAGGATCGCGACCTCCGGCGCGTTGATGATGGGAGTGAACGCGGTGCCGCCGATGCCCCCGAGACTGGAGATGGTGAAGGATCCGCCCTGCATCTGGGCCGCCGACAGCTTGCCGGCGCGCGCCGCACCCGAGAGCTCGCCCAACTGGCGCGCCACCTCGTAGACGTCCTGCCGGTCGGCATCGCGCAGCACCGGCACCATCAGCCCGTTGGGTGTGTCGGCGGCAAAGCCGATGTGGACATATTTCTTGAGGACGAGATTGGCGCCGGTGGCATCGAGCGAGGCATTGAACGCCGGGAAGGCCTGCAACGCCCGCACGCAAGCCCGCACGATGAACGCCAGAGGTGTCAGCTTGATACCGCGCTCGGCCGCGCCGTCTTTGAGCCTCGTGCGCAGCGCCTCGAGGTCGGTGATGTCCGCCTCGTCGAATTGCGTGACGTGCGGAACGTTGACCCAGCTGGCATGCAACCGAGGCCCGGAGATCCGCTGAATCCGCGTCAGCGGCCGCACCTCGACCGGCCCGAACGCGGCGAAGTCCACCACCGGCACTCCCGGCAGGGCGCCGCCCGGCGCCGCGAGCGCGCCCTTCACGAATGCCTTGACGTCATCGTGCGTGATGCGGCCCTTCAGCCCGCTGCCGGTCACACGTGTCAGATCCACACCGAGCTCGCGGGCGAATTTTCGCACGCTGGGTCCGGCATGGGCGCGCGAGAACCCCGGCTCATCGATCGGCGGCGGCTGCGGGCCCGGCGCTTGCGCCGCGGGGGGCGGTTGCGGCGGCGCCGCGGGCGCGGGCGCCGTTGGGACCGCGCGCGCCGCTTCGCCCCGCG
>JAJZMI010000221.1 GCA_021798335.1 Pseudomonadota bacterium | reverse complement strand
CGACGCGAAAGCCCTGCCCCTCCAGCACGCGCCCGATGATGGCCATGCCGAAACTCGGCAGGTCCACGTACGCATCGCCCGTCACCAGGATGACGTCGCAGCTGTCCCAGCCGAGCGCGTCCATCTCCGCGCGCGTCATGGGCAGGAAAGGCGCAGTGCCGAAACACGCGGCCCAGTGCTGGCGATAACCCGTGATGTCGCGTGCGGTCTGCATGTTCTGTGGAATCCGGCGCCCGGCGGCGGCCTCAAGCGCCCGCGCGTGCGGGCCAGTCGGACAACGGAGAGCGGCCAGCAGCCGGAGCGTGAGCTACGCCAGCCGTGGATCGCAGGTCAGTATATCAAGAACGCGCGCCGCTCGTCCTGCCACGCGGCCTCGTCCGCGGCCGCCAACACATCGAGATCGCTCACCGCGGCCGCCGGATCGTCCACCCAGCGCCGCAGCACCTCGCCGCCGTTGATCACGTCGATGGCCAGCCGCTCGCGCTCGTACTCATAGGGAAAGTCGCGCCACAACGGATAATCCGGCCGCAGCTGCCGCAGCGCCTTGAAGACGAGCGCCATGAGCCGCCACGGCTTGAACGCCCGATGCTCGTAGTGCGAGGGATCCTCCACGTGCAGCTGCACCCCGGCGCAGAGCGCCCCGGCGTGCTTGTGGAAGGTGGGCTCGAACCAGCACCGCCGCAGCCGGCAGCCGGCGAGCCACGCCGGCGCCAGGGCATGCATCGCAGCCAGCAGCGCCGAGCCGTCCAAGTCCGGGGCGCCGAACAGCTCGAGCGGCCGGGTCGTGCCGCGCCCCTCGGAGAGCGTCGTGCCCTCGAGCATCACCGTGCCGGGATAGCAGCGGGCCATGAACACGTTGGGCGCGTTGGGACTGGGGTTGATCCAGGTGCGTTCCCCGAGCGGCCAGCCGTGGCCGGGCGCGGCGTGCGGGTTCCAGCCCTCCAGCGTCACGACCTGACAGTCGAGGTCGAACTTCAAGGTGTGCACGAACCAGCGCGCCAGCTCCCCGAGGGTCATGCCGTGGCGCATCGGCATCGGCGCGGCGCCGACGAAACTCTCCGCTCCCGGGCGCAGCGAGAGCCCTTCGACCGGCCGCCCGATGGGATTGGGCCGATCGAGCACCCAGAGGCTCTTGTGATAATGCGCACACGCCTCCAATACGTAGCGCAGTGTCGTCACGAACGTGTAGACACGGCAACCGAGATCCTGCAGATCGACCAGCAGCACGTCGAAGCTATCCATCATCTGCGCGGTGGGACGGCGCACGTCACCGTACAGACTGAACACCGGGATCCCATGCACCGGATCGATGAAGTCGGGCGACTCCATCATGTTGTCCTGTTTGTCCCCGCGCAGCCCGTGCTGGGGGCCGAAGGCTGCGCACAGATGCACATCACCCAGCGCGGCCAGCGCGTCGAGGCTGTGGGTCAGCCCCCGAGTGACCGAGGCCGGGTGCGCCAGCAGCGCCACCCTGCGGCCCGCCAGGGGGGCGCGCAGCGCCGGTTCAGTGAGCAGACGATCGATACCGAATTTCATGGGGCTCGCATGGGATGACGGGCGGCGGGTGATCTCAGGTCCACGCCAGCGTGAGTGCAAACGCGTCCGGGTGGTGAAAATCCGGCCGCCCCGGCGCGTGCCGAAGGGCCCAATATGACAGAGTCCCGGTTTCGTCCTCCACTATCGCGCTCAAGGCCAGGCGAAGCTCCCGTCCCGCCTGCGAATCGGGGACTGGCAGATAAACCAGCGCCTCGAGCGCCAGCGCGTCCTCTTGCGCGGCAGGGGACGCGGCCGCCGCCTGCACCCGTTCACGCTGGCCGACGGTGATCGACACCGGCTGCGGCAGATCCGCCGGCGTCATGCCGTCACGATATGCGGCGAACTGATATGCCTGCCAACGGCCTGACGGCGCGAAGTTCAGCTCCAGGTACCCCGGATCGTCAGCACGACGAACGAAGGCCTCGAAGCAGGTATGCCGCCACAGCGCATCGGCCCGCCCACCGTCGGACTCGGCTGGCACGCGGACGCGATGCAAGTCGCCTCGCAGGACGAACTGCAGGATCAGGGCCTGCGGTGGGACCGCAAACACCCGAGCCGTGATCGACTCCACGGGCCCGCGCGAAACCCGCGGGTGTGGCAGGAGATGATGGTGCGTCACTACGCCATGATGCCCGTCGGTGGGCGCTTGCGCCATCTGCGCAAACCTCATGGCTGTTGCGCGATCTGGCGGACGCTTGACCGGACCGGGGGTGTCCTGCAACGACGGGCACACAAGACGATCCGCGCGGGCACCCGTACAGTACCCGGGAACCCCGCGCGCTGTACGAAGCCGCTGCGCATGCGCGATTGGCATGTACCGCCCTCGGGATGTGCTTTCCGGTAGAATCAAGAAGAACCGTGCGCTATTGACGCGCGGTACTCCCTGAGTTGAATCGTCGCAGGATTGAGGGAATGACCGACGCTCCTCGAGACGTCATCCGCGTACGCGGCGCACGCCAGAACAACCTGAAGAACCTCGACCTCGACCTACCGCTCAACGAGTTGATCGTCGTGACGGGCGTCTCGGGCTCGGGCAAGTCCTCGCTCGTCTTCGATACGCTCTACGCCGAGGGCCAACGCCGATACGTCGAGACGTTCTCGCCGTATGCGCGCCAGTTCCTCGATCGCATGGACAAGCCGCAGGTCGATGCGATTACGGGGATTCCGCCGGCCATTGCCATCGATCAGACCAACCCGGTGCGCACCTCCCGCTCCACGGTCGGCACGATGACCGAGCTCAACGATCATCTGAAGCTGCTGTTCGCGCGGACCGCGACGCTCC
>JAJZMI010000047.1 GCA_021798335.1 Pseudomonadota bacterium | reverse complement strand
GATCGCATGCGCTTCGGGGCGCCGCGGCGCATCGCGCAGGGGCTGGATGCGAATCGCCTGGCAATGCTGCTCGCGGTCATGAACCGCCATGCCGGCGTGTCGCTCCAGGAGCACGATGTGTTCGTCAATGCCGTCGGCGGCGTGCGCATCGAGGAGACGGCGTGGGATCTTCCGGTGCTGATTGCGCTCGCCTCGAGCCTCGCAGAGCGCATCGTGCCGGGCACACTGGTGGCATTCGGAGAGATCGGCCTGACCGGCGAGGTGCGCCCGGTGGCCTACGGCGAAGAGCGGCTGCAGGAAGCGCGCAAGCAAGGCTTTCAAACCGCGCTCGTGCCGCGCGACAACGCGCCGCGCAAACCGATCGAGGGGCTGCGCGTGATGCCGGTGGCGCGGGTCGACGCGGCGCTCGAGGCGGCCTTCAGCTCCTCGCCGCCGCCTGGGCGAGCGGCGCACGCACCCGCACGGTCTTGATCGTGTTGTCGGCGATCTGGAGCACCTCGAACAGATAAGGGCCGACCTTCAGGGTCGTGCCCGGGGCGGGGATGGTCTCGAGCCGCTCGAGCAGCAGTCCATTGAGCGTCTTCGGCCCGTCGGTGGGCAGTTGCCACTGCAGGGCGCGATTCACCGCGCGCAGCGTGGCGCTGGCGTTGATGATGAACACCCCCGGCTGCTCGGCGTGGATGTCGCGGTGTGAGATGGTTGCCGGGTCGCTGGTGAACTCCCCGACGATCTCCTCCAGGATGTCCTCGAGCGTCACCAGGCCCTCGATGTCGCCGTATTCATTGACCACGAAGGCGAGCCGGCGGCGATTGTGCTGGAAGTGCGCGAGCTGCACGTTGAGCGGGGTTCCCTCGGGAATGAAATACGGCTCGCGGGCCCGCGCCATCTCGAGCAGCCGCTCCTGGGTGAGGGTCTCGCGGACCAGCTCGTGCGCGATGCGCTTCATGTGCAGCACGCCGATCAGGTTGTCGAGCTGTCCGTCGTAGACCGGCAGGCGCGTGTGCGGGGTGCGCCCGAGCTGCTCGAGCACATCGTCCCAACTCTGGGCGAGGTCGATGCCGGCGATCTCCTGGCGCGGGATCATGATGTCGTTGACGGTCACGTGGCCGAGATCCAGGATCGACAGCAGCATCTGGCGGTGGCGCGCCGGAATCATCGGGCCGGCCTCGGCCACCGCGGTGCGCAGCTCCTCGCTGCTGAGGGTCTGGGCCGCCGGGGCGGTCTTGACTACCCCGAGCAAGCGCAGCAGTCCGTAGGAGATGCCGTTGGTGATTGTCAGGAACGGGCGGGCGAGGAACACCAGCGCCCGGTAGATGCGCGCGGCGCGCAGCGCCGAGGTCTCCGGGTGCGCCGCGGCGAAGATCTTCGGCGTCAGCTCGCCGAACACGATCACCACCAGCGTCAGCAGCACGCTGGTGAGCGGCACCGCGTAGCGATAGCCGGTCCGCTCGGCCAGCAGCGTCGCGACGGCCGAGGCGAACACGTTGGCGGCCGCGACAATGACGAGATTCGCGCCAAGCCAGTCCTCGGGCTTGCGCAGCAGCCGCTCGAGCAGCTGCGCGCGGCTCTCACCCGATTGGGCGCGATGGCGGATGCGGTGGCGGTTCACCGAGAGCATCGCCACCTCGGTACCCGAGGAGAAGGCGATGAGCACCACCAGCCACAGCAGGACCAGCAGCAGCAGCGGAACGGTTGTAGCGATCAAGCGAAAGCCCTCCTCAGGGCCTGTCCGGGGCGGGATGCCTCGGGTGCGGCCCGCCCACCGGCATCTTCACGCGAGTGCGGGCGCGGCCCCATGCGGCGCCGCCGCGCTACGGCAGCTGCGATCTGCTCGCGGTGGGCCGCGCGCGTCACGGCGGTCGAATGCCCGGCAGGCTCCCGCCCTATAATGGCTGCCCGGAGCGGATTCGTCACATGTTCGATACCCTTACATCACGCCTGTCCCGCACCGTCGAGGCCCTGCGCGGCCGCGGACGGATCACCGAGCAGAACGTTGCCGAGGCGCTGCGCGAGGTGCGCATGGCGCTGCTCGAGGCGGATGTGGCGCTGCCGGTGGTCAGAACCTTCATCGATGCGGTCAAGGCCCGCGCGCTCGGGGCCGAAGTGGCCGGGAGCCTCACGCCGGGCCAGGCGTTCATCGGGATCCTGCACCGCGAGCTGGTGGCACTCATGGGCACGCAGGGCGGGGGCTTGCAGCTGCGTGCCCAGCCGCCGGTGGTCGTGCTGCTGGCCGGCCTGCAGGGGGCGGGCAAGACCACCACCAGCGCCAAGCTCGCCCGCTGGCTCATCGAGTCCCAGGGCAAGCGGGTGGCGCTGGTGAGTACCGACGTACGCCGGCCTGCCGCCATGCTACAGCTCGAGCGACTCGCCGAGCAGGTTCAGGCGCAGTATCTGCCCGCCGACGCGGCCCTGCCGCCGACCGAGATCGCGCGCGGGGCGCTCGAGCAGGCCCGGCGGGGGGTGTTCGACGTGCTCATCGTCGACACCGCCGGACGGCTGCACGTTGATGAGGCGCTCATGGAGGAGGTGCGCCAGATCGATCAGGCCGTCCATCCGGCCGAACGCCTGTTCGTGGTGGACGCCATGGCGGGCCAGGACGCGGTCAATGCGGCGCGAGCCTTCGCGGCGGCGCTCGAGCTGACCGGGATCATATTGACCAAGGCTGACGGCGATGCGCGCGGCGGCGCCGCGCTGTCGGTGCGCCAGGTCACTGGCCAGCCCATCGTGTTCGTGGGCGTCGGCGAGAAAACCGATGCGCTGGCCCCGTTCGACCCCGAGCGCATGGCCTCGCGCATTCTGGGCATGGGGGACGTGGTCAGCCTGGTCGAGCAGGTGAACCGCCA
>JAJZMI010000050.1 GCA_021798335.1 Pseudomonadota bacterium | reverse complement strand
ATCGGGTTGGCGGTCAGCCAGAAGAAGTTGAAGGTCCGCCGCTCGATATCCCGAAACATGCGGCGCGGATGGCGCGCCAGAGCGCGCACGCAGCCGCGCGAAAGCGGCGCAATCGGGTTCGACGGCGGCACCCGCGACAATGCCGGTGCGCAGGCGCTTGCGGCCGAGGTGTTGTGGCGCAGGCCGGTGCGCCCCGGCTTCGTCGCCAGTACCGCCGGTCGTGTCGTACGGATGGCCGACTGTGTTGCCCGCTCGGCCAACCGCCCCGCCTCGGCGCCCAGTTGGCTGACCTGGGCGGCCAGCAGCTTGGCCCGAACGGCCGCCTGATTCGCGGACGGATGCGCGCAGGCCGACAGGGCCAGGGCCACAAGCGCGCTCAGTATGCCGAGCCGGCGGGTTGCCCGAAAAGCGTTCAAGGCACGTTCGCACAGCCCCATGTCGCTACGCGCCGACGCTCCGGGGTTTGCCGATGCTTGTGCCCAATCGACCGTCACACGAGCGCGGCTGGAAGCTCGAACCAGACGGTGAGTCTGGGGCATGCGGCGCGCGCGCGGTCCGTCGTCATCTCATGCGCAATGCGCTCGATCAGGCTGCTCGGTCCCATGGTCTCGAGTATAGTTCATCGGATTCGCATCCTTTAAGAGTGTGCCGCGCCAGCACCGCCACCTGCAGCCACGCCTACCCCCGCACCCACGGTGTGCCGGCGTGTGCCGCCCAAAAGCGCGAATGTCCCGCCCATCGAACGATCATGACCGCCCGCGTCGTGCGGTCAGCCCGTCTACGTCCGGCTCGCCGCCGGGGGATGGGCAGATCCGTGCGGCGGTATGCTGCGCCTGCTGCCGGTAATATTCGCCTGCATGACCAACCAGCCCCTCCGCGGCCGTATCATCGCGGTGCCCGAGAGCCGCGAGCTCGAGGTGTTCGCCGGGCTGCTCGAGCGGCGCGGCGCGCGAGTGATCCGCTGTCCGCTGGTGGCGATTCGCGATGCGCCCGATCCCGCGCCGGTACTGGCGTGGTGCCGCCGCCTCGCGGCCGGCGAGTTCGACGACCTGATTCTGCTCACCGGGGAGGGGTTGCGGCGCATGCTCTCGTGTATCGAGCAATACGAGCCGGCGCTGAGTGTTCCATTTCGCGCCGCGCTCGGCGAGGTGCGCGCCATCACCCGCGGTCCGAAGCCCGCCCAGGCTTTGCGCGAGCTCGGGATGAAATCGGACATCGCCGCCGAGATCCCGACGACGGAAGGCATCATCACGATGTTACGCGCGCTCGATCTGCGCCGACGGCGCGTGGCCGTGCAACTTTACGGCACGGAGCCCAATCGTCCGTTGATCGACTTCCTGTGCGCCGCGGGCGCTGAGGTCGCGACGGTGGCCCCGTACGTGTATGCCGATGCCGCCGACGATCAGGCCGTCCGGACACTGTTGGCGCAGCTCGGCGCCGGCGGCATCGATGCCGTCGCGTTCACCAGTTCCGCACAGGTCGAGCGATTGATCGCCGTAGCCTCGCAAGAGGCGGCTCAGGCGGCGTTGCGGCGCACCCGGGTTGCGGCAGTGGGGCCGCGGGTCGCCGCGACTCTGCGCCGGCACGGAATCGAGCCGTCTGTGGTTCCCGCCGGGGCATTCTTTCTCAAACCGCTGACCCGGGCGCTGGAGCGTGCGCTGGCGTGAGCCGCGAGGCGCAGCGGCTGATGACGTTGCCCCGTTGCGGCCTTGGCGGGCGGGCCGCTTGCCGGGCGGATCAGGGCGCCGTCCCGGAGTGTTCCTCGGCCGGCTCGCTCTTGGGTCGCACCAGGATGCGCGCCATGAGCACGCCGGCCTCGAACAGCAAGTACATCGGCAGCGCCATGATCGATTGCGAGATGGCATCGGGCGGGGTGACGAAGGCCGCCACGATGAACACCCCGAGCAGCACGTATCCGCGCATCGCGCGCAGCCTTTCCACCGTCACCACGTTCATCGCCACCAGCAGCACCACCGCCACCGGCAGCTCGAACGCGACGCCGAATGCGAAGAACATCACCAACACGAAGTCGAGGTACTGGGTGATGTCGGTCATCATCGCCACGCCCTTGGGCGTCGTGGCGGCGAAAAAGTGAAAGATCGCCGGAAACACCGCGAAATAGGCGAAGGTCATCCCGAGGTAGAACAGCACGACCGAGGAGATCAGCAGCGGTAGCGCGAAGCGCTTTTCGTGCCGGTACAGTCCGGGCGCGATGAACGCCCAGACCTGATACAGCACATAGGGCATGGCCGCGAACAGCGCAACGAAAAAGGCGAGCTTGAAGGGCGTGGTGAACGGCGCCGCCACCCCGGTGGCGATCAGTCCGCCGCCTTTCGGCAGCATCTTCAGCAGGGGCTGCGCGACCAGCGTGAAGAGCCGATTGGCGTAGATCGCACAGGGTATGAACAGCAATCCGATCGCCATGAGTGCGCGGATCAGCCGCTCGCGCAGCTCGAGCAGATGCGAAATCAGCGAGCCTTCGGCCAGTGTTTCAGACTCGGGGCTCATGCGGCGGCACGGCGGCGGGACTCTCGGGCGGCTCGGCGGCCTCGGCCACCCGATCCGGCGCATCGCTCGGGCGAGCGGCGCTCGGCGACTCGTCCGCCGGCGCCTCGAACCGTTCGGGCAGATCGGCGCAATCCGTTCCCGCCGGCGCTGATTCGGCCGAGGGGGGCGGCGCGCTTCGATGCCGGCCTTCCAGATCGATCTCCTCTTCCAGCTGCTCCTGGAGCTGGCGCGCCATGGCCCGCGCCCGTCCGATCCAGCGGCCGACCCGGCGCACGACGGTGGGAAGTTTCTCCGGGCCGAGCACGATCAGGGCCAGGACGAAGATGATCAGGATTTCGGAAAAGCTGAAGTCGAACATGGCGCTTCAGGGCAGATGGCGGGCGGGAACCCATACGCCGCCCCGGGCAGCCGCCGCGGCTGCGTGGCCCGCTCCTCCCGCCCTGACTCTCAGGCGTCGCGACCGGTCTTGGAGGCCTGGCTGCTCGTCTTCGTCTCGGAAAACTCGGCGTCGGTACCTTCAGAGCGAATCTGCCGGGATCCGGCTGCGGCGTCGGTCTCGTCCTTTTCGCCCTCATTCATCGCTTTCTTGAAGCCCCGCACAGCATGTCCAAGGTCATCGCCGATGCTGCGCAATTTCTTGCCACCGAAGATGATGAGGACTACGACCAGGATCACCAGCAGGGTCTTGAAATCGAAATCCATAAGCTCTGGACTCCGTTTACTCGAACATGGAAGAACACCAAGTGCCGATGATAGGCCAATTGGGCCCGGCGGGCCGAGAAAGTTTGGCCCCGCTGGGTAAGGGAAAACCCGGATGTTTCCACCGGCTCAGGTGTCGAGCCAGAACGTGACCGGCCCGTCATTGACCAGCATTATCTGCATGTGCGCGCCGAACTCGCCGGTGGCTACGGGGGCATGCCGCGCCCGGGCACGCTCCAGCAAATACTCGAACAGCATTTTCGCCTGCTCCGGTGGGGCCGCCGTGCTGAACCCCGCCCGGCTGCCGCGGGCGGTATCGGCGGCCAGCGTGAACTGCGGTACCAGCAGCAGCCCCCCGCCGGTCTCGGCCAGCGAGCGGTTCATCCGCCGGTTCTCGTCGGCGAAGATGCGATAGCCCAGCAGCCGCTCGAGAAGCCGGTCGGCGTCGCGGCGCTCGTCTGCCCGCTTTACCCCGATCAAGGCCAGCATACCCGGCCCGATTGCCCCGAGCGGGCGTCCCTCGGCGCTCACGTGCGCGCACGTCACACGCTGAATGAGTCCGATCATGGCGCGGCTCGGGTCGGCCGGAACCTCGCTCTGCTGGCGTCCGAGCCGGCCGGTCCGATAAGATTGGAGACTAGTTTGCGCACTTGGCCGGAGGTCGCGATGTCGGAACTTTGGCTGCGTCTACCTGTGCGTTCGGGCGTGCGTCTCGCTGCGGCGGTCGTCGCGCTCTCATGCGGAGTTCTCGCCGCGTCGGCCACGGCTACTCAGCCGCCGCTCGGTAACGTCCGTGAAGGCAGGATTATCGGTTACACCTGTCTTGGCTGTCATGGGATCAAGGGATATCGCAACGCCTATCCCGATTACAATGTACCTCGGCTGCGCGGCCAGTCGGCCCAATATCTGTACGATGCGCTGAAGGAATATCGCAGCGGCGCACGCGCCTATCCGACGATGCATCTGCAGGCGCTCTCGCTCGATCCCCGGCAGATGCGCGACGTGGCCGCATACCTCGCCGGCAAGCCGGTGAAGGCCGGGCCTGTTCCGGCTGCCCGTGTGCCGCCGCAGGCCGCGGTCTGCGCCTCTTGTCACGGCAGCAACGGCATCGGGGTCTCGCCGATGTACCCGACGCTGGCGGGCCAACACGAAAGCTACCTGATCCGGGCCCTGCACGAGTACCAGACCGGCTATCGCAAGAACCCCATCATGAATGCGATGGCTGCCTCGCTGAGCGCGACCGACATCCGCATCATTGCCGCCTACTTCAGCCGCTTGCGGCCTGGGCTGCATACCGTTCCGCGTCCCTTGTTCAAGTGGGAGGTCAAGAAATAACCGGCGGGTGAGCCTGGGGCGCGGCGCAGGCCGCGACCCGACCCGACCCGACCCGACCAAAATTTTCATCGAACGACCTCGCAGCAGAGAGTCACATCATGACACCCGACAGTAGAAGAATCCCGGTCGTGGCCGGTCTCGCCCTTGCGCTCCTGATCTGCACTGCCGCTCCGGCGGCGACCCAGGGAGGGAGCCTGGTGCCCAAGGCCGTAGCGTTCGTGCGGACTGTGGCCAAAGGAGATATGCAGGCCGCGGAGGCGGACTTCACGCATCGGATGAAGCAGGCCGCGCCGCCGGCAAAGCTCGGTGTGATCTGGCGGAGGCTCATCCGCAAGGTCGGCCCGTTTCAGGGCACCAGCGGCAGCAAGACCGTCGTTCAGAGCCGATTTATCACCGTCATCGTCAAGACCGACTTCAAGCGCCGGGCACTCGGGATCGCGGTGACGTTCGATGCCGCACACAGGATCGCCGGCGTGCATTTCGTTCCGCCCCCTTGAGCGGGGATCATCGTCCGGGAAACCCGCCGCTCCCCTACGATGGCCCCAGGGACGGGCGTGTCAGCTGACGAACCCTCGGGGCTCGTCGCTGTCGCGACGAGCCCCGAAGACCACGGTGGCGTGATTACTGCGCTTGAACCGGAACGAACGTCGTGACGTTGCCGTTCTTGACCAGCAACGCGACGTCGCCGTCCTTGGCATGGTTCACGATCATGTTCAGCTGCTGCGGTGTCGAGACGCGCTGACCGTTGGCGGACAGGACGATGTCGCCGGGCTGGATGCCGGCGTCGAGCGCCGGGCCGCTGACCCCTTCGACCTCCAGGCCGCCGCGCACGTCGTTCTGCTGCTGCTCATTGCGCGTCAGCGGCCGAACCACCAGGCCCAGGCGTCCGCCGGGCTGACCCGAGGAATTCTTTGCCGTCAGCGCGCCGTTTGCGCCCATCGCGCCGAGCTTGGCGGTGATCTGATGCTCGGCGTGATTGCGCCAGACAGTCAGGTGCACCACGGTGCCGGGCGTCAGGCTGGCCACGCGCACCGGCAGGTCGGTCATGCGCCGGATCTTGTGCCCGTCCAGCGCGAGGATCACGTCGCCGCTCTTCAGGCCGGCCGCCTGCGCCGGGCTGCCGGGATTGACGTGCGTTACGAGCGCGCCTTCGGGCCGCGGCAATCCGAAGGCATTGGCGGTCACCTGATTGACCGGTTGGATGAGGATGCCGAGTTCGCCGCGGCTGACGTGTCCGGTGGCGATCAGCTGATCGGCAACGTGCATTGCCAGGTTGATCGGGATCGAGAACGACAGGCCCATGTATCCGCCCGAGCGGCTGTAGATCTCCGAGTTGATGCCGACCACCTGACCCTGCATGTTGAACAACGGACCGCCCGAGTTGCCGGGATTGATCGGTACGTCGGTCTGGATGAACGGCACGTAGTCGAACTTGTTGGAGTTCGGCAGGACGCGACCCTTGGCGCTGACGATGCCGGCGGTGGCGGTGTAATCGAATCCGAACGGCATGCCGATCGCCAGCACCCACTGGCCGACCTGCAGGTCGTTGGAGTTGCCCAGCTTGACCGTCGGCAGGTTGTTGACCGGGATCTTGACGACCGCGATGTCCGTGATCTTGTCCATGCCGACGACCTTGCCCGGATATTCGCGCCGATTGTGCAGCTCCACGGTGATCTTGCTCGCGCCGGCAACCACGTGGGCATTGGTGAGAATGAGGCCGTCGGGGCGGATGATGAACCCGGAGCCCAGGCCTTCGACCGGTTGCGGGTGCTCGTACGGGAGGTTGCGGAAGAACGGCGCGAACGGGCTGTTCGGTCCGAACGGATTGCCCTCGCCCTGCTGCGCGCCCGAATTCGGCGTTTTCTCCACGACCTTGATGCTCACCACCGCCCGGGAATATTTCTTGACGAGCGTGGAGAAGTCCGGCAGCTCCACCGCGACGCCGTTGTCCGGCATGGAGGAAGTAAGCGCCTCTGGCGGGGTATTCTGGGCGCTCGCGGCGCGCACGCTGTACATCGCGGCGAGCGGGGCGGCCCCGATCAGCACGCCGAGCGCCAAGGCGATCACTGGATTACGAAGCACTTTCCTCATGGTCATATCAGCCTCTGCAAAACCGGTTGTCGGGAAACGCCATACGCGACCGTCACAGCATAAACGGGCAATCTTAAGTGATCCTTAAGGCCGCGCCGTGCCTGTCAGGGATCACCGGGGTCCTTATCCGCTCATCTTGCGCGGGTGTCCAGCCAATGGACCAGTCCCTGGGTGTTCAGTTCGAGATCCCCCCCGAGCAGCTCGCGCAGGCGCGCCACCCCAACTGGACAGCCATGACTCACGGCCAGCTCGTGCCAGACCTTCCACATGGCCTCCCGGATGGCGCCCGCGCGATCCGGGGACGTGGCCGCCGCGCGCGCGATGCGCTCGAATTCCCGGATCTGGCGTTGCAACGATGCGCCGAGCCGCGCTACGTCGACGACCCGGCTGTAATGCATCAAGTACATGGCTTCAGGCTTGCGCTCGAGCAACCGGTCGATGGAGGCGCACAGCTGGTCCGGATCGAACTGCGTCGGGGTGGTGGTGGGCAGGATGAAAGCGCCGGCCGCGCTGTCGAGCTCACGGTACGAGATGCCGAAGGTGTCGCCCGTGAACGCACAGCGATGCGCCGGATCGAGGAAGGCTTGATGGTGCAGCGCATGGCCGGGGGTGTGCAGGATCTCGAATCTCCGCCCCGCCAGGTTCAGGCACTCGCCGTCCTGGGTGATCCGGACCCGCTCGGCGGCAATGGGCTCGATATGCCCATACAGGCGCTCGAAGCGCTCCGCGCCGTACACGGCGCGCGCGCCGGCGGTGAGCTTGGCCGGGTCGATCATGTGCTGCGCGCCGCGTGGATGCACGACGCACACCGCATTCGGCAGCGCGCGCATGAGCCGCCCGGCGCCCCCCGCGTGATCCAGGTGGACGTGGGTGAGCAGGACGAACTCGACCGCCTGGGGCGCCACACCGAGCGCGCGCAGTCCCGCCAGAAGATACGGCACCGAATCGTTGGTGCCGACATCGACGAACGCCGCCCGAGAGCCCTGCTGCACGAGGTGCGCGGCGGCGTGGCCGGGATACAGATATTCGGCATCGATCGCCGTGATGCCGTCGGGATGGCGCCAGAGCCTCGGGGTCGGCTGCGCCGTTGCTTCATCGTTCATGCGGCGATGGTAGCCGGTTGAGTTAGCATAGGCACATGTCTTTCCCGACGATGGCTGGCCGGGCGCTCGCCGCCACGGCATTACTCGCTGTTTGTCTCGTGCCGTGCGCGGGGGCGCGCCCCGCGCGCGTCCTGGATCGCCACGGCGGCGCGCTGCATTTCAGCGATATGCCGTCCCCCGAGCCGCAAATCATGCGCCGTCTGGCCCGTGCCGAGCGCTGGCGTGGCTCGCGCTTCCTCGGCTGGCTGCCGGGCGGCGGAATGCTGATCGACGTGCACGAGCGCGGCCGGCATTTGCTGCGGCAGCTCACCTCCCCAGGGCGCAAGCCGATCACACTGGCCGCGCCGGGCGGCCGGGTCCCGTGGGCGCTCGCCCCGCGCGTGGGCAACAGAGTGCTGTACGCGCAGCGATCGACGCGGGGTACCGTGTGGTATGTGCTTGGCCCGCATACGACCCATGCGCTGGCCTCCGGCCAGCCGGTGATCGGTCTGCCTGTCTGGTCGGCTCACGGCCGGCGCATTGCCTTTCTCGCGGCCACCCCGGATGGCGACCAGGAGGCGGTCTACGTCACGGCGGCCGCGGGGACCGGGTTTCCCCGGCTGGTGGTCGGCGGGCTGGCCGGCCGTTGGCGGCTGCTCGACTGGTCGCGCACTGGGCGGCACGTGCTCTTGCAGGACGATACGGGACCCGATGACGAGTCGCTCTATCTCGGGCGTATTGCCGACGGCGCGCTGCGCCGGTTGCCCATCCCGGCGGCCCGTGTCCGCGGCGCCCGCTTCGCCCCCGGCGGAGCCGCGATTGACTACATTTCGGACCAGGGCGGGCAGTACGAGCGGCTGTTGCAGCTGGACGAGGCGTCGGGCCGCGTGCGGGCGCTCTCGGCCCGAGCCCCCTGGAGCGTCGAGCAGTTCGCGGCCAGCCCCAACGGCCACTACATCGCCTACGCGCTCGATGACGACGGGCACAGCGCCCTGCACATCCTCAATCGGCAGCTGCGGCTCGATGTCGCGGTGCCGTGGCTGCACGACGGGGTCATCGGCAACCTGCAATTCGATTCCGGACACCGACTGGGTTTGACCTTCCAGTCCGGCTGGCAGCCGCCGGAAGCGTACGTATATGACCTGCGGAACGGCCTGGTTCGGCGCTGGACGCGCGGGACTGCGGGCACACTTGCCACCGCCGCGCCGGCCACGGGCCGGCTCATCCACTACCCGACCTGGGACCGGGTCGATGGCCATTGGCGGATGCTGTCCGCGTACGTCTATCTGCCACCCGGCCCGGGGCCCGCACCGGTGCTGATCGTGCTGCACGCCGGCGCCGCCGGCCAGTTCCGGCCCCGCTGGCGGCCGTTTCTGCAGTTCGTGACCAACGATCTCGGCTATGCGGTGATCGCGCCGAACGTGCGCGGCTCTGCGGGCTACGGGCGGGACTTCCGCGCCCTGGCCGCCGGAACGCAGCGCCCGGATGCGCTCCGCGACATCGGTACGCTGATGGTCTGGATTGGCTTGCAGCCGGGGTTCGATGCGCGCCGGATCGTGGTGATGGGTCGCGGATATGGCGGTTGGCTGGCGGTGAACGCGCTGGCGCTGTTCGATCGGCATCTGCTCGGGGCGATCGACATCGATGGCATTGCCAACCTCGCCGATTACGCCGCGCACGGTCCCAAATTCCAGCGTCAGTTCCGCGCGGCGCGGTTTGGCAATCCGCAGGACCCCGAGACCGCCGAGTATCTGCGTCGGATCTCTCCGATCGGCAACGTGCGGCGCATCCTGCAGCCGGTACTGATCGTGCAGGGGCTCGCACGCGGTGGCGCGCGCGCGGCCGATGCCCGGCAGCTGGCCTACCTGTTGCGCTTCTACGGCGATCGAGTCGAGTTGCTGACCGCGACCAACGCCAGCAGCGATTTCACGCCGAGGACCGACCGGCGGGCCTATCGCGCCGCCATCGCGCAGTTCCTGCTGGCGCTGAAGTCCAAGCGCGCGAAATGAGGCGCGGTCCGAGCCGCCGCGTACGCACGTCAGCTCGGTGAGATCGCCGGAAACGAGACGGTTACCGCCAGGCCGCGGCCGCCTTCCCCTGCGCCGAGCTCGATGTCGGCGCCATGGGCGTCCGCGATGGCCTTCACGATGGCGAGTCCCAGGCCGCTGCCGGGCACCTGAGTGCCGGGATGGCGGTAGAAACGGTCGAACACCCGGGCCCGCTCCTCGGGCGCGATGCCCGGCCCATTGTCGGCGACCCTCAATTTCACCGGCTGGCCGGCCGCGCCGGGGGCGATCACCGACACATCGACCCGGCCACCTCCGGGCGTGTAACGCACGGCATTGTCGACTAGATTGCGCACCAGCGTCGCGATCGAGTCGGATTCCCCTTGTATGAGCGCCCGCTGCGCCTCCGCCATGCCGAGGTCGATCCCGCGCGCGTCGGCGAGCGGAACCAGCTCCGCCACAACCTCGCGCGCGAGCTCATCGAGCGCAATGCGGCCGCGCGCCGCCTCCGTGCGCGGCGCCTGCCGCTCGAGCGAGAGCAGTTGCTCGACCAGCCGGATCGAGCGTTGCACGCCGGCGGAGAGCCTTTGCGTTGCCTCGGCCCGTTCCTCGTCGGTCCCGGCGCGTTCCAGGGCGCCCAGCTGCAGATGCAGCGCGGTGAGCGGTGTGCGCAGCTCGTGGGCCGCGTCGGCGATGAATGCCCGCTCACGCTCGAGCGCGCCGGTCAAGCGCCCGAGCAGATCGTTCAGCGCCCCGACCAAGGGCTGGACCTCATCGGGCAGGCCCGCAAGCGGCAGGGCCTCCAGCGCGTCCAGGCGGCGGGCTTTGACCGATGCGGCGAGCCGTTGCAGCGGCTCGAGCGTGTGGCCGACGGCGAACCACACCAGCAGGCCGAGGATCGGTACGGCCAGCGCGAACGGCACCAGAGCTTTCATCGCCAGCTCGATCGCCTGTTGCTGACGTACGCGCATCGGCTGCGCCACCTGGATCACCCGCGTCGAGGAGGCAACGCCGTAGACACGCCAGCTGCCCTGCGGCGTCTTGACCGTCGAGAAGCCCAACGCGGTCAGGTTGGGCAGCGCGGTCTGTACCGGCGTTCGATAGATCAGTTGGCCGTAGATCGTCCAGACCCGGATCACGAAGCCGTAGGCCCGGGCGCGCGAGGGAATCGACGACGGCATTGGCCAGAGGTACTCGACCGGCAGATCGCGCAGCACCACGGCCGTCTGCTTCAGGTGATAGTCGAAAAAGCCATCGGCCTGCTTCAGCGCATTGCGGTACACGACCACGCCGCCGCACAGGCCGACCACGGCGATGCCGCCGAGGAGCCACGCGAGCAGGCGTGCCCGCAGCGAGCGGATCGTCATGCCGGCCGCACCCGGTAGCCGACGCCGCGCACCGTGCGAATGAAATCGGCGCCGAGCTTGCGGCGCAGCCCGTGCACGTGCACCTCCACGGCGTTGCTGTCGATTTCCTCGCCCCAGCCATAGAGCCGCTCCTCGATCCGGGTACGCGAGTGGAGGGTGCCGGGACGCTCCATCAGCAGATGCAGCAGCGCGAACTCCTTCGGTGAGAGGGCGATCTCCTCGCCGCCGCGCCGCACGCTGTGCGTGGCGGGATTGAGGATCACGCCCAGATGCTCGATCGCGGGCGCCGCATGTCCGGATTTGCGGCGCAGCAGCGCACGGATGCGCGCGGCCAACTCGTCCAGATCGAAGGGCTTGACCAGATAGTCGTCGGCACCGGCATCCAGCCCCTGCACCCGATCGCTGACCGCATCCCGCGCCGTGAGGATGATCACCGGCATGCCGTTGCCGCGCTCGCGCAGGCCGCGCAAGAGCGCAAGGCCGCTCTTGCGCGGCAGGCCCAGGTCCAGCAGCAGCAGGTCGAAGGATTCGCCTGCGAGCACCTGCTCGGCGGTTTCCCCGTCGTGCACCCAATCGACCGCAAAGCCGTCGCGCCGCAGTCCGGCGCGGATTGCCTCGCCGATCATGGCGTCGTCTTCCACCAGCAGCAGCCTCACCTCAGCGTCCTCATGGCGAATTTTTCACCCCGCGGCGGGCGGCTCTGCCACAATCAGCGCGGTCCGAGACCATTCGATCCATGAGTTCCTCGCATCCGACGCACGCTGCGGCCGACGCCCCCGGCAACCCGGCCGCGCTGATCCACGCCGCCGCCGCATTGGGCGTGGCCCTGACGGAGCACGACGCCGCGCGGCTGCTGCGCCTGCTCGAGGAGTTGGCGCGCTGGAATCGCCGCTTCAACCTGACGGCCATCACGGACCGGGCCGACATGGTAACGCACCACCTGCTCGACAGCCTCGCCGTGCATCGCCATCTACAGGGTGTGCGCATCGCGGACGTCGGCACCGGCGCGGGCTTCCCGGGCCTGCCGCTCGCGCTGGCCAATCCGGACCGGCGCTTCACGCTGATCGATTCGAGCGGGAAGAAGATCCGCTTCGTCTCCCATGCGGCGCACCTGCTGGGGCTGATGAACGTCGACACGCTGCAGGGACGCGTCGAGACCGTGCGGCCGGAGGCCCCGTTCGATACCGTTCTGGCGCGTGCGTTCGCCGCGCTGCCGTCGCTGGTGACAGCCGTCGCACCGCTGTGCGGCCCGCGAACCCATATCCTGGCTTTGAAAGGCAAGTGGCCGAAGGCGGAAATCGATGCCCTGCCGCCGCTGTGGCGGGTCGAATCCCTGCCGCTGAGCGTGCCAGGTCTCGCCGAGGACCGCTGCCTGATCGTGCTCAGCGCCCAGCGCTAGCGATTGGCGGCGGCGCCGAGCGGTAGCAGGGTCGTTTCCTTGATGACCGACAGCGCGATGAGCGAGTGCACCGACTGCACGCCCGGAAAGCGCGAGAGGTGATCGAGAAAGAAGGCCTCGTACGCCTTGATGTCGCGGCAGGCGATGCGCAGCAGGAAATCGGTTTCGCCCATCAGGGTGTAGCACTCGAGGATCTCCGGATGCCGGCGCACCGCTTGCTCGAACTTCAGCAATGCGTCGCGCCCGTGACCGGCAAGCTTGACCTGCGAGAAGACCAGCACGTTCAGGCCGACCTTCTCGCGATCGAGCAGCGCGACACGCTTGCGGATCACACCGGTCTGTTCCAGGCGGCTCATGCGGCGCCAGCATGTCGAGGGCGTCATCCCCAGACGTTCGGCGACTTCGGCCGCCGATAGATTCCCGTGCTCCTGGACGAGGTCGAGGATGCGGACATCGCCACGGTCCAGGTCAGCTTGCATAAATCATCTCGTCGCTCGAGGTAATCATGCAATGAATCATTCACCTGAGTCGATCTCTGAGCAAGCTTTGTGACGCACCGTGCATCGCCCGGGCGTATGGTGGCGGCGCTCTGGCGCGCGCCTGGTCATCTTGGAGCCGAAATCATGGATCTATTCACCCTGCCGGACTTCGACGGCCACGAGCAGGTGGTGTTCGGCCATGATGCCGCGACCGGATTGCGCGCGGTGGTTGCAATTCATTCCACGGTGCTCGGACCGGCGGCGGGCGGTTGCCGGATGTGGACCTATGGATCGGCCGACGAGGCGCTCACGGACGCGCTGCGCCTCTCGCGCGGCATGAGCTACAAGAATGCGATGGCCGAGCTCGGCTTGGGCGGGGGCAAGGCCGTGATTCTCGGCGATTCGCGCCGGGACAAGTCGCCGGAGCTGTTTGCCGCGTTTGGGCGGCTGGTCGATTCACTCGGCGGCCGATACATCACGGCCGAGGACGTGGGCACGACCACGGGCGATATGGAGCAGGTTGCTCGCCAGACGTCGTTCGTGAGCGGCCTGAAGCGCGCGGCCGGTGAAGCGGGCGGCGACCCCGGACCGAAGACCGCCCTGGGCGTCTTCCTCGGCATTCAGGCCGCCGTTCGCTTCCAGCTCGGGTGTGAGCTTGATGGGCTGACCGTCGCGGTCCAGGGCCTGGGTGGTGTCGGACACCCCTTGTGCCGGCTGCTCGCCGCGGCGGGCGCTCGTCTGAAAGTGGCCGATGCCCGTGCGGCGCTGGCCGAGCAGGTACGAGACGAGCTGGGTGCCGTCGTAGTGGCGCCTGGCGCCATCGCGGCCGAGGCGGCGGACGTCCTGGCACCGTGCGCGCTCGGCGCCGTGCTCAATGAAGAGTCCATCCCGCGGCTGCGGGTGCGGGTCGTGGCGGGTGCGGCAAATAATCAGCTGGCGCGCGAGGCCGACGGGTACGCGCTGATGAAGGCCGGCATCCTGTATGCCCCGGACTATGTCATCAATGCCGGCGGCATCATCAGTGTGGCACACGAGTACCGGGGCGGTGCCTCCGAGGCCGAAGTCCGCGCCGACATCGAGAAGATTCCCGGGCGGCTCACCGTGATTTTCGAGCGTGCGAGCCGCGAGGGACTGCCGAGCAGCGTCGTGGCCGATCGGATGGCGCGCGAGCGGTTGCGGGCCGGGCCTCGCGGCTGAATATCCGCCGTACCCCGAGGGTCCCGGGACGGCGGTGAAGTACACTGTCGTCCCCATGAAGCGCGTCATCGCGATCGCCAATCAGAAAGGCGGTGTCGGCAAGACCACCACGGCGGTGAACCTGGCCGCCTCGCTGGCCGCCACCCGGCGGCGGGTGCTATTGCTGGACGTCGATCCCCAGGGCAATGCCACCATGGGCAGCGGGGTCGACAAATCGCAGCTCGAGCGCAGCACCTGCGAGGTCCTGCTCGGGGAAGCCGAGCTCGGCGCCTCGCTGCATGTGGTCGAGCAGGGCGGCTATGCGCTCTTGCCCGCCAATCAGGACCTTACCGCCGCGGAAGTGCGCTTGCTCGCGCTGCCCGCGGGTCGCGAGAGCCGCCTGCGGCGGGCTCTGGCGCCGGTGCGTGACGCATATGATGTGATCCTCGTCGATTGTCCGCCGGCGCTCAACATGCTCACGGTCAATGCTCTGGTCGCGGCCGACAGCGTGCTCATTCCCATGCAATGCGAGTACTACGCCCTGGAGGGACTCTCGGCCCTGCTCGGGACCATTGAGCAGCTGCGCGGCACGGCAAATCCATCGCTCGAGATCGAGGGCATCCTGCGCACCATGTTCGATCCGCGCAACAATCTGGCCAACGAGGTCAGCGCCCAGCTGCTGATGCACTTCGGTGAGAAGGTGTTTCGTACGGTGATACCCCGCAATATCCGTCTGGCCGAGGCGCCCTCCTTCGGCCGGCCCGTCCTCCTTCACGACAAGGATTCCCGGGGGGCGCTCGCGTACCTCGCGCTCGCCGGGGAAATGATTCGCCGCGATGAAGTCCGCCTCGACCCGGCCGGGATGCCTGAGCCGGATCCGCTGCCGGCGGCAGCGGCCGATGGCACGGACGAAGCCTCATGACCCAGAAGAAACCGACCTTGGGCCGCGGTCTGGCGGACCTGCTGGGCTCGAGCGCCCGTGCGCCGCAGTCCGACGCCCAAACGCCTTCTGCCGAGCGCCCCGCCCCCGAAGGGGACGAGCTGAGGCGGCTGCCGCTCGATGCGCTGCAGCGCGGCAAATATCAGCCGCGCACGGACCTGCATCCGGAGTCCCTGGAAGAGCTGGCCGGCTCGATCAAGGCCCAGGGCGTGGTGCAGCCGATCGTCGTGAGGCCCCTGCCGGTGGCAGGCGCCGGGGGGGCGCGCTACGAGATCATCGCGGGCGAGCGCCGCTGGCGTGCCGCGCAGCTGGCCGGTCTCGCGGACATCCCGGCGATCGTGCGGCACATTCCCGACGACGCGGCGATTGCCGTGGCGCTGATCGAGAACATTCAGCGCGAGAACCTCAACCCCCTGGAGGAGGCGCGGGCGCTGCAGCGACTGATCAGCGAATTCCGGCTCACGCACGCGCAGGCCGCCGCCGCGGTGGGCCGCTCGCGCGCCGGGGTGAGCAATCTGCTGCGGCTGCTGGAGCTCTCCGCGGAAGTCTGCGAGCTGATCGAGCGGCGCCGGATCGAGATGGGGCACGCCCGGGCGCTGCTCGCGCTGCCCGAGCGCGCGGCACAGCAGCGGGCGGCCGCCGAGGTCGTGGCCAAGGGTCTGTCGGTGCGCCAGACAGAGGTCCTGGTGCGCCGCATGCTGAACCCACCGGGCGAAGCGCGCAGCGCACCGCCCGCGGCGGATCCCGACGTGCGCCACCTGGAGCAGCAGCTCACCGAGAAGCTCGGGGCCCGGGTGGCCATTCGCCAGGCCACGGGCGGCCAGGGCTCGCTGGTGATTTCCTACAATAGTCTCGATGAATTGGACGGCATTCTCGCCCACATTCGTTGAACGGACCGCGGGGAATGCCGCTCCGGGCGCGCCGCGGATTGATTTCACACGAATTTCACCGATTTGGGCCGCCGTCCAATGGAGTGGACTCCCCCGAACCCGGTCAATATAATCGCGCGGCTTTTTCGGTCCGCCGCGGGTGGACGCGTCCACGAGCCGGGCGACGTTCCGGCGCGACGCATCAGACCTGCGAGTGAGAGTTCGGTGACCGTGATCGACCTGCCCCAAGCGCGGCGGCTGGCTTTCGGCGTCGTGCTGGGCCAGGCGGCCGTAACGATAGTGGCCGCAGGACTCGCCTGGGCGGTCGGCGGAGGACGGCCGGCATTTTCCGCATTGCTCGGCGGGGGTATCGGGACGGTGGCGAGCCTGGTGATGGTGCTCGTTGCCTTCGGCAGCAGGAGTGCGGATGCGCGCGCCGCGCTCGCCGCCTTCTACAGGGGGGAGGCGCTGAAGCTCGTCGCCGTGATCGGGCTGTTCGTGGTGGCCTTCAAAGCGATGAAGGTCGCGCCACTGGCAATGTTCGCGGCTTTCACCGCGACCCTTTTCGTTTACTGGATCGCGCTGTCAGCCGCCCTGTGGCCGGGTGGCCGTGCGCGCAACGAGAAATTGGTTGAACCGGCGCCGCCAGCGAAGGCGGGCGTTGCGAATACAGTGAGAGATCGAGCTTCATGACAGCATCTGGGTCGGCGCGGATCGGTGAGTACGTCACCGAGCATCTCACCTATCTGAGCAACAAGCCGCAGACGTCGCTCATCAATTTCACCGTGATCAACTACGACACGGTGTTCTTCTCGGTGCTGCTCGCGGTGCTGTTCGCCGGCAGCTTCTACTGGGTGGCGCGCCGGATGGCGAGCGGCACCGCCAGCGCGCCGCGCGGCTTCCAGAGCTTCGTCGAGCTGGTCGTCGAGTGGGTGGACGGCCAGGTGAAGGACATCTTCCACGGCACCAATCCGCTGATCGCGCCGCTCGCGCTCACCCTCTTCTGCTGGGTATTCCTGTTCAACTTCATGGATCTGCTGCCGGTCGATCTGCTGCCGGGCATCGCCCACACGATCGGCTTGAGCCATCTGAAGGTGGTGCCGAGCAACGATTTGAACTGCGTGTTCGGTTTGTCCCTGCCGGTGTTCTTCCTGACCCTCTACTACAGCATCAAGGTGAAGGGCGCGCGCGGTTTTCTCGCCGAGCTCACGCTGCAACCCTTCACCAGCAAGAACGTGTTCGTGCAGGCCCTGTTCGTGCCGATCAACTTCCTGCTGGAATCGGTCACCCATCTGGCCCGTCCCCTGTCGCTGGCGCTGCGTCTGTTCGGCAACATGTTCGCCGGCGAGATGATCTTCGTGCTGCTGGCGCTGCTGACGCTCGTGCATGGTTACCCGATGCTCGGTACGCTCAGCGGCTGGGGGCTGGCCATCATGCAGCTGGTGCTGACCTTCGCGTGGGGGGTCTTTCACCTGCTCATCATCACGCTTCAGGCCTTCATCTTCATGGTGCTCACCGTCGTGTATCTCTCGATGGCGCATGAGCGCCACTGACCGGCTCGTCTCGATCCAAAATGCATTCCTGTCCGAGGAGATTTGAATGGAAAACATCGCACTCATCCAAGCCATGACCGCGCTCGCCGTGGGCATCATCTTCGGCCTCGGCGCGCTCGGCACCGCCATCGGTTTCGGCATTCTCGGCGGCCGCTTCATCGAGGGCTCGGCCCGCCAGCCCGAGTTGATGCCCGCGCTGCAGGTGAAGATGTTCCTGGTCGCGGCGCTCGTCGACGCGGTGGCCATGATCGGCATCGGGTTCGCGCTGTTCTTCATGTTCGCGAACCCGTTCCTCTCGGCGCTGCACGCGGCCCATTGAGCCGCCTGCGGGCCCCCGCTAAAGCGCTTCTCGGAAGGAGGCGACCGTGCATATAAATCTGACGCTCCTCGTCCAGATGCTGGCGTTCGCCGCGCTCGTCTGGTTTACGATGAAATTCGTGTGGCCGATGATCCTCGGCCCGATGCAGGAGCGTGAGCGGCGGATTGCGCAAGGTTTGGCTGCGGCCGACAAGGGCGAGGAGGAACTGAGGCAGGCCCGCGCGGGAGCCGAGGCGATCCTGCGCGAGGCGCGCGAGCGTGCCGGCGTCATCCTCGATCAGGCCCAGCACAGCGCCAACGAGATCGTCGAGCACGCCCGCGTTGCCGCGACGCAGGAGGGCCAGCGCCTGCTCGTCGCCGCGCAGCAGCAGATCGAGCTGGATGCCGCCCGCGCCCGCGAGCAGCTGCGCCGGCAGGTCGGCGCGATCGCCGTGGCGGCCGCCGCGAAGCTCCTCGAGCGCGAGATCGATCCCCACGCTCACGCGGCGCTGCTCGAAGAATTCGCCGCACAGATCTGAGCGAGCCAGACGATGCCGGACAAGAGCACCATCGCCAGACCCTATGCCAAGGCCGCCTTCGAGGCGGCGCGCGGCCAGCTTGCGCCGTGGTCCGAAGCCTTGCGCCGCGCCGCGCGCGCGGTCGCCGATCCACGGGTCGAGGCCTTGCTGCACGATCCGCGCATCCCGAGCGAGCAGCTTGCCGAGCTGGTGGCGGCCGTCGCCGGCCCGAGCCTGGAGCCGGCCACACGCAACTTCATCCGCATACTCGCCGAAAATCACCGGCTCGGCTGTCTGGCGGAAGTCTCCGCGCGCTTCGAGGACCTCAAGGCTCGGGCCGAGGGGACTGTCGATGTGGAGGTGACCTCTGCCTGCGCGCTGAGTGAGACCCAGCAGGGTATGCTCGCCGCGGCGCTCGAGCGGCGGCTGGGGCGTACCGTGCGTCTGCGTTGCACGCATGATCCGGCATTGATCGGCGGCGCCAGCGTGCGCGCCGGCGATCTGGTCATCGATGGCTCGTTGCGCAGCAGGCTCGAGCGCGTCGCCCGTGCGTTGACCGCGTAAGCATTTTCCCGGGGAACACTGTTATGGCCATCAAGGCATCCGAAATCAGCGATCTGATCAAGCAGCGGATCGAGAACTTCACCGCAGGGACCGAGGCGCGCGACGTCGGCACCATCGTGTCGGTCACCGACGGCATCACGCGCATCTACGGCCTGGCCGACGCGCGCTACGGCGAGATGCTCGAGTACCCGGGCAACACTTTCGGGCTGGCCCTGAACCTCGAGCAGGACTCGGTCGGCGCGGTGGTGCTCGGCGACTACCAGCATCTGCGCGAAGGCGACACCGTCAAGACGACGGGCCGCATTCTCGAGGTGCCGGTCGGACCGGAGCTGCTCGGCCGGGTGGTCGACGCGCTGGGACGCCCGATCGACGGCAAGGGCCCGATCAACGCCACTCGCACCGCGCCCATCGAGCGGGTCGCGCCCGGGGTGATCTACCGCAAGCCGGTCAGCCAACCGGTGCAGACCGGCTACAAGGCGATCGACTCGATGGTGCCCATCGGCCGCGGTCAGCGCGAGCTCATCATCGGCGATCGCCAGACGGGCAAGACCGCTCTCGTGGTCGACACCATCATCAATCAGAAGAACTCCGGGGTGAAGTGCATCTACGTGGCGATCGGCCAGAAGCAGTCGACCGTGGCCGCGGTGGTGAAGAAGCTCGAGGAGCACGGCGCGCTGGCGCATACGGCGGTGGTGGTGGCATCCGCCTCGAGCCCGGCCGCCATGCAGTACATCGCCGCCTACTCCGGCTGCACGATCGGCGAGTACTTCATGGACCGCGGCGAGGATGCGCTGATCGTGTACGATGACCTCTCCAAGCAGGCGGTCGCATACCGGCAGATCTCGCTGCTGCTGCGGCGCCCGCCCGGCCGCGAGGCCTTTCCCGGCGACGTGTTCTACCTGCACTCGCGGCTGCTCGAGCGCAGCGCGCGCGTCAGCGAGGAATACGTCGAGATGCGGACCCAGGGGGCGGTCAAGGGCAAATCAGGCTCGCTCACCGGCTTGCCGATCATCGAGACCCAGGCCGGCGACGTCACGGCATTCGTGCCGACCAACGTCATTTCCATCACCGACGGGCAGATCTTCCTCGAGACCGACCTGTTCAACTCCGGCATCCGCCCGGCGATGAACGCCGGCATCTCGGTCTCGCGCGTCGGCGGGGCCGCCCAGACCGACATCATCAAGAAGCTCGGCGGGGGCATCCGTCTGGCGCTGGCACAGTACCGGGAGCTGGCAGCGTTCGCGCAGTTCGCCTCGGATCTCGATGAGACCACGCGCCGGCAGCTCGAGCGCGGCCAGCGTGTCACCGAGCTGATGAAGCAGAAGCAGTACATGCCGATGTCCGTCGCGGAAATGGCGTTGTCGATCTTCGCGGTCAATACCGGCTACATGGACAAGGTGGAGTTGAAGAGAGTCGTGGCGTTCGAGACGGCCCTGCAGGCCTTCGCCCGCTCTAACCACGCCGCGCTGCTCGAGCGCATCGACCGCGAGCCGAAGTTGAGCAAGGATGTCGAGGCGGAGCTGAAGAAGTGCGTCGAGGACTTCATCGCAACGGGGACCTATTGAGGGTCGCCTGATGCCGGGCACCAAGGAAATCCGCGCCAAGATCACGAGTGTCAAGAACACTCAGAAGATCACGCGCGCCATGCAGATGGTGGCCACCAGCAAGATGCGCCGCGCCCAGGAACGGTTGCGCGCCGCGCGTCCGTACGCGGAAAAGATGCGGGCCGTGATCGGCAATCTGACCGCGGCCAATCCCGACTACCGCAGCCCCTACCTGCAACGTCGCACGAGCGTAAAGTCCGTCGGCATCATCATGATCTCGACCGATCGCGGTCTTGCCGGCGCGCTGAACGCCAACGTCTTCAAGCAGACCCTGCTGCTGATCCGCGAATGGCAGGGCCAGGGCGCCGCCGTCAAGCTGTGCCTGGTGGGCGCCAAGGGCATGGCGTTCTTCCGCCGGCTGGACACCCCGATCGTCGCCAGTGTCTCGCACCTGGGCGACCGGCCGCACGTGAAGGACCTCATCGGCACCGTGAAGGTCATGTTGGATGCCTACCGTGACGGGAACATCGATCGGCTGTTTCTGGTGAACGCCGAATTCGTCAACACCATGACGCAGCGGCCCATCGTGACGCAGATCCTGCCGCTCGACCCGACCCAAGACGGCGAACCGCGCGAGCATTGGGACTATATCTACGAGCCGGAAGCCGCGCAGATCCTCGACGCGCTGCTGATCCGCTACGTCGAATCACAAGTCTATCGGGCGGCCGTCGAGAATGTCGCCGCGGAGATGGCGGCGCGCATGGTGGCCATGAAGGCCGCCACGGACAATGCCGGCAAGCTCGTCGAGGAAATGCAACTGATATACAACAAAGCCCGCCAGGCCGCGATCACCAAGGAACTCGCGGAGATCGTCGGCGGAGCCTCGGCAGTATGAAGACGCAAGAGAGACAACACATGGCAAGCACGCCCGAAGGCAAGATCACCCAGATCATCGGCCCCGTCATCGACGTGGAGTTTCCGCGCGATGCCCTGCCGCATGTCTATGATGCGCTGAAGGTCAAAGACCACGATCTCACCCTCGAGGTGCAGCAGGAGCTCGGCGACGGCATCGTGCGCGCAATCGCCATGGGACCCTCGGAGGGGCTCAAGCGCGGACTGGCGGTCATCGCCACCAGCGCTCCGATCTCGGTACCGGTCGGTGCGGCGACGCTCGGACGCATCCTGGACGTGCTCGGCGCCCCGCAGGACAACCGAGGCCCGGTCGAGGCCGATCAGTACCTGCCGATCCACAGGCCGCCGCCGTCGTTCGAGGAGCAGGCCGGCGGCCAGGAGCTGTTGGTCACGGGCATCAAGGTGATTGATCTGCTGGTGCCCTTCGCCAAGGGCGGCAAGGTCGGCCTGTTCGGCGGCGCCGGGGTCGGTAAGACCGTCAACATGCTCGAGCTGATCAACAACATCGCCAAGCAGTACAGCGGCCTGTCGGTGTTCGCCGGAGTCGGCGAGCGCACGCGCGAGGGGAACGACTTCTATCACGAGATGATCGATGCGGGCGTCATCGATCCGCGCGAGCTGTCCAATTCCAAGGTGGCCATGGTGTACGGCCAGATGAACGAGCCGCCGGGCAACCGCCTGCGCGTGGGGCTGACCGGCTTGACGATGGCCGAATATTTCCGCGATCAAGTCCACGCCGACGGCGGCAAGGGCCGCGATGTGCTGCTGTTCATCGACAACATCTACCGCTACACGCTCGCCGGCACGGAAGTGTCGGCGCTGCTCGGGCGCATGCCCTCGGCGGTGGGCTATCAGCCCACGCTGGCCGAGGAGATGGGCGTTCTGCAGGAGCGCATCACCTCCACCAAGACCGGCTCGATCACCTCCATCCAGGCGGTCTACGTGCCCGCGGACGACATGACCGACCCGTCACCCGCGACGACCTTTGCGCACCTGGACGCCATCGTCGCGCTGTCGCGTCAGATTGCCACGCTCGGCATCTATCCGGCGGTCGACCCGCTGGAGTCCACCAGCCGGCAGCTCGATCCGCTGGTGGTCGGGGAAGAGCACTACAACACCGCGCGCGGCGTGCAGGCCGTGCTGCAGCGCTACAAGGAGCTGCAGGACATCATCGCCATCCTCGGCATGGACGAGTTGTCGGAAGACGACAAGCGTACCGTGTATCGCGCGCGCAAGGTTCAGCGCTTCCTGTCCCAGCCGTTCAACGTGGCCAAGGTGTTCACCGGCCAGGACGGCAAGATCGTGCCGCTTGCCGAGACGATCCGCGGCTTCAAGGGCATCATCAACGGGGATTTCGACCACCTGCCGGAGCAGGCGTTCTACATGGTCGGTACCATCGACGAAGCGGTGGCCAAGGCCAAGACGCTGCAGTAGGAGGTGCGTCATGACCCAACCGAGCACCATTCAGGTCGACATCGTCAGTGCCGAGGGCGAAGTCTTCTCGGGGGCGGCCACCATGGTGTTCGCGCCGGCCTCCCAGGGTGACATCGGCGTGGCGCCGCGCCACGCGCCGCTGCTCTCGATGCTCAAGCCGGGCGAGGTCAGGATTCAGACACCGGATGGCCAGGAGCAGTTCTTCTTCGTCGGCGGCGGGGCGATCGAGGTACAGCCGCATCATGTGACGGTTCTGGCCGACACGGCGCTGCGCGCCAAAGACATCGACGAGGCCGCGGCGCTTGCCGCCAAGCAGCGCGCCGAGGAGGCGCTGAAGGACCGCAGCGGCCTGATCACTCAGGCCGAGGCGCTGGCCGAACTCGCCCGCGCGGCGGCGCAATTGAAAGTCATCGCGCGGCTGCGAAAAATCCGGAGCTAGATGCGCGCCGGCGCCTGGCCCGCACCATAAGGGTCCGTATGAGCACTGCAGCGTCCACGCACTCGACGGGGCTTTCGGTGGTGATTCTCGCCGCGGGCGAGGGCAGGCGGATGAACTCCGGGCTGCCGAAGGTGCTGCAGCCGCTGACCGGGCGGCCGCTGCTCGCGCACGTCCTCGATACGGCTCACCGCCTCTCGCCGCAGCGCATCCTGGTCGTGTACGGCCATGCCGGCGAGCAGGTACGGGCCGCATTTCCCGGCGAAAGCGTGCAATGGGTCCCGCAGGAGCGGCAACTCGGCACCGGCCATGCCGTGCAGCAGGCGGTGCCGCACGTCCCGGACGGCGATACTGTGTTGGTGCTGTACGGCGACGTGCCCCTGCTCGGCGCAGAGCCGCTCGCGCGCCTGGTCCGAATAGGCGCCGCCGGCGAGCTGGCCGTGCTCACGATGGTGCCCGAGGATCCGGCCGGCTACGGCCGGATCGTGCGCGATGCGTCCGGTCGAGTCGTGCGCAACGTCGAGCAGAAGGATGCGACGCCCGAGCAGCTCGCCGTCCGGGAATGCAACACCGGGGTGTTGGCAGCGCCGGCGCGCCGGCTCAAGGACTGGCTCGCGCAGTTGCGCAACGACAACGCGCAGGGCGAGTACTACCTCACCGACGTGATCGGGCTGGCGGTGGCGCAGGGCGCCACGGTCACCGCGGTGTCCCTCGCCGATTCCATCGATGCCCTGGGTGTCAATGACAAGACGCAGCTTGCGCAGCTCGAGGCAGTCTGCCGGCGCCGGGCGGCGCAGACGCTCATGACGGCTGGTGTGACGGTGGTCGATCCGGCTCGCATCGACGTGCGCGGCTCGGTCACGCATGGTCAGGACGTCTTCGTCGACGTCAACGTGGTATTCGAAGGCAGGGTGAAGCTCGGCAACCGGGTCCGCATCGGTTCCGGCTGCGTCATACGCGACAGCGAAGTGGGCGATGACACCGAGCTGTTTCCGTTCTGCGTGCTGGACGGTGCGGTGATCGGCGCCGCCGCCCGCATCGGGCCGTTTTCCCGCGTGCGACCGACCACCGCGCTCGGCCCGGGCGTGCACATCGGCAACTTCGTGGAGGTCAAGAACTCGACCCTCGGTACGGATTCGAAGGCCAATCACCTGTCCTACGTCGGGGATGCGAAAGTCGGCGCCCGTGTCAACATCGGCGCCGGCACGATCGTCGCCAACTATGACGGCGCGAACAAGCATCGCACGATCATCCATGACGATGCCCACACGGGATCGAACAGCGTGCTGGTGGCGCCGATCACGGTGGGCGAGGGCGCCACGATTGCCGCGGGCTCGACCGTCGTCCATGAAGTCCCCGCAGGCAGGCTCACCATCGCGCGGGCCCGTCAGAGTACCCTTGAGGACTGGCAGCGGCCGGTGAAGAAGCCCAAGTAGGGGGCTTTCACGGCCGGGTCCGCGGTTCCGCCGGGCGGCCCTACGTGTCCCGCACCGGCGGCGCACGGCGATCGAGAAGGGCGGCGAACACGGCCGGCGGTTGCCGGTACATGCGGTGTGCCCGGGCCAGCGCCGCACGGTCCAACTTCGCGCGCGCGTGGTCGATGATCCGCCGCAGGCGGATGCGGTCGCGACGCTCGAGGGGGCTGTGCGCAACCCGCGCCCGCAGCACATTCAGGTTGTGCTCGTCTCCGAGCAAATCTGCCAATTGGCGCATCCGCTCTGCGAGTCTGGTGATCCGGCCCGGCTGCAGCGGTTCGAGTGCTTCGAGCTGGTGGTACAGATACTTGGTTTGCTTGCGCAGCTCATGGAGATTCGCGGCGGTTCGATGCGCCTGCGCGCGTTTCTGGGCGGCGCACCCGCGGCTGTAGACCCGCCTCACGCCCCGGCCGGGCCGATCCGTGCCAGGACGCGGCCGCCAGTGCGCGGTTCGGCGGTAGCTCGACCGCAATGTCTCGCGCATGGCGTCGATGGCGGTCCGGTCTCGGGTCAGCGCGCGCCGCGCCAGCATGTGGTCGTGCTCCAAGAGCGCCGCCAGGCGCCTCACGGCGGAGCGCTCATCGGCCGATCGGACGCGGGCCCGAAGCAGTGTCGCGGTGTCGAGCAGCGCCCTGCCGTCGCGCAGCATGCTCAGACCTCGTGCACAGTCGCGCAGCGATCCGTTCTCGCGGTGATATGCGCGTTTTCCGATCGAGGGGCGCAGCAAGCGCAGCATCGCGCGCGCCCGCTTGAGGTTCTTGCGCGCCGAGTGCACCTCCTTGTCCGTCAAACGGCGCGTATCGAGCACCTTGATCGCGCCGGCGATGCTCGCGCGGGCCATCGTCCGCAAGTCCGTGTAGCTTGGAGGGTGTCGGCGGGATACCGTGCTCACAGAGGCAGACTATGGGATGGATTTGAGCCGGTCCATCCGCATTGACCGATGGGGTCCTCTAGCAGAAAATGCTGTGATCATGCGGGGAATGGTTGCGAAAATTCAATTAACACAAGGTCTCCTGGCCCCGACGATCCATTGTGCGCGAGGCACCGGGGATCTATTCGCGGCTTGCGAGCGTGCATGCCTGCGGCTCTGCGGGAGCGGCGGGACTGTTCCGAACGGTCGTGCCCGGACGACAGAGCCGGCGGCTCCTGGGGCAGGACGGTCGCGGCGAAGTTCAGGCAAACTCACGGACTTTCGAGACGGCAGGATCTAGGCCATGTGCGGAATCGTCGGAGCAATCGCCGAGCGCAATATCGTCCCGGTGCTGATTGAAGGGTTGCGGCGGCTCGAGTATCGGGGTTACGACTCCGCGGGTCTGGCGGTCATTCATTCGGGCAGGTTGGCCCGCATGCGTACCGTCGGCAAGGTCAAAATGCTCGAGCAAGCCTTGGCCGCGACGCCTATCGGCGGCGGCACCGGGATTGCGCATACGCGCTGGGCGACACATGGCGTGCCCAGCGAGCGCAATGCGCATCCTCACGTCTCGCAGGACGGATTAGCCGTCGTGCACAACGGCATCATCGAAAACCACGAAGCACTCCGGGCCGATCTGGAGAAGCGCGGCTATCGGTTCACTTCGGAGACCGATACCGAAGTGGTGGCGCACCGCATTCATCTTCATTTGAACACCCTGCGGGATCTGTTCGAAGCAGTGCGAGCCACCGTCGCCGAGCTGCAAGGTGCCTATGCGCTCGCCGTGATCAGTGACCACGACCCGCAGCGACTGGTCGTGGCGCGCCAGGGGTGCCCCGTGGTCATCGGCCTCGGTGTCGAGGAGAATTTCGTCGCCTCCGACGTTGCAGCGCTGTTGCCCGTGACGCGGCGCTTCATGTTTCTCGAGGAGGGGGATGTCGCCGAGATCCGGCGCACCAGCGTGCGCATCGTCGACCGCAAGGGCGGCGCTGCGGAGCGGCCGGTTCGGGAAAGTGACCTCAGCGCCGATCCGGCGGAAAAGGGTCCATACCGCCATTTCATGCTCAAGGAAATCCACGAGCAGCCGCGCGCCATCGCGGACACACTCGCCGAGCGCGTCGCCCACGGCCGCCTGCTGGAGGCCGCGTTCGGCCCGGCCGCCACCGAGGTCTTCAAGCGTGTGCGGTGCGTGCACATCGTCGCGTGCGGCACCAGCTATCATGCCGCTTCCGTGGTGCGCTATTTCATCGAGCAGATCTGCCGCCTTCCGTGTGCAGTCGACATCGCCAGCGAATACCGCTACCGCAATCCGCTGGTGCCGCCCGACTCGCTGTTCGTCACGATCTCGCAGTCCGGCGAGACGGCCGATACGCTGGCGGCGCTGCGCCTTGCCCGGCAATCGGGTTATCTATCCCAGCTTGCCATCTGCAACGCTCCGGAAAGCTCCCTGGTGCGCGAGTCGGAGCTGGTGATGCTGACGCGCGCCGGCCCCGAGATCGGCGTCGCCTCGACCAAGGCATTCACGACCCAGCTGACCGCGCTCGCCATGCTGACCATCGCCCTCGCCCGCCATCAGGGCGCCGACGCCGAGCGCGAGCGGGGTCTGGTCACGCGGCTGGTGGAACTGCCTGCGCTCGTCGAGAAGGCGCTCACGCTCGATCCCGTCATCCACAAACTCGCCGAGCGCTTCGCCGACAAGCACCACACCTTGTTCCTCGGTCGCGGTGGCCTGTATCCCATCGCGATGGAAGGGGCACTGAAGCTCAAGGAGATCTCCTACATTCATGCCGAGAGCTATCCGGCCGGCGAGCTCAAGCACGGTCCGCTCGCGCTCGTGGACGCGGATATGCCCGTGGTTGCCGTGGCACCCAACAACGACCTGTTGGAAAAGCTGAAGTCGAATCTGATGGAGGTGCGGGCGCGCGGCGGCGAGCTCATCGTCTTCGCCGATCCGGAATCGGGGTTGCAGCCGAGCGACGGTGTTACCGTCATCGAGATGCCCAGACACGTGAGCTATTTCCAATCGCCCATCGTGTACACCATACCCCTGCAGCTGCTCGCCTATCACGTCGCCATCATGAAGGGCACGGACGTCGATCAGCCGCGCAATCTCGCCAAGAGCGTGACGGTGGAGTGAGCGGGCTTTTAGAAACGGACATTAATGTGGCATGTAATTAAAGTCGTATCCTCGGGAATAAAGTTGGTTCCTGTGGAATAGAGTCGTTTCCTGTCCGGGTGACCTAATATCTCGGAGCTGCTCCGGCGTAGCCAATAATCCCATGAAGTGCTCCTTTGTGCTCCAGACTGGCTAAGAATCGGGCAAGCCAGCTGAGGAGGCCGAGTGCTCACGGGGCGGTCTATTTGTTACCCGCTAACGGTACTGCCCACATACAGCTAGTGTAGTGCTTCATAATTAACGGAGCCGATCAGCGCAATTCCTGTCTTACCATTGAGGCGATCAATGGGGAACGAGCGATGCGCAAAGCGGCGGAGATTGTGTTGTTGAACGAGGAGCGAGCGAAGTTGCTGCAGCTGGCTCGATCCAAGACGGTCAGTGTTCGATTGGCGCGCCGCGCGCAGATCGTACTGGGTGCGGCGGACGGGTTGGACAACCATACGATTGCCGCCCAGGTGGGCGTTGGTCGTGTTCAAGTCGGACGCTGGCGCAATCGCTATATCGAGGGCGGCTTGGCGGCGATTGAGCAGGATTTGCCGCGCGGCGGGCGACCGGTGAAGGTTGACGCGGCGCAGATCGTGCGACTGACGACGCAGACTTTGCCTGCCAACGCCACGCAATGGAGCACGCGCTCGATGGCGGCGCAGGTGGGCGTCAGCGACACCACGGTGCTGCGGGTGTGGCGCCAGCACGGGCTGAAGCCGCATCGGGTGCGAGGCTTCAAGGTCTCGCGTGATCCGCAGTTTGTAGAGAAGCTCGAGGACATCGTCGGCCTGTACATGTCCCCGCCGGATCACGCGTTGGTCTTGTGCTGTGATGAGAAGAGTCAAGTACAGGCGCTGGATCGCACGCAACCTGGGTTGCCGATGAAGAAGGGACGCGCGGCGACGATGACGCACGATTACAAGCGCAACGGGACGACCACGTTGTTCGCGGCGCTCAACGTCCTCGACGGACAGGTGATTGCCCAATGTCAGCAGCGGCATCGCCACATCGAGTGGCTGAAGTTCCTGCGCCAGATCGAGCGTGAAACGCCGGCGGACAAGGAATTGCATTTGATCGCCGACAATTACGCTACCCACAAGCATCCGGCCGTGCAGCGGTGGCTTGCGAAACGACCGCGTATCCACATGCACTTCACGCCGACCTCGGCCTCGTGGTTGAACATGGTTGAGCGGTTCTTTCGGGACATCACGGTGGAACGGCTGCGCCGCGGTGTGTTCACGAGCGTGCCCGAATTGGTCGCCGCCATCGATGACTACATCGCGCATCACAATACCAATCCCAAGCCATTCATTTGGACCAAGAGCGCTCGCGATATCTTGCAAAAGGTCATTCGTGCAAATAGCCGCTTAAGTTCCAAACAGAATGAAGCACTACACTAGACAGACCCTCTGTTGCCTCCCTACGGCGGCAACAGTTCTGCGCGCAGCCCGAATCGCCTCTGTCCTTCGCGACGGAGCGCTTTCCGCTAGCAGAACAGGCCGGGGAACAGGCTTTGCGCGTGCCCGCGGCGCACAACGTGAGAACCGAGGAACCGGTATCCAGGACCAATTGGTCCAAAAAAAAGCGCCTAGCCAATCAGGCTGGCCGAAATATTGAAAAATATTTCCAAATCGCATATTTCGCCCTTAAACGCCAGGATCACGACTACGCTATCGCTGGCCAGCGCCTCTCGGCCACTATGCATAAATCTGCATAGCGGCCAATTGCCGTCACTCGCACAGCGAAATGGTTGACCGGATAGCGGCCATTCGTGGAAGCTTGGTCCAGCAGGCAGATTGTGCGAGCGGAAATCGATGGCTTCTCTCGGAAAGTGGCGATACACGTGCGACCGCGCGGCCACTGCGGAGGTCTATACGCGCGCAGGTCTTGGCTATTCCAGCCGATGCACCTGCAATGGATGCAGAAATTTTGTCGCTGCACGAACTGAAGTCTTCCCATCGACCTTCTTGTCTCTACTGACGACGCTTGGTATTGATCCGGCGAAAGACGGTGAGGTCTATCATAACGGCCGGCTCTCTCCGGGAAAACACCACTATGGCGGCTGGTTCCACTTCATCGGGACGTTGGATGAATCCGGAGATTTTCCGCCTGTGGAACTTGGGACGGGCTTTACCGTTCACCTATGCCAAAAGTCAGCACCGAGCCTTTGCGAACTCAAGGGCCTACCATTGGTGCAGCTCGCGTTTGCCGCTTCATCGGTCCCGTGGCGGCTCAATGAACCCGAGGCGGACTGAGGGTGCCTCTTTTGAATCTGAGTTCGTCGCGTTTCGGCTATGACCTGTCGGTTACTAATTCTACTCCGTCACTTTGAATCACAGTCATATCAATGAGTTGCGTTTTGATCTGCGGTTCGCCGCTTCGATTAGGGCCTGGCGTTTTTCGTGTCGAGTTCGCAGCTGCCTCATCACTTCTTCCTGGCTGCTACGTCGGTCCGGCAACGTGGTGGCGAGCAAGATCTGGATGTCGTAGCAGCTGAGCAACGGGTGGGTATCGATGTGTTTGAGTCGCGCCTGCAACATGAATAGCATCGCCATCATCACCAGGGCCATGTGACGATGCCAGGAGGGCCATTGTCTTGCTTGATATTGCGCCATTCCGATATGGCTCTTGGCGTCCTGGAAGGCGCGCTCGATCCAGAAGCGTTGTGCTTGCATCTGCGCCAACTTGGTCATGCTCGTCTTGGCCGAAGCGTTGCTCAAGCTGAATTTGAGGGTACCCGGAGAATTCAACTCCCGTCTCACAATCAAATGCCAACAGTGAGCAGTGGGGCTGTGCTTATCCCACAGCCAGCTGTCTAAGAGAGTAGACTCCGGGGGTTTCACCCGGAGTCTACTCTCTTAGACAGCTCTACATGACTTTAATGGCCGTTACCAGCTTTAGATACGGACATTTGTGGGGCCGAATCAAAGTCGTTACCCCAGAATCAAAGTCGCTTCCCGGGGATGCGACTGCGTGCTCGAATCGGAGCCGTTACCTGGACATTAAAGTCCTCTTCTGGGGATTAAACTCCTTACCTCCGAGGTGAACGCCCGGGGGAGGGAAAATTCTGCACGCGCGCGGCCTCCCCGGAATCTGCAACGTGTGTACAAGAAGCGAATAATTTGCACCGCTGCTCCCGGGGGTGATAGCCTGCGGTGGGCTTCCAGACCGGCGTCCGGCTCCCGCGCCCCCGGTTGACGGGCTAGGAAAGTCTGACACGCGTCAGGCACTACGGACTGATCGGGGCGACTCGGCCGCGCGATGGGGAATTCATTCTCATTTGAATGGAACAGTTCGGAAGGAATCGACGTCATGAAAGCCGTGAATTTGTCGATCCTGATCACTCTGTCGGTGCTGTTGGGGGCATGCGCAAATACCGAGACGCTAACTGCCGAAGCAGCGCATTTTGGCGTCCCGCGCAGCTTGTTACTCAGAGCTGAGAGCGCCGGATACTCCCCAAGAATCCGTCACGGCAAGACTGAGTTCTGCATCCGTCAGTCGCATCTCCCGTACATTCCGCAGCAGCAGTGCCTCGACACCAGCGCCATGCAGGGCTGGCTGCAGCAGCAGGCGAGGCGGGCCGCCGAGCCCCATTTGGTGGGCCCCCCCTCCGGGGGACCGTAGTTGTCGCCTCAATACCTCGGTAACCTTGGGGGCATTGAGAAACGACAGTGGCTTGATACGGCAACGAATTCAAAGAACGCGCGGTGGCGCGACTGCTACCCATTTGCTGATGAGACCGGTGGCGCTGTGAACTCCCGTCTCATCGTATGTGTCGACTACGACAAGATTGCCGAAGAATCCGACACCCTCAGGAAACCTTCAGCTCAGGCTCAGAGTCCCATTCAGCCAGAATGCGTGCTAGCCCGATTGGTTACTCCAGTTAGAACCTGGCTGGAAGTCTCCCGCTGATGAAGACGCAGACCGATCCAATTCGGCGCCGAAGGCTTCAGTCATGCGACGTGCCGCCTCGGCCCGGTCAATGCCCTGAGTTCCCGGCGTGGCAAGCACTGATCTGAGCCATGCGCCCGGTACGAGGCTTGCTACCGCGTCTTCGTTATCTCGTCGAGACCGATATCTTGTGGTCTACGGAATGCACTTTGAACGAGGTCGCATTGCGCAGGGCTCACACCCGCCGATTCCAAGTGTGTGCGCCATTCTCGCGCCGCCGCAGAGACCCTCTCGATGATTGCGATTGCGTCGGGTTTCAGCAAGCCGAAACTTCCGCGTGCCTCGAACAGGTTTGTGAGCGTGGCGTTCCTGCCTTGGGGGCCGACCGACAGATGCAATCGTCGCTCGTGGAATACTTGCGGGCGGGGAACCACGTCGTACAGCGGACTCAGTCGCCAAGCCTTGCCCGGCGGGTGCCATATGAATGCGTGATTTCGCAGGTGGTCGTCGTCATTCGAAATGAGGATATTGAACGCAACTCTCGCATACAGCTCCGCACGGTCCTCTTGCACGTGTCCGGACACTCCACGATCGGAAATCACCTGGGCGATCTCGGAGTAACTGGAGGCCGGGGACTCCTGCTCGTGTTTGCCAAGCAGGGTCAGAGCACTTACGCAGTGCTTCCGGGAGAAGCTGCCATCTGGCAGAACGGCCCGGTCGAATCGCTCGATCAGCATTACATTCCGACCGTCTGCGAGTCGTACCAGATCGGTCTGCGGCACATTCAGTCCAGACGCGCGCGCAAGTTCCAGGCAGGCGCGCTCGACGGCCGGGATGTCGAATGGGTCGTTCTTGGCCGGGAATTTCGCGAGAAATTGCCTGCCATCATGTGACACAAGTGCTTTCGGCCGCGCCCCACCCAGGCTGGCTACCTGAAAGAGCATTTCCAGTCGGGTCGGTATCGGCAGACCTTGTTGCACGCGATCCGCGGCTTCCAACAGGTACTGAAGGTCGTTAAGCGGTGGCAGCAAGCCCGCGGCGCTCGCGGAGCGGATGCTCTCTCGGAAATCCAGAGCACCGAAGCGATGGGTGCCGGCGTTGAGGAGATAAGTCGATTCCGGAACAGAGTTGGGCGGCACCTTCAACTTCGCTTCGATGACACGCCGACCCCATAAATCGGGGGTGGCATCACGAATCGCACCGAACAGAGCGAGGCCGGCGGGCGGCTCATAAAGCTGCTCCTCGCCGGATAAGCTCGACAGCGGTAGACTTACAGGGTCGACGGGTATCGCGTTGGGCCGCTTCAGATATCGGGCACCGTAACCGAAGGTGCTACCTATGGACTGGAGCCCCTCCTCCAGCAGCGAGATTCTTCCCGCCGGAACCGCCTCGCTCTGATCAGGCAGGTGGATGAAGACGATTCCATCCCAGGACATGAGCGTTCCTCAGAAGTCGTAGTCAATCGAGGACTGGGCATTGCCGCGGCGGCCTCGCACACGCAATTGCTGTTGGCGCAACGCTTGGCCAAGCCTGTCATGCTCGGGCTCACCCAACTGTTCGAGATGTCCGAGGAGCCCGGTTTGCTCCAGGGCGGAAAGCCAGGTACCCATGGCAACCGAGGTATCGCCCTTTTCGATTTTTTGCCAAGTGAAAACGCTCATGCGAGCGCGTTCCGCCAGCTCTTGCTGGGTAGCCTTGCGGGCTAGACGAGCAGCGCGGATTGCGCTGCCGAGGCGAGCGGCAGTCGAATGTGCCTGAGGCGATGCGAATTTGGATTCCGGACGGCGCATGGCGTACTTTCGGTCTTAAGCCGCCTAGAACAAGAATAAGCTTTAGGCGAATAGGGAATATCGGCGATATAGCTCCAACCAGCGGGGCCGCATGCTATACCCGTCTAAGTATAGTGATTGTCTGGAGAACAGCAATAATAAGAAATACGCGCCCGCAGTGCAGTGGCAACTGCAGCGCGAGTGAGCCTATCTGCGGGGCATCCCGATCCTTCCTGAACTGCTACGGTCAAGTAGAAGTCACCCGCTGCCTATTCATGAAGCGACTCATTGCCAGGTGCGGATGGCGCCTCCGCCGGGAACGGACGGTGGGCGGAAAACTAAGCAACGACTTTGGAATGACCGTCTGTCCGGTGGCGATCTCTCGCGGGCGATGTGTGTCCTGGGGAAACGACTTCAATTACGTCTCGATATCCGGGTTGTATTGGTCCGACCGCATGCTGAATGTCCATGCGACCGCCTCCGCGGCCGTCTTCATGTCGGGCGGGACCCGCAGCAGGTATGGCCGGGCGTTCCCGTTGGGTTCCGGGGTCGAATTTGTCACCTCTACCATGACGAGATCGGTATCTCCCTCCCGCTTCTTTCGCCAGAGTTTCCCTCGTTCATCTTGGTGCACGAGGGTGGCTCCGGAGTCTTTCAGGTACCGCGCCTGTCCGTAGAACGACGTCAGGGCGCGTCGCAACTCGACATTGCGCTCCTGCTCGACTCGGCGGACCGTAATACGCTCTGGATGCAGAACATCATCCTCTTCGACCTGTACGCCATGAATCGCACACAGCCGGAATCCGTCCCCATACTCGAGGGCGGCGCCGCGCTCGTTGTGCAACCTGCCCCCAGAATCCAGTTTCAGTACCGTTGGGCGATGGGACACGAACACAATGCCATCGCACTCGAACCACCAGTGACTATAGCGGCACTGGTCAAGCCACAGTCGAAGAATCCGCGTTTGCTCGGGGGCGTACGAAATACCGATGCGAGCGCAAAAGTCATAGAACACCGCGGAAGCGCACCACCAGGCGCCCATGCAGTGCTCCCAGATATCCGCCTTCAGGCCGCGCGGCACACCCTCAACTCCGGGCATGCCGATCTCGAGTTTAATCTGATCCAGGTGAGATTCCTGATACCTGACGTCGAGCAGTCTTTGTCTCAGGTCGCGTGGGTCCTCCCCATATCGGATGGACCGCGACATGGAGTCTGTTTCAAGTACTTGTCTTACGGGTTCCCGGAATTGCTCGTTGAGCTTTCTGTGCACTGACCGCCAGAGTCTGGACCGTAACTGCTCCCACAGCATCGAGCGCAGCGCGCAGTCAAGCTGCACCCAAAGCGAGGGACCAATCCGGGAATCGATTCGTGACCCGAAGTGAGTGCTGGATTCATCCCAGATCTGCGCCCAGGTTCCTAACCGCCGCTGCGACTCGATCCGCAGCCCGATCGACGCGGCGGCCTGCCTCTGGCGCTGCAACCATCCTTTCGGAATCGGTTGTGCTCTCAGCTGCTCTTGCAATTGCAATTCCAGACTCGAGTCACACAGCAAACGTCGCTCGGTCCCGAGCTTGATCATCGCGCGCAGCGCCAAGATGCACCTGGCGGGAGAAGAGAAGAACAGCACAGCCGGTGTGGGACGCCTTACGGCCGCGTACAGCGCGCAAATCGCGTCGGCGGCCCTTTTGCGATCCAACGGTTCGACGGACCTGCCGTTGGCCAACCAGTGATCGGCTTCCCGTTTTAGCTGGACCTCCTGGTCCGGCGTCAACTCATTGATCTCACGCATTTCAGTCGGCCACCCGGGTCGGTTCATCCGCGTCGGACCATTCCCTCTGTCGCACCACCCGGTAGAGCCCCGGCGGAATGGCAATGCGGTCATGTTCCTCGTGCACGAGAGTTGACGGTTCCAGGACTCGCAAGAACACCTCCTGGTTCGCGGCACGCAGCATCGCCACCCCAGGCTCGTGAAGCGCATGGCCGTGACCGGTGGCTTCGCCGTACGCGAGCACGACGCGATCAGATTCATCGCGCGGCTGTTCGACCGCGTCATTCGGAATCGCATCAACCGCAATCATCAAGACGTCTCCCTGACGAATCATCCACGGGATAATTCGTTTCATACCGACCTCCGAAGCAAGTGTTCTTGAAGGGATCGAAGTGTTTCGCGCCACCTCGAAGCGCCCTTCTCGGTGAGCGCCCGCGTTCTCTTGCGTCATAAGGACACGGTACCGTTCGGGCGCGACATCTCGTGTCGCACCCCCGAGGTACGCTGCTACAATGAAGAAAAAATCCGATCCATCGAGGGGCCCATGGCTGATGCGATCCTTCGTCACCTGCAGCTCCTGCGGGCAATTCCCCGACACCCAGCCAAGAGCGATGTGAAGAGCCTGCACCGTACGCTCAATGCGAAGGGCTACCGAATCAGCCGCCGGCAGATCCAGCGGGATCTCGAGACCTTGTCCGGCCGTGGGGGTTTTCCCATTCATTCGGATGGGGAGAGGCGCGGAATTGCCCGGGGCTGGTCCTGGGAGCGGGGCGCGGAGATCCTCGATCTGCCCGCGATGGATCAGAGGACCGCGTTGATGCTGAACCTCCTACAGCGATTCACCCCGCAGTTCCTGCCGCCGACCCTGAGCGATGAGCTGAGGCGGTATTTCCAACGGGCCGAGGAGACGTTGAAGAGCGCAGACGCCGCGGGCCTCGGCCGCTGGATCGACTGCGTGCGCGTCGTACCGCGCGAGATGCCCCTGTTGGCCCCGAAGATCGACGTGGCCGCTACGCGGGTGGTGTACGACGCATTGCTCATGGGCAAACGATTCACCGCCCACTACCTGAGCCGTAGCGCCGGAGGGAAGGAATGGAAGGAGCAGGAGTTCAACCCCTTGGGCCTGGTGGCGCGCGGAAACCTGCTTTACCTCGTGTGCACGTACTGGAACTACGGGGATCCGCGCCATGTGCCGCTGCAGCGCATGCGGCACGCGAAGCTGCTGGAGAAGGTGGCAACGCGCCCCGAGGGATTCGATCTCGATGAATACATTCGCGGCGGTGCATTCCAGTATCCAAGTGGAGAAGCCACTGGCAGGACCATAGTGCTCAAGGTGATTTTTCATCGAGGCGTCAGGACGCATCTCGAGGAAACCCCTCTGAGCGGCGACCAGGTCATCAAGGATCTCAACGACGAAGAGGTTCTCGTCACCGCCACCGTCCAGGATACGCAGCAACTGGAATGGTGGCTGCGTGCGTTCGGGGATGGCGCGGAGGTGGTTGCCCCCGGGACGCTGCGGAAGCGGTTGAAAGCCACGCTGACCCGAGCTGCCGCGCGCTACCGACGAGCCCGGAGAGCCTAAATGCACCTCCTGTCCACCCCGAAGCAAACAGCCGTCCATTGTTCCCCTATACCGATCTGGCCGCGCGCCCACGGTCCCGGGAGAGGCCCATGACCCACGGTCTATCCAAGTCCCGCATCCTGATCCACCGCCAGTGTCCGAGACGACTCTGGCTGCAGGTGTACAACCCCGCGCTGGCTGATGAATCCACGGGCCAACCGCTCACAGAGGCGGGCACAACGGTCGGTCTGCTCGCACGGCACCTGCACGCCGATGGGGTGTTGATCGATGCCGAGGATCTACGCTCGGCGCTGCGTCAGACCGCACAGGCGCTGACGGTCAAGCCCCGTCGCCCGCTGTTCGAGGCCACCTTCGAGCATGACGGCGTGCTGGTGCGCACCGACCTCCTGCGCCCCGTGGCGCGCGGCTGGCGCATGATAGAGGTCAAGTCGTCCACTTCGATCAAGGCGTATCACCTCGAGGACGCCGCGGTCCAAAGCTGGGTGCTGCAGGGGGCCGGACTTCCGCTACGCGAACAGGCGATTGCCTACATCGATCGCGACTTCATCTACACCGGAGACGGTCACTATCAAGGGCTTCTGATCGAGCAGGACGTGGTGACGGAGCTGACCGAGCGCATGCCCGAAGTGCCGGGCTGGGTCGCAGCCGCACGGCGGACCCTCGCGCGGCGCAAAGAGCCCGATGTGGCGCCCGGGCGTCAGTGCCATGACCCGTTCCCGTGTCCCTTCCAGGCACACTGCATCCCCGAGCGCGAAGGCTATCCGGTGGACATCCTGCCTCGCGGTGGCAAGCTTGCGGCGAAGCTCAAGGCGGAAGGGTATACCGATCTGCGCGAAGTCCCCGCCGAGCGGCTGACCAGCACTCTGCACCGCAGGGTCTGGCAAGCGACTGTGAACGGCAAGCCCTACCTGGACCCCGCACTCGCCAGAACCATCCGTACTCTGGCGTACCCCCGATATTTCCTGGACTTCGAGACCTGGGCCCCCTCCGTCCCGATCTGGGCGGGCACCCGGCCATACCAGCAGATTCCCTTCCAATGGTCCTGCCATGTCCAGGAATCGGAGGGTCGCCTGCGGCACGAGGGATTCCTCGCCGAGGACGCGGCCGATCCCCGTCCTCCCTTTACGAATGCGCTGCTGGCCACCCTCGGCACTCAGGGCCCCATTCTCGTGTGGAACAAATCCTTCGAGCAGACCCGCCTGAGCGAGCTGGCAGAAGCACTCCCCAGCCATGCGGGGCGTATCCGCCGGATCATCGATCGGCTGGTGGACCTGCTGCCGCTCGCGCGCGAGCACTACTATCACCCCGACATGCTGGGCTCCTGGTCCATCAAGGCGGTGCTGCCCACCATTGCGCCGGAGCTCGATTATGCGGACCTGGACGTCGCGGACGGTTCCATGGCTCAACAGGCGTTTTCGCGGCTGGTGTTCGAGAATCTCTCTGATGCGGAACGCGCCTCCATTCGACATTCGCTGCTTACCTACTGCGAACGAGACACGCTGGCGATGGTCAAGGTCGCCGAACATTTCTCCATGTCATCGGCCGATCACAGAACAGCGACATCGGGAGGAAAGCGGCCATGACTTGTGAAATCGCGGTCATGAATCTTTGGGGAATCGCCCTTGCGACCGACAGCGCGGTGTCCTTGGACGATGGCGCCAAGGTTTACAACAGTGCGGAGAAGCTCTTTCAGCTCGGCAATGGAGCCCCGATGGGGATCATGACCTTCGGTGAGGCCACCTATGAGGGCGTGCCCTGGGAGGTCATCATCGCCGACTATTCCCGAAAGCTCGATGGCCGCAGATTCGACACGGTTCAGCAATGCGTAGATGACTTCCTGGGGTATCTCCGGCGCACACCCTTTCTCGCTATTTCACCGGAGCGCCAGGCGGATGCCCTGAAGTCCCAGATCACGGGCCTGTGGAAGTCGCTGTACGCCAAGCCATTGGCCGAGGCGATGGAAGCTGCGGATCAACCGAGCAACGACATGGCGTCGAAGTCCAGGCCACTATCCCCGACGCCACTCGTCGACCGTAATCCACGCGAGACTCTGCTTCGTCTCATCCGCGAAGATCAGGCACTCTGGGAACAGCATGACCCGTGGGAGGGCGCCGATACCGCCTGGGCCGAGGATCTCATACGCGGCAACGCCCGACTATTAGACCAGGTCGAAGCGGACGTCTTCCCGGATGCCGATCTTCTCGACGAAGAAGTTCGCGCCGCATTACGCAAGACGGCTTGTCTATTTCTCACGTCTGCCGGGGGCGGGCCCGGGACAGCGAACGTGGTCATTGGCGGCGTAGGCGAAACCGTGCCATTCCCCTCTCTGGTACAATGTCAGATCGCACCCCTGCTCGGCGGTCGGTTCAGAACCTACAAACTCAAGGAATGCACCATCACGCCGGAAGATGATGCCATGATCATACCGTTTGCCCAGACGGATGCGATCGACACCCTGATCCGGGGCATTCACCCTGACCTGGAACAGGCCGTCCCGGACATGCTCCGCGAGTACGTGTCAGGCAGCAAAGATCACACGGGCGCAGATGATCTGACGCGAGATTTCGCCAAAAAGCTGCGCGACAAAGTCGAAATGCTTTGCAGCGATCCGTTCATGCGCGCGGTGTCCGCGCTCCCCCGCGGGGCCTTGGCAGCGCTCGCGGAAACACTCGTGAGTCTGCAAATCTTCCTCGCCCGGCACACGATCAACATGAAGGAGTCCGTGCAGGGTCCCGTTGATGTCGCCGTCCTTTCCAAGAGCTGCGGATTTCAATGGGTCAAGCACAAGAATTTGCTTGGCGATAGGGTACCGTCCGATCACCGGAGGCTCATTGGAGCCTGACAGTTCGACAGATCTGGGGGTACAAGATGTCAGAAGAAAAACAGTCGCTCTATTCCGCGCTCTTCCCTTATCGTCCGCGTTTCAACGACAGATCAGCGGCCAAGGGCGAAAAGCGTGGTCGCGAGCCGCTCGAGGACTTCCTGACTAGCGCATTAACCGACCTGCTGAACAGGCTGACGCCAAGAGAAATGAAGGATGCGATTGAGGAACTATTCTTAGACGAAAGTTCGGCTGCCGCGTGGAAAAGACTGTGTGAAAGGCAGCCAGAAACACGACTGACATGGTCGGCTCAACAGAATCTCGAGGGGGCCGGTCGATGCGACATTGTGCTCAATGACGAAAAAGGCCCACTGTTAATCATCGAAGCGAAAATTCGTGCGGGCTACAGTGAATCCCACAGCCGCAGTTCATCGTCCGAAGAAGATAAAGGTTTTCGTATAAAAGACCGCCACCAGCTGGTGCGTTATGGACAGTGGCTGAGTGAGAAATGCAAAACGCCAGAATGGCGCGGCGCGCTCGTGCTTCTTACGCATTTCACTGAACCCCCAGATGACTTCATTTCTAATGAAGAAGAGAAATATCATGTTGAGTTCACCAGCGTCTGCCGATGGAGCCGGGTTTTCTTGTGGCTCAAGAAGCTCGGTCAGAAGAATTCGAAGTCAAATTCACAATCCGTATACTTTCTCGCGAATCAACTTGAAAAATTCCTCGAGGAAGACAATATGAACTCCGAAACGATAACAATTGAAAATCTGGATGCTGCCAAGCCATTCGTCATCGGCGAACATGCCGAGAGGATCGCGGCATCCTTTAGCGCAATTCGTGGTAGGTTGAAGCCTGCACTGAAGAAACTTACCGAGAAAAGGACAATAGTAGACAAAACTGAAGAGCGCTTTTCTCTCCCCGGATCGATATGTGATTACTGCTTCTTCAAAAGCTCGGGTCATCTTAGGGACTGGTGCGTCGAATGGGGGCTATGTTGGCCAGAGTCGCCGTGGGCCATTGACTTGCGTAAGCACGGCCATTCAATACCGGGCGAGGTATTGTGGTATATCGCGGTGTACGACGGAGGGGATAATGTAGATGTCCAAAAAAACACGAAGGACTTATCACAACTTGAGAGGGATCTGCCCAATTCATGGAAAATATGGAAACATGACGTGGATAGTGGATTATTTACGGTGCGCGGCGTTAGTGAGCTGTTGGGAGATGGAAACATCGATAAGGTGGCGGAATGGATGGTGAGGGAGATTCAGAATATCCGTCCAGTTGTTATTGAGCTGACGCGTCGGCGTGCAGCCGCGACAAAAACAAGAAGAGCAAAGACAGGCGTTGGGAAAAGGCAAGGGAAGTCTTGAGTGCAATGGCTCCAGCCAGAAGCAAGAAAAGAGCGACGAGCGGCTACCTGCTGCGGTATGAGCAGCGATACGAAGATTGCCTCATATAGGCATGCCGAAACGGATGTCGCCAGGTTTAAAGCGAGGCGTCTCATCAGCAAGCCTCGATCAATTGCCGCGGCACTTGTTTTGGAACGCTGGTTATTGGATAGGGGGCTTTGTTCGGATGCTTGACGGGTAGAGCCCGCCGGAGGGGCCAAGAGAAGCGGGTCGATAGCACCCGTCCGTGCTAGCGTTTACTCGATGGCCTGCGCAAGAGTTAGAATCAAAGTAGTCAAAACGCGAGCGGAAGCAGGGGTGTAGCGTTCGGCTGTCTGTATAGACCCGCCAGGTGCATAAAACGTCGCTCGCCGACGCATCGGCACCTGTAACTCCAGCCTGAGACGCCCGGTTGAACGGTTCCGCAACTCTCACCTTGGGTGAGCGTTGGAGATCGCGAAAACTGTTTGTTTGAAACGAAAAGACGGCCTCAACTCTGTTATGATCTGCGTTACTACACGTAGGATCAAGACAAGAGAGGCGACCGTCTGTATGAAGGTTAGCAAGTCTGCCGTGCATTGGAAAGCCCGCGCGCTGCCCGAGATCCGTTTCGAGGACCAGCAGATGACCTCGTTCGCAGGTCTCGTGGTGTTCCAACCCTTGTTCGAGCGCCTGGGGCTGAAGAGCCGGCTGCGCGGGTGCTTCGATCACCTGACGGTCAGCCCCATCTTCGGGCACGCCTCGATCGTGATGCTGCTGATCGTGCATCTTCTGATCGGCTACCGGTGGCTCTCGGACCTGCGCTACTAACAGGACGACCCGATGGTGAAGCGCACGCTGGGGCTGAAGCGCCTGCCCGATGTGGCGACCGTCAGTCGCACACTCGATGGGATGGACAAGACGGCGGTGAAGGAGTGACCTGGGTGCATGGGCCTGGCTTGCTCGCGTTCGCGCGAATCAACCTCGCCTGTTCGCGCATTGGGTCCTGGCGGGTTCGGCTACACGATAGGAGCCGGATGAATCGCGAGGTTCACGTCCGTTTCTGGGAGGGCGCGGGGCTGCAATGCCCCGCGCTACTCGACTAACTGCATGCGTATCATGACGGCCGCGAAGCGCAGCGGCAGCTCGCGGCGTACTTCGATACCTACAATCGCAGGCGGCTGCATCAGTCTCTCGACTACTACCAAACGCCGGATGAGCTCTACTTCGGCGTGCGGACCGAAGAGCTCCCCGCGGTGGCCTGAAGGATCGCAATGACGACGCGCAGCAGCCGGGATCGAAATCCGAGAGGTGGTGAGGTAGCGGGCGCCCCCATGATCGCCACTCTCAGGGCTTCCTATGCGGCCGCTTTTACTCGCGCCTCCGAAAAAAGCAGACTTTCCTCTCTCGGAGCGTCGCAGGCACCGACAGGCCCGCGTTCTTTGCAAGCGCGGACTTCTGCCGCCGAAGGCGGCAGACTGCGCGACGCCTTCGGCGCCGCACGCAGGAGACCCGATAGATGTAAAATCCAAAATCAAGAGTTGAAGACAGAACCGTTACCGTGTTTAATCAACTCAGCAGGGTCGCCCACCTATCCCACCCGGAAATCTGTCCGAACGACCCGAGCCACACCACGCTGCCCGGACGTAAGCCCGTCGTGTATTGGGGTTGCGGATATTGGCGGTGAAGAACTCGATGAACCGGCGGGCCGCAGCTTGATCGGGGGCAAAAGCGCAGGTAGCGACCCGACAGCGGCGACCGTGACGCCCCGGCTCATTTCGGCAGCTCCCCGAAGAGTGCGCCGAGCACCTCGTCCAGACCGGCGAGGCGCATGAACATACCCTCGCCTGAAGGCGAGGGTTTCCGGGATACGGCTCAAGCCGGTGATCGCCGGCCATACGGCCGACAGTCCACGCCGACAGCCAGCCGCTCGTCTCGCACCCGTTCTCCCGTCTCTGTTCAGCCCCAAAGGCCTCTGGAATCTAGCCATCCTCATGCGTACATCCGGACATCTTCGACCCATTTCGCGGACTTTTCGGCCGCCTGAAGGCGGGGGGGCGCAGGACCCCGCCATGGCGGGCAAACTGCCGATCGCTGCCCTGAATCCCGGCCGGCTGGTGTCCCTGGGATAGTTCGACGCGTGCGACGGAAACTCGCCAGGGGAATCAACGGAATCGCCTCCCTTTACACCCATTCGGCGTGGGGATCCACACAATTGCGAATAGGCGGCAACCAGTGGCCTCCGGGCAATGCGCAGCAACTCCGTGAGGAGGACCGCAGCCCATGAACCCATCCCTCGGCGCACCGCACTCGCGCCACTGGTACACGCGCTCGGACCGGGGCAAACTGTGCGAAGTCACGAGCCGCGGCGGTCATTCCGGCGCCATCGCGGTATGTGTCTTCGACGGCCGCCGCGCTTTCCTCGCCGACCGAACGTGGCGTGAACTGCCCTCGAGTCGGCCCCCCCAACGGGTGGCCACGACCCGCGAGACGCTGTCTCGCCCGATATGAACCGGATCCTGTGGAACGACTCCCTGCTGAGGTAAGGCGAGGGACATCGAATGAGGGAACTTCACCCAACGAAGAGCGCTGCGCCAGGCGTATGCACACCGCCGCGCGATCGCGCAGCACGGGGGAGCGCCGAATTGTGAACATCGCACCGTGAACCACAACGCCGACCCGTCGCAACGCCCGACGGCAGACACACTCCGTGAGCGCGGCACACCTTGCATCGATCCACTGCCGCACGACATGGCACCGCATTGGTTCGCTCAGAGCGTCGCGGAAGTCGCTGCGGCGCTCGCGACGTCAGCGCGCGGCCTGAGTAGTCATGAAGCTGCGGCGCGCCTGCGCCAGTGCGGCCCGAATGTCCTGATCGAGCCCCGCAGACGTTCGCTGGTCATGATGCTGCACGCCCAGTTCGCGGATCTGACGACTTTGGTGCTGATCGGGGCCGCGGTGCTGTCCGGGTTCATCGGGGAACTCTCGGACGTGGTCGTGATCTTGGTCGTCGTGTTGCTCAACGCCGCGCTGGGCGCTTCCCAGGAGCTGCGTGCCGAGCGGGCCATGGCGGCACTGAAGGCGATCGCCGCGCCGACCAGCAAGGTGCTGCGCGATGGCAAACCTCACCTCGTTGCCTCGGCGGATCTCGTGCCAGGAGATGCGGTCGTACTCGAAGCCGGCGACATCGTTCCGGCGGATCTGCGACTGACCGAAGCGGCCGGGCTGCGCGTGAACGAATCGGCGCTCACCGGAGAGTCCGTTCCGCTCGACAAGATCGTCACCCCGATCGGCGCGGGGACTCCGCTCGCGGAGCGAGCGAATATGGCTTTCAAAGGCACCACGGTCACTGCGGGGCGCGCGCTCGGCTGGGTCGTGGCGAGCGGGATGAGCACCGAGTTCGGGCACATTGCATCGCTCCTCGTCGAGCACCAGCGACCGCGCACGCCGCTGCAGCGGCGCCTGGAAAAGCTGGGACGGCAGCTGGTTGCGCTGGTCTCGATCATCTGCGCGCTGGTATTCGTCACCGGCATTCTGCGCGGAGAACCCGCAATGCCGATGCTGCTCACGGCGCTCAGTCTCGCCGTGGCCGCCATTCCCGAGGCGCTTCCGGCGGTGGTGAGCATCGCACTTGCGCTGGGCGCGCGCCGCATGGCGGCCAACCGGGCCCTCGTCCGGCGGCTGCCGGCAGTCGAAACGCTCGGTTCCGTCACGTACATCTGTTCCGACAAAACCGGCACGCTCACCACGAACGAGATGCGCGTCAATGCGTATTATTGCGACGGCGCACTGCACACGGCCTTCGGCGCCGGGGCCAGCTGGGATGCACTGCTGCAGGCGATGGCGATCAGCCATGATGCCGACTTCGACTCCACCGATACTCCGCGCGGCGATCCCACCGAGATCGCCCTGCTACTCGCCGCGTCGCACCAGGGTCGGCGGCGCGACGCGGCGGCGCGGGAAGCTCCGCGCGTGGCCGAGATCGCCTTCGACGCCCATCGTAAACGGACCAGCACGGTCCACCGCTGCGCCGACAGCAGCTTCCTTTCAATCACCAAGGGCGCTGCGGAATCACTAATCCCGCTGTGCGACACGGAGAGCCGGGACGGCCGGACCGTCCCGATCGACCGTAAGCGGCTCCTACAGGCAGCCGACCGCATGGCGGCCCACGGCCTGCGCGTGCTCGCGTTTGCGCGCCGCCACTGGGATCAGCAGCCTCAGCCCGATGCGGCGACACTCGAATCGCATCTGCAGTTCCTGGCGTTGGTCGGTCTGCTCGATCCGCCGAGAGCCGAGGTCGCCGAAGCGGTGGCCGCCTGCCGGACCGCCGGTATCGTACCAGTCATGATCACGGGCGATCATCCGGCAACCGCACGTGCCATCGCACGGCGCATCGGGCTCCTCGCCGAAGGCGGCACGGTCCTCACCGGCACGCAGCTCGCGGCGCTCGGCGACAGCGCGCTGGCCGAGCAGGTCCGCAACGTCCACGCGTACGCCCGGGTCGCCCCCGAACAGAAGGTTCGGATCGTGACCGCACTGCAGAACGACGGCCAGATCGTTGCGATGACTGGCGATGGGGTCAACGACGGACCCGCGCTGCAGCGGGCGGATATCGGTGTCGCCATGGGCATCACCGGCACTGACGTTGCGCGCGAAGCGAGCGCCATGGTCCTGCTCGATGACAATTTCGCGACCATCGTCGGCGCGGTCCGCGAAGGCCGACGCATTTACGACAACCTGCGCAAGTTCGTGCGCTACATCCTCACGACGAACTCCGGCGAAGTCTGGACCGTCTTCCTCGCCCCGTTTCTCGGGCTGCCTGTCCCGCTGTTGCCGATTCAGATCCTGTGGATCAACCTCGTCACCGACAGCTTGCCCGGCATTGCGCTCACGACAGAGCCCGCGGAATCGGATCTCATGAACCACCCGCCGCGCGCACCGGCGGAGAGCTTGTTCGCCCGGGGTCTCGGCGCGCATGCCCTAATCTTCGGCATGCTCATGGCCGCACTGACGCTGGGGACCGAGGCTTGGGCGGTCCAGAGCGGCTCGAGCGCGTGGCGCACCGTCGCATTCACAACGCTGTGCTTCACCCAGATCGGGCACGTCCTCGCCATTCGCTCAGAACGCACCTCCATCTTCTCGCTGCGGCTACTAGGCAACGTGCCGCTGCTGTTCGCAGTATCGATCGCAGCGGCGTTGCAGCTGCTCGTCGTGTATATCCCCGTGCTGCACCCGATCTTCGGCACCGCGTCGCTGAGCGCGCTGCAACTCAGCATCTGCATCGCTACGGCGTTGATCGTTCTTACGGCGGTCGAATTAGAGAAAGCGCTGCGCAATCGCCGCCAGTCGGATCCGGCCGCCTGAACCCATCGGTGCGGCCCGCACCCTGCGCACAGCGCGGCCACAACTGCGCGCACCGGCATACTCATGCACGGCCGCGAGTCAACCGCAGACTGCCATCGTCCCGCACAGTGACCCCGCACCGATGTTGCATAGACCACGGTAAGCGTGCGTGTGCGGAGGGGGGTGCCCCTATGTTTCTGTCAAGCAGCCTTGGGGGTGAGCGGGTGGTAGAAGGTCCGATCACGCAGCATGGCGAACAAGACGTCACAGCGGCGCCGAGCGAGAGCAATCAGGGCCTGGTTGTACCGCTTGCCCTGACTGACCTTGCGCTCGTAGTAGGCGCGGGAGAGCGGGTCGCGCAGCGCAGCGAAGGCCGAGAGCAACAGGGCGCGCTTGAATACCTTGTTGCCCCGCCGGGAGGGATGCTCTCCACGGATCGAGGATCCGGAGCGACGTGTCACCGGGGAAAGCCCTGCGTAAGCGGCCAGGTGCGCTTCGGAGTGGAAGCGGAGGCAGACGACCTCCGTCAGGAGTCGGGCGGCAGTCCCGATGCCGACCCCCGGCAGGTTCATCAGGACCGGGCAAAGAGGGTGAGCGTGCACCCGGGCCTCGACCCCACGGGCGAGTTCCTCGCGCTGTGTGCGCAAGGTGCTCAGCTGCTGCACCAGGCGGGGCACCACTAGACGGCCTCGGTGCCCGGGACAACCACACGCTGCTCGCTGAGCGCCTGGCAGATGCCCTCGGCAAGCCGCGCGGCCATGCGGGAAGCATGTTTCTTCAGGCGCGTGACCAAGCGCTGGCGGTCGACAGCAGCAAGGGCGGCAGGTGTCGGGTATCTCTGCAGCAGATCGAGCACGGCAGGATGGTCGAGGGTCGGGCCCAGAATGCGCTTGAGCGCGGGATGGATTTGCGTGAGCAGGCCCCGCAGGCGGTCGCTCACCGGGGTGATCTGCGCCACGAGATCATCGTCGAAACCGCACAGCAGCATGAGTTCGGCGAGCGCGTCGTCCGCCAACCGCAGAGTGCGCAGTGCGTGGGGCATCGATCGAGCCACCTCAGCAATGATCGCGGCATCTCGGGCATCCGTTTTGGCTTCGCCCGCGTACAGGTCCGCGATGCGGCGCATGGCGAGCCCGGGCAGATACGCCACTGCGATGCCTTCGGCGCGTGCGACAGCGATGGGCCGGGTCCCGATCGAGGCCGGCTGATCGACGACGAACAGCAGCGTCCCATGGGATCTGAGCTCCTCGACCAGCATCTTGAGCTGTGCTTCACCGTTGGGCAATGCGCGATCCAAAAGTCGCTTTCCTGCGCGATCAAGCGCTACGGCGTCATGATGGCCTTTGCCTACATCCACGCCAATGAACACATCGATGGTCCCCGGATGAGCTGGGTCTTGCATATCAGCCTCCGCGCGATGTACGCGCGCATGCAAATCCACCAGTCGAACCTCCAGGTCCTGCTCGTACCCCCGCCACGTCAGGCCATCTACTCCCGGGGCCGCATCCCGCTTGAGCCAGCAAAAAGGCTGCCCTCAGCAGACCAATGGTCACACGGTGAAGCAGAGCGGTGAACTGATCCTGGTTCTCCTTCCTTGCTCTCTCTCGTGCACGTTCAAGTCCCGGAAACACACTATTCCGGCTCGGTGTCCGGCGCGTGCGGGTCTTGTCCGTGTTCCCTTGGCCCCTTCTCTTCGCTCCGCCGGCTCCGCCTCCGATCGTCCAACGTTGTTCGCCGGCGTCGCCGCTACTATGGCGGGGTCTGACTTCTCCGACTCGTGCATCATCGGTTACGGCTCCTCGCCTTCCCGATGCGGACCACCCATTGGGTTTGCGAGTGGTCGAGCTGCAGATCACCCGGTTCCCGACCAAAGAGATTCCGTACGTGAAAGGGTCTTCGACTACGCCGGGCCGTCGACGAGCTCGCGTTATCGTACGCCAACGTTTTGCCTCACGCCTTGAGATCGGCCTCAGCACCCGAAAAACGCAACCTTTCGCAGTTCAATAGCTGGACGGTACGCTGCCCTGTCAACGCTTCGCCGACGCCCTCACGGGCGCCCGCGCATGCCTCGGGGCCGATGCGGATCGATACACCTTCATCGCAGTGGACTTGCACCACCTACCCCGTGCCGGTCTCCCGGGGCACTGACAACGTTATCTGAGCAAACTCGGCTGGTTGGCGCCGCCGAGTAGGTATGGTTCCTCCACGGAGAGCGTGAGCAGCTGATCGAGCGGAGTTTTCTCGAACAGGGTAACGCTCAGATTCTGTGGGATCTCATGCATCGACGCCCCCAGCTTCAGCCTCTTTCGTACGATCGCCACAAGCACGTACGTGCACACGGCGCTCCAGATCTCGCTCTTCACTGCATTCTCCGAGGTACCGAAAAACGCCTTGATCCGCAGGTGCCGCGGTCAGTCTTGGGCCACACCAGTCGCTTGAAGCGCATATCCCATTTGGCACCGGCCACGAAGGACGCTCCAGCCTGATCGACTCGCGACAAGCGTTCGAAATCGACGTAGCCGCGATGGACGATATAGAACGCGCCAGCCTCGGGAATGAGCCCATCGAGAATGTTGGCGTCGTGGAGCTTGCCGTCGCTGATATGCGGGAAAGTCGCGTTATTCCCGCACAGGTCGAGCAAACTATGGAGTTTCACCGCCGCCTTGGTCGAACGGAACCGTGCCCACGGAAGCAACGTCAGACACAGATCGATGGTCGTGGAGTCGAATGCGTAGACTGTATTGGACACCTAGACTTCAAGCGGTTCGTTGGCATAGCGTTTGCCCGCCACCTGCGAGCGGAGTCCCATGTGATAGAGCTTGCCGGGCTGAGCGCAAAAACACGCTTTCATGTCGCGCAGACTCTCGCGAAAAGTCAGCTGCACAAAGATCATGACCAGAAACTGCCCGAGACAGGTGACGCTATTGACTTTGTGAGTCCCTTCGTAACGCGCCACGCAGCGCCGAAATGTTGTCAGCCGAAGACGCGCCATCGATTGTGCGAAGATCAGCGTCTCGGTCTTCAAGGCGACCTCGGCGCGGATGAGAACTCCTTGCCACATTGCCGCATTCGCCGTTCAAATCGAGACCAGCCAAAATGACGAAAACTTCTTCATGCTCAAGGTCTTACGCTGCCGTCACCGCACAACATTGGGCCAGTAGTGAGATGGTGCAGTTATTTATGAACGCTGTCTTATTTCATCGGGTTTGCGGCTCGGCTGATGTCTCCTTCTACGGCCTCGACGGTGATTATTGTTTCGTCGCGACGGAGACGCAGCAGAACATCCAGCGATTGTGGTTTGAGCTGGTCGGAGGTAGTGAGATGGCGACTGCTCCCGCGGGAGCAGGGACCCGGCGACAGACCTGTGCTTCGAGAACCAGGGTTTACAGACGAACCCCAACCGGCATCGGGTGTCCCGGCCATGCCACCTTCCCGGCAGTAGCTCAACCACGTGTCCCCGAGGCGCACGCGAAAGATCACAGCGTCGGCCTTGCGGACGCCTCGAATGCAGCCGAGTTGGTCTCCGAAACGTCCGGGGGATTATCGGCAACCATCAACGATTGTAGGAGCCTCAACAGTTCCTCGGCGTGGAGGGGCTTGCTGGCGACGCGGAGATTCTGATCGCAGGGAAGCTCGCGGATCACGCTGGAGGTGTCTCCGGTGACGAGCACGGTCTTCAGTGACGTTCCGAGCGTATTGCGAAGTGCCGCGATGACCTGAGTGCCCGTCTCCCCGCCGGCCAGATGGTAGTCGGTCACCAGCAGGTCTACGCCGGTACAAGCCGCAGCGAGCGCATCCATGAGCGAGGAGACGGCTGTTACATCGTAGCCTGCCACTTTCAGCAACATCCGTGTGGCATCCTGCACGCCCGGGTCGTCCTCCACGAGGAGCAGCTTCAGCGTCCTGCGTCTTTCGGGAGACTGGGCAAGCGGTCCGGATTCTCCCGATCGCGGGGACGCTAGGGCCACCGGGCCCTGCGCAGGAGGAAGGAGGACCGAGAAGCACGAGCCCGTTCCCACCTGTGAGCGCACCTCGAGCTTGAGACCGAGGAGATCTGCGATCCGCTTGACGATCGATAGCCCGAGCCCGTAGCTATCGCGCGCGCTATTGGATCCAACGCCGATCTGGTAGAACTCGTCGTAGATGTAGCCGAGTTTTTCCTCGGGAATCCCAATGCCAGTGTCGAGTACGTCGATACGGATGTTCGAGTCGCTGACGACGTGACAATTTAATGTCACGCGTCCGCGCAGAGTGTACTTTATCGCGTTAGCGACGAGGTTGCGCAGAACCTGCTCGATGAGCGATGGATCGCTGTGCACGCAGCAGCGACAAGTCTCGATGTCAAACGACAAACCCTTCCCTGCGGCGATACCGGCGAAATCACGCCGCAGCTCCTCAAACAGGGTCGCGACGGCGAAATCCCCGAGCTCTGGCCTCACAGCCCCGGACTCGAGTTTACTGATATCCAGAAGGGCATTGAGCAGACGCGCCATCGCCCCGATCGCCTGTTCCTGTTGAAAGAGTGCCTGGCCCGATTCCTCGTCGCGCATCGTGCGGCGCAGCACACCGTTCAGGAGTGCGATTGTCTGCAGCGGCTGGCGCAGGTCGTGGCTCGCAGTGGCGAGAAAGCGGCTTTTGGCTTGATTCGCCCGGTTGGCGAGATCGCGTGCGGCCCGCGCCGCCTCGTCGGCCCTACCGCGTGCGATCAGGGTCGCGGCCAGATGCATATACAGATCCGTCAGTTGCAGCTCTCTTTCTGACGGCCGATGAGGTTGACGGAAATGTGTTGATAGTATTCCTATTGGTACCCCGTCGAGCCCGCGAATCCGAGCGAACTGGACCGCACGATACCCCTCCTGCGCCGCGATGGCGCGGAACGGCAGATATTCACTGTCCGGTTGCACGTCTTTGATGACGACGCGCTCGCCCGATGATAAGGAGCGGCCGTATGCCGATTCATTACCTGAATCAATGCTCGCGAAGCAATCGAGAAAGCTCGCCGAGAATCCCCGCTGCATCACGAGTTGAAGCGCGCCGGTTTCCGGATCGCGTAACTGGATTTCCCCGAAATCGGCTGCCTGCAAGGTAACGATGGCGTCAAGAATTTCGCCGACAATCGTCGATAGGTCTGTCACCTTCATGAGTTGCATGCTCATCTTGCAAAGGCTTTGCATGTCTTCGAGCGGTGCGTTCAAGTCAGCCGCAACGTGTTCCCGATCACTCGCATCACGGATAGCCGCGGCGACGAGTGCTTCGGTGCCGTTCTTGATCAGGCTAAGTTGGATCTCCACGGGAAACTCCGTACCGTGGTGCCGCACTACATAGCCTGCAAGACCGGTGCTCATCGCACGTACACGCATGTGAGCCAAGTATTCACTGCGGCGGGCCATGCGGCGTTGGCGAACCCGCTCGAGCACCAGGCGCTCGATGCCGAGGACAACCAGCTCCTCGGACGCATAGCCGAAACCGGCCGTGACTTGGCAATTGGTAAACCGGATGATCCAACCAGCATCGACGAAGAGCATCACGTCTGGGGCCTCCTGAATGGCGAGCCCGGCCAGCTGGACGGGTGGTAACTCCATCAGCCGCGCTCTCTTGAAACGCACAACGCGTGTGAACTCCCATTCGTGAGCCTGCTCATCCCGGAGACCACTCCGACGTCGACCGTTGGCATAATATGTGCTTATTATTGAGAGGTGCGTAAATGGGTGACATTTTTTCGACTTCCTGCGGTCCAAGTACCTGGAATGGTTACATTCGGGGTACTGATGAAGCACGTAGAGAAACGTAAGGAACTAGAGCGACGCCGACGGCGCGGGGCGAGGCTGTTGGCTGCGGGACAGCCGCAAGCGGAAGTTGCACGTCAGGTGGGCGTAACTCGCCAGACGGTGAAGCGCGGGGAGCGGCTGCGCCAACAGGGAGGACTGCCGGCGCTCCGTCGCGCCGTACACTTCGGGCGCCCGGAACGGCTGTCCGAATCGCAGCGGGAGGAACTGGTGTGATTGCTGAAGGGAGGGTCGATGGCCGCCGGGGTCGCGACGGAGCTGTGGACGTTGCCCCGGATTGCGCGGCTGATCGAGGAGAGGTTCTCGGTCTCGATGGTCCCCTCCTCAGTGTGGCGGCTGCGCGGACGGCTGGGCTGGAGCGTGCAGTGGCCGAGCGGGCGATTCGCACCTGGAAAGCCAAGAGGTAGCCGGCGCTAAAACGATCGCTGCGCGACAAGGCCGAGGAATCGTCTTTATCGACGAATCGGGTCTGTCCGAGAGACCTTGTCGCGCGAGAACGTGGGCTCCCAAGGGTGAGACGCCGGTACTGCAGTACCGCTTCAGCTGGAAGCAGCTGTCGGTAATTGCCGGGATCATCTATTGGCACTTCTACTTTCGCCTGTTCAACGGCTCGATCAAGAGTCCGCAGATCGCCGAGTTTCTCAAAGCCCTGCAGGCGACGATCGGCAAGAAGCTGCTGATCATCCGGGATGGTCTGCAGGCCCACCGCTCGAAGCTCGTGCGCGCCCATGCGGAAGCTCAGCGTGGCCGCATCGTGCTCGAGCGTCTGCCGGCTTACGCCCCGGAAATGAACCCCGTCGAATGCATCTGGGGTTACCTCAAGGATCACGCAATGCCCAACTACTGCGCGACGAACTTCACCGACCCGGCTCAGTGCGCTCGAAGGAACCTGCGTTCGATGCAGCGACGCACCACGCTCGTCACCGCATTCTGGAAACAGGCAGAGCTGTTTTGAGGGCGTCACGTACTTACGTAAGACTCAGTAATCGTGCTTCCCACCGGGCCAAGGGTTGTGCCAACCGCCCCCGGCAGCGGTCAGTGCCTCCGCTTCCCGCGGTCCCCAGCTACCCCGTCGGTAGGCGCGGACCCGGGGAGGATTCTTCAGAACGGGCTCGACTACTGCCCAGGCCGCCTCCACGGCGTCCTCGCTTGTGAAGAGCGCGCTGTCCCCCGCTATGGCATCGCCCAGCAGTCGCTCGTAAGGGGCCTCTTCCCCAGGCTGCTCGTCGAACAGATAGAGCTCGCGCTGATCGCCCACGAACCGCTTTCCGGCTCGCTTGACGCGAGCCGCCAGCGCAATAGCGGAACGGGGGGAAAGGCGAAAGCGCAGATAGTTGCCCAGGCCGTTGGCGGGCGTCGAGTCAGCGAATAGTCGTTGCGGCGGCGGTTTCAGCTCCACGATCACTTCCGTGGCCGTCGTCGCCAGACACTTGCCAGAGCGCACATACCACGGCACGCCTTGCCAGCGCCAGGAGTCAATGTAGAGTCGCAACGCGCAGAATGTCTCGACATCCGAACGCTTCGCCACGCCGGGCTCGCGCCGGTAGCCCGTGTACTGGCCGCGTACCAGGTCGCGGCGCTTCAGCGGCCGCATGGCCTGAAAGACATCGGCTGTCTCGCGATGCACGGCGCCAAACCCCCGATAGGTCGGCGGCTCCATCGCGAGCAGCCCGACAATCTGAAAGAGATGATTCTGGATGACGTCGCGCAGACAGCCTGCGGACTCGTAAAACGCGCCCCGGCCCTGCACGCCGATCTCCTCCGCCAGGGTGAGCTGCACGCTCGCCACGTAGTTCCGGTTCCAGATCGGCTCAAGAAATGAGTTGGCAAAACGAAAATACAGAATGTTCATGATCGCCTCCTTCGCGAGGAAGTGATCGATGCGGAAGATCGACTCCTCCGGAAACACCGATCGGGCGACGCGATGGAGGTCGCGCGCGGATCTCAGGTCGCGACCGAACGGCTTCTCGACGATGACGCGCGCGCCCTCGGCCAAACCGGCGACACCGAGCCCCTTGATGACGGTCGCGAACAGCGCCGGCGGAATGGCCAGATAAAATGCCGGATGTCGGGCATGGCCAAGGGCTTCTTTGAGCGACTTGAACGTTTCCGGGTCATTGTAGTCGCCCGCGACGTAGCGCAGCCGCGAGAGCAGACGATGCAGCGCGGAACGGTCACTGATCCTTCCGCCGGCTCTGATGCTGTCCGTTGCCCTCCCTCGAAGCTGCGCCGGGCTCCAGTTCGAGGAGGCCACGCCGATCAGCGGGATCTTCAGGGCACCCTTCTGGGTCAGCGCATAGAGCGCCGGAAAGATCATTTTATGCGCAAGATCGCCGGTCACCCCGAACAGGACCAAGGCGTCGGACCGCGGCGCGCCGTTGCCTCCAAAATCGAGCGCGGAGTCAATCATCGCGCTACCGTGCGGCGTGCCGTGTTATCGGCTGCTCCCGCGGTGCCCTCGGCTTTGGCTTGGGGTCCGTCGGCTCGCTTCCCTCGACGTGCCCACCGAAGCCAAAGCGCATCGCGGAGAGCATCTTTTCTCCAAAGGTATGTTCTTGCCGCGAGCGGAATCGAGCATAGAGCGCCGTGGAAAGCACATCCGCGGCAACCGCTTCCTCGAGCTCCTGTACGAGCTCGGCAAGCGAGCCAACGGCTTCGGCACCGTCCTTCGCCAGCGCCGCGCGCGACACCCACTGCCAACGCGTAGCGCGTACGGTCAAGCGTCCTCAGCGGCTGGCGGCTGAGCGAGGCGGGCTGAACTGCGCCCGGTGCCATAGGTCTGGCCTCGGATCGGTCGGCCGGCGCAGGATTGGCTATCAAGGCTCCACCGAGCCCAGGACGCGCGCTCGCATTCGCTCAGAGCACCTGCCGGCTCGCGCCCATTGGCGCGGCGAATCACGCACGATACTCTCGACGCCAGCGCAGGGCTGCGGGCAAGCCACGCCGACGTGACCTCTTGGCTCGAATCGCGTACACGACGGTGCTCGGCGCATCTGAGTCGACGCTCGTGGTCAAAGAGCAATGCAGGCAGGATGGCTGCGGCCCCTGTTGCCGTCTGTGCGCCGGCGAACTGATCCACCGGCTCGAGATGCCACGGAACGATTCGCAGTGCGGTTGCAGCGACGGAATGATCAGCGCATTGTCGCAGGGAGACATTAACCACCCGGGCGGTCCGCCGGGACAGATCGATCGGAGGCAGCCTTCTCATCCTGATTGTCGCGCGGTTCTCATCCAGATTGACGCCGGCACGAGCTTGAACATCCGCTCCAGATACTCCTGCATTGCCACGGCGGGGCGCGCGTGCCCGCACGGCAGCTGCGTGGCCTTCAGCGCCTCGCGGCAGCACGCGCGGCAGTGCTGCCGACAGCCGAAGTGCTCGAGCGTTAGCGGTGCCGTACCGATGTGGTGGCGCTCGGGCCCATGGGTCGGCCGCTTGCCTCGGCGCGGACTGTCTGCCGTCCTTATCTCGCGTATGCCGGCGGATCGCGCAGAGGGTAGTTCTTGCCTTTCCCCCCATCCTCGATACGGCACGCTCCGGAACAGCTGCACCCGCCTGGGCGTGCGCCTCCCTGAGCCGAAACGCTCATCCGCAGGGATCGATCCCGGCCGTTCAAGCCTAAAAATCGTCCCGCTGCCGCCCGCTTCGAGCCACCCGCGCACCGCTCCAACAGACCGGCTTCTTCGGCGGTGCGGCCGAGAATGAATTTGCCCAGACCTTCCGGGGACCAGTATTCTCGGGCGCGCTGACACTCGTTTCGCCGGACAATGTCTCCAGGAAACCCATGACCCCGCTGACACCCACGAGCGACTCCTCGGAAGAGGACCGAGTCCCGACGCACATCGTGGGACTCGGCGCCTCCGCGGGTGGCCTGCAGCCACTGCAAGAGTTCCTAAGTCATGTGCCGGTGCCGAGCGGCGTCGCCTATGTTGTCGTGCAGCATATGGATCCGACGCACAAAGCGATGTTGCCCGACCTGCTTCAACGGGCGACGTCCATGCCCGTGCGCGAGGTGACGGCGTCCATGCGGGTGAAACGCGATGTCGTGTACGTGATCCCCCCAGACACCGAGCTGTCCGTGAAGGGCGGATTCCTGCGTCCCGCGAAGCCGGGCGAGCCGCGCGGGATGCGCCTGCCCATCGACGTGCTGTTTTGCTCCCTCGCCGGGGATCAGGGAGCCCGAGCCATCGGGGTCGTCCTGTCAGGCATGGGGTCGGACGGGACCCTCGGTCTGCAGGCGATCAAGAGCCAAGGCGGCTTGACGCTCGCGCAAGAGCCGCATTCGGCACAGTTTGATTCGATGCCGAAGAGCGCAGTCACGGCTGGCGTGGCCGATGTCGTGGCACTCCCTTCCGAGATGCCGCAGCGTATTCTTCAGGTCATCTCCCCGCAACCCCATGCACTCGCTTCCGGGCAGAACAACGGTGACGCGACCGCCGACTTCGACTCGGTCCTGGAGTTGCTGCATGCGCGCAGCAAGCATGACCTGACGCTGTATAAGCCAAGCACGCTGCGGCGCCGCATCGAGCGGCGCATGGCCATCCATCGTGTCACGACCATCGAAGAATACGCCGCCCTCTTGCTCGCAAACCCCACGGAACTCGATCTGCTCTTCAAGGAAATGCTGATCGGGGTGACGAGTTTCTTCCGCAATCCAGAGGCCTGGGAAGAATTAAGCTCCGTTGCGCTGCCGGAACTGTTCGCGCGCGAAGGCCCCGACAAGCAGTACCGTGCTTGGGTCGCGGGCTGCTCCACCGGCGAGGAGGCATTCTCCCTCGCGATGGTCTTCACGGAAGCACGAGAGCGATTGGCCTTGACGGGCACATCGACGTTACAGATCTTTGCCACGGATCTCAATGCCGACGCGATAGCCTCCGCCCGCCGAGGGCGCTACCCAGGCTCCATAACCGCAGATGTCTCCGCGGAGCGTCTGGACCGCTTTTTTCGCACGCAGGGTGACGGCTACCTCATCGACCCACGAATCCGCGAACGGGTGCTGTTCGCCCAGCACGATCTGATCATGGATCCGCCGTTCACGCGACTCGACCTGCTGCTCTGTCGCAATGTCCTGATTTACTTCAACGCGGCGTTGCAAAAGCGCCTCCTGCCGCTGTTCCACTACAGCCTGCTCCCAGGCGGAATTCTGATGCTGGGCGGATCGGAAACCGTGGGACCGGTACAGAATCTATTTCCGACTGTGTCGTCAAAATCCCGCCTTTACCGCCGCAGCCAGGCGGCGCCCATGCCCCGCACCGTCGATTTTCCCACTGGTCGCCGTGTTTCGGCGCGCGCGCCCGCGCAGGAGTTACCTTTGTCACCGCAAATGTCCCAGCCGGCGAACGTCCAGGCGCTGGCCGACCAATTTCTGTTGCAGAAATTTTCCCCTCCGGCCGTTCTCGTGAACGAACTTGGCGACATTCTCTATGTCAGCGCGCATACCGGCCGGTATCTCGAGCCGGCGGCCGGCAAGGCCAACTGGAACATTCATGTCATGGCCCGTCCCGCCATACGAACCCCGCTTGCCGCGGCCCTGTGGCGGGCCATCAAAGAGCGCACAGTAGTCGAGATACGGGGCCTTCGCATGGACGATAATTTCACCCACCAGCTCGACATCACCGTCGAACCCATCGACGAGCCCAACCCACTTGGCGGCATGGTGATGGTCGTATTTCGGGAGGTTGCCGCTCCGATCGCCAAAAAGTCTCGGCGCAGGAAAGACGTGGGTGCGGTCGATCCTGCGATCGCCGCCGAACTCACCCGATGCCAGGAAGAACTCAAGGCCTTGCGCGAAACCATGCGCGCCTCGGACGAGGAGCGGCAGGTGGCCATCGAGGAGCTGCAATCGACGAACGAGGAGCTGCAGTCCGCAAACGAGGAACTCACGACTTCCAAGGAAGAGGCCCAGTCGATGAACGAGGAATTGCAGACGATCAACGCCGAACTTCAATCCAAGCTCGACGACCTTGCGCTCGCGCAGAGTGACATGCAGAATTTGCTCAACAGCACCGACATCGCCACGCTGTTCCTCGACAACGACTTGAACGTACGCCGCTTCACTGAGCAGATCAAGCGCCTCATCAATCTACGGGAGGCGGACATCGGCCGCCCGCTGAGCGACCTCACTACGACGTTGAACTATCCCGAACTCGACGCCGACGCCAAAGAAACGTTGCGCACCCTCGCGTATAGCGAAAAGGAGATCTCGACCAGTGATGCGCGGTGGTTCAAGGTGCGCATCATGCCGTACCGCACGGTAGCCAACGTCATCCAGGGGGCCGTGATCACCTTCGTCGATATCACCGTAGCCAAACAGCTGGAGGCCAGACTGCGCAATCGCCAAGAGGCGCCGCGTTAACGGCGCTCATCGGCGCCTCCAGACGCTCGCGCTCGAGATGGCGCCACGTTCCGTCGGATCCCCCCATTTCAACCGTACCTTCGGGGATAAGAGGTGAGTTGCTGTCTCGTGCGCCAGCGGAGTGTTCGTAAAGTGCCCGAAGCCGGTGCAGGGATATCGAAGTCGCCGACCGGGAGACAGAAAATGTCAGGGACGGCTCGGGATTGCGCTTTCCGCCGGCATGGCGCTTGATGAGTGTGACGGTGCGACTGACTCCTTCGGCCCCGTCGCTGGTCCGCTCGTGCCGGACCGAGGTGCGCATCGAGAGCGCCTGGCGGAGTGGAGCCAGGCGCGAGTTCCACTCCCCGCCGCACCGGGAGCCCCAGAGCAGGGCAAATCAGTCCTGCCGTACCCGACTGCCAGGAATACGACGAGTGAGCTGGCGCAGACGACTGGGAATTCGAGTCTTTTTCGACCCCGAACCCCTCCATCCGGGCGCGCGCGAGCTCATAGAGGAACGCGGCGAACCTGCCTCCCTTGCAGCCGGAGATCGGGCCGCCCGGAGGCCCACCGGGTCCCGGATGCAATGCCCATCGCTGGCGGTCCGGTGCGGTCATCCCAAGAGCGACGGGCGCGGCACGTGCACGATCGCCGCCGAAGTCACTGTGAATGTCGGCTCGACCTCTTCAAAACGCTGCGAATAAAAAGGTAGACTGTCACCACAAGCAAGGGCGCCGGTACCGCACGCTCAACGAGGTGACATGATGACGACAGTTGCTCACAAGCGGAGCCGGACGGATACCCTGCGTTCGCGCGCAGTCGCTCACTTGAGGGGACCCGACGCTCAGGCATGCGCCGACCCATTGGCCGCGCTGCGCGTGCTTTACGAGTTCGCTTCCTCGCCGACGACCGCCTCCAAAGCGCTCGCGTTGCTCCATGAGCTACAGGTCCACCAGGTGGAAGTGGACCTGCAGGAGGAGGAGCTGCGGCGCTCGCGCGTTGAGCTCGAGAACGCGCTTAACCGTCAAATTAAACTCTACGACTACGCCCCGGTTGGTCATTTCGTGGTGGACGGCAACGCGGCGCTTCTCGAACTGAACCGGACGGGTGCGACCCTGCTTGGGTCGGAGCCTGACTCGTTGCGCGGCCAGTCGTTGGAGGGTTTTCTCACCCCGGAGGCTGTGCCGTCCCTGCGCGCGATGCTCGCGCGAGTTGCCGAGGGCGCCGCCACTGCATTCGCCGACCTTCGCCTGCAGTCGGCGCCGGACGGCGACCCTCGCTGCGTGCATGCTTCGGCGTGCCGGGATCCTGACGGCGGAGGATTCCTGGTCGGAGTGATTGCGATGAGTCAGATGAAGGCGACACCGGCTGCTTGATGAGTGCAACGCGGTTTCCAACCGAGAATCACCTTCTCAGGACGCTCGCTGCGGGCTCCATGGTCAGGCTGTTGCCGCATCTGGAGCGCATCGAGCTGCCGCTCGGCACCGTGCTCTACGAGTCCGGGGAGGCACTTCGCCATGTGTACTTTCCGGTCGATTGCATCATCTCGCTTCTGTATGTGCTTCTGGACGGCTCATCCGCGGAGATTGCCGTCGTGGGCAATGATGGGCTGGTCGGCATTCCGCTGTTCATGGGTGGAGAGACGACGCCCAACCGCGCGCTTGTGCAGAGCGCAGGACATGCGTATCGCCTGCCGGGTCCCCGACTCAAGGAGGAATTTCACAGCAACGACACGCTGCAAGGACTGCTTCTGCGTTACACACAAGCCCTCATCACTCAGATGGCGCAGACTGTCGTGTGCAATCGGCATCACACGGTCCACCAGCAGCTGTGCCGCTGGATATTGCTGTCGCTCGATCGATTACCGTCGAATCAGTTGAATATGACGCAGGAATTGATTGCCAACATGCTCGGTGTACGGCGTGAGGGCGTCACGGATGCCGCGGGAAAGCTGCAGCGGCTCGGCGTCATACACTACCAGCGTGGGCAAATCACGGTGCTTGACCGGCCGCGGCTGGAGACTCTTTGCTGTGAATGCTATACCGTGGTCAAAAAGGAAACGGATCGGCTGATGCGAAACTGACGGCGGCTCACGAGACCGGCCCTATTGAACCCGAGCGGGGTACACGGCGCCGTAGCGGTCGATGCGGGAGAGGTCGCGCATGCCGGCGATCATGCAGGTGCGCTTGCTACGATCCCTCGGCAACGCGCGGCGCAGTTCCTCGGGGCTCAGGCCGAAGTACTGCTCGATACGGCATCTCTTATCGATCGCTCCCGAGCCGTGCGCGATCACCTGGAACTTGTCGATCATGCCGCGCAGCATCACAGCCGAAGGGGTGTCAGAAAGTATCCTCGGCGTCACGCAGCAGCTCGGAGTCGCATCCTCCTCGTGCCGCCGACAGGGTGAACATTGCACCGATGATAACGGCGTCGCCTATCCTTGAGGACAAGGTGTTCCCATGGTCAGTCCGGTCCTGTTCAAGAACATCCTTTTTCTGCCTGTCATCCCGGTGGTTCGGAGTGCAGAGAGGGCCAACGGCGCGGATGACGAGGCACTGTGTGGACGGATGCCCTGCGGCAGGGCTCGGTCATGCGAGTCTGGCTGTCATCGTGATCGGCGCACGCAGCACTTTGGAGACCGGGCAGCCGGATTTGGTCTTCTGGGCGAGAGCCTCGAACTGCGCCGGGTCTGCGCCGGGTACCTCGGCCACCACGGTCAGGTGACTGCCGGTGATGTCGTAGCCGACCGGGCCCTTCTCGAGTGTGATCTCGGCATCGGTCGTAATGCGCGTGGGCGTGAGGCCCGCCTCGTCCAGCGTCAGGGCAAGCGCCATTGAAAAGCAGCTCGCGTGCGCCGCGGCGATCAGCTCCTCGGGGTTCGATCCCTTTCCACCCTCGAAGCGTGAGTTGAAGCCGTACGGTGCGCCACGGAGCACGCCGGACTCAGTCGTGATCAGGCCGCCGCCTTCCTTGATGACACCCGTCCAAACGACGCGCGCGGACTTTTTCACGGGCGCTCCGGCCGGCTCACCAGGAGGTCGGAGAGCTCTTCGGCATGCTCCTCTTCCTTGGTCAATATCGAGCGCAACATGTGACTGGTGGTGGGGTCCTTTTCCGCGAGGTATTGAATCAGCTCGCGGTAACTGTCAATGGCGATGCGCTCGGCGATCAGGTCTTCGCGGATCATGTCCAGCAGCGAGTTTCCAGCAACATACTCGGCGTGACTGCGACCGCTCAGACTGTCAGGCGCGAAATCCGGCTCGCCGCCGAGCTGAACGATGCGCGTCGCCAACTGATCCGCATGGATCTGCTCCTCGTTCGAATGCACCAGAAACTCGTCGGCTGTGCTCTTCGCGTCGAGGCCCCTGGCCATGAAGTGGTGGCGTCTATAGCGCAGCACGCATACCAGTTCCGTGGCCAGCGCCGCATTGAGCTGGCGCACCACTTCCGCTCGGTCAGCCGTATAGCCCGAAGTCACCGCGCCGGCGTCTATGTGTTTTCGGGCACGGTCGCGCAATGTCGAGGTGTCGGTCAGGGTGGTTTGGCTGTTCATGGGTACCGCCTCGGGGGAGTCGGTGAAGCTTGCCGCAATCCACGCGGTTCATCCGTGCGCCAGCGTACAGGTTGCGCTCGGAAGAGTGCGCGCGCGCCGTCACGGGTCATGCCGCGGTTGTTCTCCCGCGGCCGTGCCAATCACACATTGGCAAGCATCGTGGTCCTGACGGGCGCAAAAGGGCACTGGCGCACCGAACTCGCGGCCTGTCGAGCCGATACTTCGCGTCCGGCCCGCACAGACCAGCGCCGGACTTCACCAGCCAAGAGGATCAGGAACGGCGAATGGTTCTGGCGGCTCGCCACGCAATTCCCGATTCATCGAATCGGGAAGGGCGCAATCTGCGCGGCGTTCGCTTCGCCTACTTCACGACGTTCGCGGGATGCCAGCGCAGCAGTTGCGCATATGCGGGTGTGACAGGCTGCTTCGGAAAGAACGCCTTCCAGATGGCCACGGAGAGCAGCTGCTTCGGCGGCGGTGCGAACACGAAGTCCTGTTTCGATACCAGCGTGTGGCAGGCGATGCAGGCGGGAACTTTGCCGTAGGCGATGGCTTTGCTTGCGGGAGTGTAGGCCGCCATCACCCAATTGCGGTCCGCGGCGTCATAATCACGAAGCTTGAGCATGGCCGTGATGCCGGTCAGTTGCCGTCGTACGTTGAAGTTCTCCTTCACGACCAGCGCGCCATCGGGATAACGGCGCACCTTGGTGATGCCGCCGGCTGTGCGGATCGCGTCGTTGGCGAGCGCATTGGCCAGATCGACGGTGTAGGCGTCCACCGCACGCGAGCCCGGCTGATATGCCGCGCTATCGAGCATCAGCGCGTGGGCTTTCCGCAATGCCTGCACCTTCTGCCAGAGCGCCAGCGGACGGGGAGCAGGGATGGCGGCCCGTGATAGCGTGGCGAGGGCCGCCACGGCACCGGCCACGCCCAGTAGCACCAGATATCGCATGATCGTGACTCCTGACTGTCTGCCGAATCGCTCCATCGCTCCTGGGTGCTCGAGGACGAATGCACCCGGTTCTGGGTCTTCACCTGCCAGGGGGCCGCAGAGAAGTTCCTGCGCATCCGGATGATCTCCGCCCTGCGAAGCCACATCCCCTCGATGCGCGCCCGCGCCGGCGTCCTGAAGAGGCATTTCGGCAACATCTTCGCTTTTGTGGAGCACCATCAGACCAGAGCCGTCGCCGCAGAAGTCAATCGCATCATCGAGATCCACAAGGATCGCGCCGGCGGATACTGCACCCTCGGCGCCTCCACCGATATCGTCTGCCTCTTCATCGGTGACTTCAATGTCCCTGCGCACGTCGCGAACAACGGCGAACCCTCTGATGTCATGGTTCACACCGGAAATTGTGCGCTATCCTGCCAGTTGCCCTGTGGGAATCCGGGATATGGTCGAAAACTCCCTCATCAAGCCGCCGGCCCAGAGAACGACCTCAATTCACGCCTGTGCCAGATTCTCGATCATTGCCCTTTGCGGCGCAATCGCGGAAGCTGAATCGCCAGCTAATCGGAGATCACCATGATCATGACGGATTCGCCATTCTACCGCCGATTGTTTGCGGTCGTGGTCGTGGTGTCCCTCGGCTACCTGCTGCTGCGGGTACTGGTGCCCTTGGACGATGCGTTGGGCTGGGCGATGGTGTTGGCGTTCCTGCTCCATCCCCTTCACAAGCGTCTGGCCGGTGGCCTGAGGGCTCGGCGGGCGGTGTCGGCCGGCGTTCTCACGGTCGCGACGCCCTTTGTCGTGCTGGCGCCATTGTCTCTTCTGGCGGTGGTGTTCACCGAGCAGGCCGTCAACCTGCTTCATTACCTGCAGCGCCACCCGTTCATCGGCATCCCGGCCTTGATCGTGCGCCTCAGGCACCTGCCGCTGGCCGGCACGGCGATCGCGTGGATGTCGCGCAATATCCCGGCCCGGACCTTCGATGTCCATGCGTGGTTCACCGGCGCAACCACGACGTTGCTGAGGTCAGCGGCCTCCGCGGGCGGGAACGTCGCATTCGGCCTTTTCGGAACAGTAATCAGCTTCTTCATGATGCTGTTCGTGCTGTTCTTCCTGCTGCGCGATGGTGAGTCGTTTTTGCAGCAGATCGCCGGACTGATACCCCTCCCCGCCGATCGGCGCGAGCCTCTGCTGCGGTATCTCGGGGACGTTACTCGAGCGGTCGTCTATGGTTCCACGATGACTGCCGTCATCCAGGGTCTGATCGTGGCGGCGGGATTCGCGCTCGCGGGCCTCCCCTCGCCGCTCGTCTTCGGTGTCCTCGCGATGATCGCCGCGCTATTGCCCGCTGGGGCGACGGTCGTTCTGGTGCCGGGGGTCGTGTATCTGCTGGTCCAGGCCCATTGGGGCTGGGCCATATTCCTTGTCTTCTGGGGCGCCGGCCTCGCCGTCGTGGAGAATGTCGTCCGGCCGCTCCTCACGGCCCATCGCGCCAAGGTGTCGACGCTTGCGATCTTCGTCGGCGCCATCGGTGGCGTGAGCGCATTTGGAATACTGGGGCTGGTGCTCGGTCCCGTTCTGCTGAGCTTCGTGGTCGCCATTGTTCGGTTTCTGAACGAGCCGCGAGCCCCAGATCGCCACTACGGTGATACGGCCTGATGCCGTCAAGATGACTCGCGTATCACGCACATCGTGCGGTGATCAGTGCGCGTCGACGCCTGGCTGAGGAGCGGCGCATGGGGCTCGACGGCGTGCAGTGCCTGGATCAGATCGATCCCTGCCCTCTGCTGTGCGTGCCGGGCGGTTGATCCGGCAGTGGGCCAGTCCGTGGCGCACTCCCTTCAGCGGACCGGCGCATGCGGCGGGATCCGCATGCGCGAAACGTACCCGCGGCTGCGGTTGCTCATTCGCCTTCGGGGTACTCCATTTGCGGATCTCTATCGTGCAAGTGGTTATTGATCAGGACGAACGCAATCGATCCGAGGCTTGCCAACCCGAGGACCCCAGCGAAGAAAATCTGCATGAAGAACATGGCTCCTCCGGCGGACGAATACTCTCTGATGGGTCAATGAGACCACAAGAGCCATGAACGTTACCTTAATGGGGTCTTTGCCCGATTGCGCATCGCCACACCGGATCGCGCGCGGCCGAGGCAGAAGGTTCGCGCGAGCATCCGAGCGCAGCGCCTGCACTCGGGCCGCACTGCGGCGACCGAGTCGGTTGACCCTTCGCGCTCACCCTCATTCACGTCGAATCACGGAATCCAGGCCGCGCGTCGCGGGGCAATGCCTTCGCGGCCGGCTCATTTCAGGTTCCGCTCCCAGAACCGCTCCATCGCGCTGAACAAGTCGGTCCGGGCGGCCGGACCCGAGATGCCATGAGTCTTATTGGGATAAATCAGCAGCTGATAGGGCCTGTTCGCCTGGATCAGCGCTTGCACGAGCTGCAGGGTATTCTGCCAATGCACGTTGTCGTCGCCGGTGCCGGCCACGAGCAGGAGCGGGTCGGCGAGACGCCGCGCCGCAGCAACAACGGAACTCGCGGCGTAGCCGGCGGGATTCTGCTGCGGCGTGCCCATGTATCGCTCCGTATAGATCGTATCGTAGTCCTGCCACCGAGTCACCGGCGCCACCGCGATGCCGGCTCGCCATACATGGGGAGCGTGGGTCAGCGCGTATGCGGTCATATAGCCGCCGAAACTCCAGCCCCAGATGCCGATGCGCCCGCTACTCACCCACGGTTGACGCTTGAGCCACTTGACCGCGGCAAGCTGGTCGGCCAACGCGAGCCTGCCGAGGTGAAATTTCACCTGCGTCTGGGCGCGATGACTGAAGTAGGTGGCGGCACTGTTGTCAGTGGTGAACATCACGAAGCCCCGCTCCGCCATGCGCTGGCTGATCAGGAAGAAGGCTCCTCGCCAGACATCCCGCACGCTCGGCGGCACATCCGGGCCCCCGTATTGGTACATGATGACCGGATATCGCCGGTGGGGATCGAAGTGCGGCGGCAAAGTCAGGCGCGCATACAGTCGTGTGCGTCCATTGGCGGCCGTAATGCGTATGAAGCGCGGCTTCTGGAATCGAAACGGCAAGCGCGCGGCTGGCTGAATGACGGTGCGCCGGGCATTGTGCAAATCGACCACGGTGAACGACGGGGGTGTGACGACGTTGGAATACGTGTCAAGATACGCGCGCGTCCCTGGGCCCATGTCGATCGCATGCGTGCCGGGGCGCCTCGTGACCGGAACCGGTGTTCCGCCGTGCAGTGACACGCGGTACAGCTCCGTGTCGAGCGGGCCGTGGCTGTAATGGCTGAAATACAGCATGTCCCGCTTCTCGTCCACTCCATTCAGCGACAGAACATTGTAATTTCCGCAGGTCAGCTTGCGGATCAATCGGCCACCATGGCCGTACAGATACAAATGATACCAACCGTCCTGCTCCCCGCCCCAGAGGAACCGGCCGTTGTGCAGGAAATAGGGACTTCGGTGCACGTCGACCCAATCGGGGTCCGTCTGGGTCACCAGGGGCCGTGATCGGCCCGTGCCCGGGTTCGCGATCAGCAGCTGCAATCGCGTTTGGGCACGATTCAATACCTCGCCGTAGACGCGCGTGCCGCCGGGTAGCCAGCCGAAGCGGGCCAGATAGGTGTCAGGCGTGCCGGCCATCGCCGTCCACACGATCCTGCCGGTGGCGATATCGAGCACTCCCAGCCGTACGATCGGGTTCGCAGTGCCGGCCGATGGGTACTTCTGCTCGTAGATGTGCGGTGGACTGCGCAGATAATTGACGATGGGGAAAGTGCGAACCGGGCGTTCGTCGAACTGCAGGAACGCGATGTAGCGGCTGTTGGGCGACCACGCATAGGCCGAGCGCAGACCGAGTTCTTCCGTGTATACCCAGTCGAGCTCGCCGTCGAGGACACCGCTGCGGCGCGCCGCCACCCGGCGGATGGCCCCGCCGTGTACCGGCGCGTAGTAGAGCGAGCCGTCCGTGACGTAGCTGACCCAGTGCTCGTTCGGCGAGAGCTGCGGGTTGCGCTTGCCCCCCGGCTGGTGGGTGATTTGCGTGATCGCGCGCGATGCGAGCCTGTACAGATAGAGCTGGTCGTGGCTGAGGAACAGGATCGCATCGCTCTTGGGCGACCAGCCATAGCTGTCCACGCCATAGCGGGTGATGCGGTTCCGTTTGATTTGATTTTTGATGGTCCACGGTGGGGCGGCGGCGCCGGCGAGCTGGTGGCTCGAGAGCAGCAGCGTGGTTTTGCCGCTTGCGACATCCACCAGATAGAGGTTCGCTCTGCCGTTGGGCGCGTGCCGCAGCATATAAGTCAGATAGCGCCCATCGGGACTCCATTGCACCTGCGTGGGGTGATAGCCGGTGGGGCCCGGGCGGGCGAAGATCTGCGCGATCGAGTAGCCGGGAGAGGCCGCTGGCCGCGTACCGCCCGACCATGCCGCTGCCGGGCTCATCAGGAGAATCACCGTCAGTATGACCGGATACTTCACGAGCTTTCTTCCCGAGGCCGCGCCGGTTGGCGACGATACGCATTATAGGCGGGTGAGATCAGCCGGCATTCCGCCCTGCGACCGGCCGTTCCGGCCGGTCGGCAGCCTGAGCGGACCTGAGGATCGTCCAACGGGAACCTCTACCTCGGTCCCGCGCCGGACGCCCGCGAGGCTCGGCGAGCCGTGAAGTCGCGGTTACGCGAGCAAGCGCGCCGGCATTGGGCGGGTTCTGCCCGCCCGCCAGATCCTGCGACGTTCGAACATCCACGGCACCAGCGTCAATAAACCCGAGTGGTTCGCAGGCGCCGGACCGAGCGGTAAAGGTCCTGGCGCGCTTACCCGACCGATCGCGGAACGAGCGATTCAACCGAGCAGTACTCCGCCGTTCACCCCGATGGTCTGTCCGGTGAGAAACGCGTTTGCAATCACCATCAGCACCACCTGCGCGACCTCCTCGGGCACGCCGAGCCGTCCGACCGGGATGCGTTTGAATGCTTCCGTCTGGCGCAGCGGCTCGGCCATGTCGGTGTCTATCGGTCCTGGCGCGACCGCGTTCACCGTGATCCCCACGCCTGCGAGGCGGGCCGCATAGCCGCGAGTGAGTCCCTCGAGCCCCGCCTTGGCCGCGTTGTAATGTACGCCCACGACGCCGGCCGCCCGCGCGGCAGCCGAGGAGATATTGACGATCCGGCCCCAGCCGCGAGCCCGCATCGCCGGCAGCACTGCCTGGGTGCACAGAAAGGCCGATTTCAGGTTGACGGCGATGGTGCGGTCGAACTCCGCCTCGTCGAGGTCATCGAGCCCCCGCA
>JAJZMI010000124.1 GCA_021798335.1 Pseudomonadota bacterium | reverse complement strand
AGCCGCTGCAACTCGAGGTAGTACCGATCCGGCAGCAGGGTCTGCCAGTGCTCGAGGGCGACCCGCGCATCGTGCTCGCGCCCGTTGACGAGCGCGCGACCCACGTCGCCCTCGGCAGCGCAGGACAACCCGATCAGTCCGGCCAGACTCTGCGCCGTCAGCCACTGGCGCGCGATCGTCGGCACGCCGCGCTGCTGGCCCTCCAGATACGCGCGGCTGACCAGGCGCGTCACGTTGCGATAGCCGTCCTGCGACTGGCACAGGAGCGTCAGTCGGCTCGGCGGCTGATGCTCGCCGCTTTCGCGCACCAGCAGATCGACTCCGATCACCGGCTGTACACCGCGCGCGAGCGCGGCGCGATAGAACTTGACCATCGCGAACAGGTTGCTCTGATCGGTCACCGCCACCGCCGGCATGCCCGCGGCGGCCACCGCCTCGATCAGCTGCGGAACGCGCACGACGCTGTCGAGGAGCGAGTACTCGGTATGCAGGCGCAGATGGACGAACTCGGCGGCCATGGCGCTCAGGCTCGGGGCAGGCGGGTTTGCCCGGGAGCGGCCAGGGCGGTTGCGGCCGCGAACTGCGCCGCCGCCGCGCGCACCGGCGCAAACGACAGCCGATGCTCGCTCGAGGGTCCGAGCCTGCGCAGCGCCGCCAGGTGCGCCGCCGTACCATAGCCCTTGTGGCGCGCGAAGCCGTAGCCGGGATGATGGCCCTCGAGCGCGCGCATCAGCGCGTCGCGATGCGTCTTGGCGAGAATCGAGGCGGCGCTGATGGCCGGCACGAGCGCATCGCCGCCGATGATGGTCTCGACCGTGCAGCCGAGATCGCCGAGCTGCGGCGCGCGGTTGCCGTCGATGCACACGTGTGCCGGCCGCACGGCGAGGGCCAGCAACGCCCGGCGCATCGCCAACAGCGTCGCCTGCAGAATGTTGAGCGTGTCGATTTCCCCGCGATCGGCGCTGCCGATCGCCCAGGCGCGCGCGCGCGCGCGAATGAGCGGCGCGAGGCGCTCGCGCTGCGGCTCGCTCAAGCGCTTGGAGTCCTCGAGTCCATCGATGGGACGGGACGGATCGAGAATCACCGCCGCGGCCACCACCGGCCCGGCGAGCGGGCCGCGGCCGGCCTCATCGACGCCCGCGACCGACTCGGGCCGCGCGCGCGCATGCGCGCCGCTCATGCGCCCTCGCCGCTCGCGCCCCGCTGCGTCAGGCGCACGATGGCCTCGGCGGCGCGCTGCGCGCCGCCGCGACGCAGCTCGCGATGGATCCGCTCGAACTCGACCGCCAGCCTCCCGCGGTAGTCCCCGTCCTGCAGGCGCTCGAGCAGCGCCGCGCCGAGCGCCGCGCCACTGACCTGCCGCTGCAGGAACTCGGGCACGAATGCCCGGCCGAGCAGCAGATTGGGTTGTGAAAAATACGGCACCTTCACCAGCCGTAATCTCCGCAGCGCGAACGTGGTCAGCGCGCCCAGGCGATACGCCACGACCATCACCCGGCGCGAAAGCAATGTCTCGAGTGTAGCGGTTCCGGAAGCCACGAGCGCGCCGTCGCAGGCGGCCAGCGCCCGCTGCGCCTGGCCATCGATCACCATAACCTCTGGAGCATCAGGTACTTGTGACAACTTCCTCAGGAACGTCTCGCGCGTGCGCGCACTCGCCATGGGCGCGATGAACCGTACCGCGGGCGCCCGCCGCGCAATCCAGGCCGCCGCCGCGGCAAAGTCCGCCCCCAGCCGCTCGACCTCCCCCAGGCGACTGCCCGGCAGCAGTGCCACGACGGTCGCCTGCGGCGCAAGGCCAAGCGCGGCGCGCGCGCCGGCGCGGTCCACCTCCAGCGGTATCTGATCGGCCAGCGGATGCCCGACGAACTCGGCCCGCACCCCGTGACGGGTGTAGAAGCCGGTCTCGAACGGCAGCAGGCACAGCACCAGATCGCAGGCCCGGCCGATCTTGCGCACCCGGCTCTGCCGCCAGGCCCAGACCTGCGGGGCCACGTATTGCACAGTGGGCACGCCACGGGCCCGCAGGCCCCGGGCCAGGCCCAGATTGAATGCGGGCGCATCGATGCCGATGAACACATCGGGCCGGGCCGCAACGAAGCGCCGCATGAGCGTGGAGCGCAGCCTGATCAGGCGCGGCAGATGCGGCAGCACCTCGGTGAAGCCCATGACGGCGAGCGTCTCGGCGTCCTCCCAAGCCTCACAGCCTGCGGCCTGCATCTTCGGCCCGGCGACCCCGAAGCACTGCAGCTGCCCGACCCGCTCGCGCAGAGCCGTGATCAGCGCCGCGCCGAGCTGGTCCCCGGAGGCCTCCCCGGCCACGATCCCCACACGCAACTGCGCGCGCGCGAGGGCCGCCTGGGGCGCGCAGCCCGGCGGCGCGCTCATCGCACGACGCTGCGGCCGCTGTGGCGGATGAACTCGATGAACAGCTTCACTTCGGGCTCCCCGCCGGCGCCGGACTCGAGCCGCTCGAGCGCATCGATCAGGCGCAGGCCGCTGCGATAGACGACCCGATAGGCCTCGCGAATGTTACGAATCTGCGCCGGGCCGAACCCGCGCCGCTTCAGGCCCTCGGCATTGATCGCGTGCGGCGCGGCCGGATTGCCCGCCACCATCACGTACGGCGGCACATCGCGGGTCACGATGGCCCCGCCGGCGAGAAAGGCGTGCGCGCCGACCTTGCTGAACTGATGCACTGCGGTCAGACCGCCGAGGATCGCCCAATCGCCGATCTCGACGTGGCCGCCGAGCGCGGCGCAGTTGGCGAACACCGTGTTGTTGCCGACCGTGCAGTCGTGCGCCACGTGCGCGTACGCCATGAACAGGTTGTCATTGCCGATGCGGGTGACACCCTCGGCATGCGCGGTGCCGCGATTGACCGTGGTGAACTCGCGGAACACGTTGCCATCGCCGATCTCGAGCCGGGTCGGCTCGCCGCGATACTTCATGTCCTGGGGCGCATCGCCGATCGAGGCGAACTGGAACACCCGGTTGCGCGCACCGATCCGCGTCGGGCCGTTGATCACCACGTGCGGACCGACCACGGTGCCGGTGCCGATGGTGACATCCGGGCCGATGACGCTGAAGGGACCTACCGTGACGTCGGGTGCGAGCTGCGCCCGCGGCGAGACCACGGCACGCGAGTCGATCACCGGCCCGCCTCCGGAGTGACCATGATCTGCGCGTGCGCGACTTCCCCGGACCCGACCCGGGCGCTGGTGGAGAAACGCCAGATACCGCGCAGGCAACGATCCAAGTTCGCCTCGAGAATGAGCTGATCGCCCGGCTCGACCGGCTTGCGGAAACGCGCGTTGTCGATGCCGACGAAGTAGAACCGACTGTCCTCGTGCGGCACCGTGTCGGAGCTGAGAAAAGTCAGGATCCCCGCCGCCTGCGCCAGGGCCTCGATGATGATCACCCCCGGCATGACCGGGCGGCCGGGAAAGTGCCCCGGAAAGAACGGCTCGTTGTACGTAACGTTCTTCAGGGCGCGGATGCTCTCTCCCGAGTGCCACTCGAGCACTCGATCCACCAGCATGAACGGATAGCGATGCGGCAGCAGCCGCAGGATGGCATGAATGTCGAGCTGCGCTTCAGTCATCGTCCTCTTCTTCCAGGTCCTGCGCGGGCGCCACGCGCCGCTCGAGCGCCCTCAGCCGCTCGGCGAGCGATTCGATGCGCTTGAAGCGAGCCACCAGGCGTCGCCAGCGCTGTGCCTGCTCGTATGGGATTCCGCCGGAGTATACCCCCGGTCGGGTGATCGAATGGCTGACCATGGTGCAGCCGGTGATGACCACCTCGTCGCAGATCGTCAGATGGCCGCCGATGCCGACCTGACCGCCGATCATGCAGCGGCGCCCGATGCGCGTGCTGCCCGAGACCCCGACGCACGCCGCCAGGGCGGTGTGCGCCCCGATATGCACGTTGTGGGCGATCTGGATGAGGTTGTCGAGCTTGACACCCTCCTCGATCACGGTGTCCTCGATCGCGCCGCGGTCGATGGCCGTGTTGGCCCCGATCTCCACGTCCGCGCCGATGCGCACCGCGCCGATCTGGGGCACCTTCAGCCAGCGTCCCTGCTCCTGCGCGAACCCGAAACCGTCCCCGCCAATCACCACCCCCGGCTGCACCACCGTGCGCGCCCCGATCTGCACGCCGCGGCACAACGTCACGCGCCCGGCCAGCCGCACGTCCTCGCCGATGAGCACCCCGCTCTCGAGCAGGCACTGCGGGCCGATGTAGGCGCGCGCCCCCACCACCGCGCCTGCGCCGATCACACTCAGCGGACCGACGTGCGCGCTGGGATCGACGCGGGCATCGGGCGAGACCAGCGCCGAGGGGTGGATCCCGCTCGGGCCGAGCGGCTCGGGATGCAGCAGCGCGCAGATGCGGGCGAAAGTGGCATGGGGATTGACGCAGATGAGCGCCGCGACCGGGCAGGCCGCGGCGCTGGCCGCCTCGAGCACCACCACCCCGGCGCGCGTCGCCGCGAGCTGGGCCCGGTAGCGCGGGTTGGCGATAAACGCCACCGCACGCGCATCGGCGCTCGAGAGCGTCGCTACCCGCTCGACCGTGAGGCGCGGATCGCCGCGAAGCTCGCAGCCGAAACGGACCGCGAGCTCGCCGATCGAGACGCTCATTGCACGGGCAAGCCGATCAGTGGGCCGGTGCGGGAGCCTTGAGCACCTTCAGCAGCGCCGGCGTGAGGTCCATGCCGGGATCGGCATAGATCACCCCGTTGGCCAGCACCAGACTGTACCCGTGCTGCTCGGCATAGTGCTGCACGGTCGCCGCCACCGACTTCTGAACCCGGGTGAACAGCTTGTCCCGGCGGGTGCTGAGGGCCTGCTGAGTCTGCAGGGACTCCTTGCGGAAGGCCTCGAGCCTCTCGCGCAGGTCGAGTTCGGCCTGGGCCACCTGATCCTGGGTCATGGTCGCCTGGTTGCGCTGCAGATTCGCCTGCTTGGCCCGCAGGACCTTCGCTTCGGCCTCGAGCTGCTTCTGTTTAGGCAGGAACTCCGCCCGCAGCACGTTGAGCGCGGCTTTGTACTGCGGCGATGACTCCACCAGCACGGCGTAATTGACCACCCCGACCTTCAAGGTCGCAGCCTGCGCTTGCGCGGCGGCGAGTCCCGTAACCAGCAATCCGACGGCGATCATCCAACCCACTGAACGGCTTCTGCTCAAGCACTTCACGGAAATGCACCTCGCGGAACTGACGGATAAAGTCATATAGGCATGGGCGCCCCGCTTCGGGGGCGCATTATTTGCCGATTCTACCACCAGCGGCGCCGCGGCGCCCGTCTCCCTGGGGCTCAGAAGGCCTGTCCCACCGTGAACTGGAAGCCCTGGGTCTGGTCGCCCCAGGTATTGAAGGTCGCGCGCTGGGCATTGAGCGGGACGCCATAGCTGAATCTGAACAGGCCCATGGGCGACATCCACTCCACCGCCAGGCCGACCGAGCGCTTCAGGCTCCCGATGCCGTGGAAATGATAGTAGACCGGCGTGACGTTGTCCGGCGCGAAGAAATGCACGCTGTTGCCGGTGTAGAAGACATTGCCCATGTCGAAGAACAGCGCCACTTGCGCGGTCTGGCGCCACTTCTTCGGGATCGGTAGCAGCAGCTCGTTCTGGCTCACGATATCGAAATTGCCCCCATAGGGGTTGCCGAACTGGTCGCGCGGCCCGAGCCAGTCGGTGCGGAAGCCGCGCACCGAATCCGGTCCACCGCCATAGAACAGCCGGTACGGCGGCAGGCCGGTGGTGCCGTCGATCCCATTGCCGTAATCGGTGCGCTCGTAGAACGACAGTATGAAATGGCGCCACAGGGGCACATACAGCTGGTAGTCGAGACTCGCCACGAAGTACTGCACCGGGCCGCTGCCGGGGATGGTGATGCTGCCGTTCACCGCGAAGCGCTGGCCGCGGGTCGCGAACAGGGTGCGATTGCGGTCGTCGAACTGGTAACCGAGGAGCACCTGCGTGTCGTAATAGTTCGTGCCGTAGAGTTGGTATTCGTTGTTGGCGTAGTCCTCGTGCACCAGGGCGGTGTACGGGTTGCCGTTCTCCCGCACCCACTGCACCGCCTGCTCGGAGCTGCCGAGCGAGCTGGTCAGCAGCTGGGCATCCTCGAACGAGGCGCCGAAGGACAGATACTGGAACTCGCTGATCGGGTAGCTCCACTCCGGCCCGAGATTGATCGTCTTGGAGTTGAACTGCGAGGACGAGGAGACGAACTGCGTGGAGTCATTGTAGCTCAACGAGAGCGTCTGCGACACGCCGTTCTGGGTGATGAACGGATCGGTATAGCTGATGTTGTACATCTTGGCGAACGCACCGCCCGAGAGGCTGATGTTCAGCTCGTTGCCGGTGCCGAGGAAGTCCGCATCGCCGAAATTCGCGTTCAGCATCAGCTTGTAGGTGGCCGAATAGCCGAGCCCCCCCGACAGCTGCGCCGCCGGTCCCTGCTTGATCTTGTAATTGACGTCCACCTCGTCCGGAGAGCCGGGGACCCGATGCTTCGAGTAGGTCACGCTCTTCACGTACGGCAGGCGCTCGATGAACTGCTTGCCGCGCTCGAGCGACACGTTGGAGAGCCAACCGCCCTCGAGCTGGTGCAGCTCGCGCCTGAGCACCTTGTCGTTGATGGCGGTTTCGCCCGTGAAGGTGATCCTGCGCACATACACCCGATCGCCCGGATCGACGAAGAAGGTGAGCTCGACCTGGTGCGTCTTGTTGTCCGGTGTCGGCACGGGGTCGACCTTGGCGAACGCATAGCCGTACTCGCCCAGGCGGTCCTCGATGAGCTTCTGCGTATTGCTGATCAGCGCCCGGTCGAACACCTCCCCGGGGTGCGCCTGCACCAGATGCTCGAGCTGGCGCTTCGGCACCACGAACGTCCCGGCCAGACTGACCTTGGAGATGCGGTAGACCGCGCCCTGCTTGATGTTGATATTGACGTAGATGTTCTTGCGGTCCGGACTGATCTGCACCTGCGTGGAGCGGATCTCGAAGTTGGCGTAGCCCCGATCCATGTAGAAATTGCGCAGGCGCTCGAGGTCCCCCTTCAAGGACGCGCGCGAGTAGCGGTCGTCGTCGTTGTACCAGGACAGCCAGCCCGGGGTCTTCAGGTGGAAGTGCTTGAGAATCCGCGCCTGCGGGAACCGGGTGTCGCCCACGATGTCGATCGAGCGGATGACCGCGCGCGCGCCTTCGTCGATCTTGATCTTGATCTTCACCCGGTTGTCGGTCTGCGGGATGACCTTGGTGTTGATGCGCACCCCGTACTTGCCCCGGCTGTAGTACATGTGGTTCAGATAGCCGGTGACCTCGGTCAGCACCGAGCGGTTGAAGATCTTGCCGGGCGCGAGTCCCACGTTGCGCAGGGACTTCATCAGGTTCTTGGTCTTGATCGCCTTGTTGCCGGTGACCTGGAAGCTCTCGATCGACGGCCGCTCCATCACCACCACGATCAGGGTGTTTCCCCGGCGGCGCATCTCGATGTCGCGGAAGAAGCCGGTGGCGTACAGCGCCTCGATCGCCCGGCGGATCTTGGCCGGCGTCAGCTGATCGCCGATGTTGATCGGCAGGTAGTTGAACACGGTCCCCGGGGAGATGCGCTGCAGGCCCTCCACCTTGATGTTGCCCACGGTGAAATCCGCCGCGCGCGGCGCGAGGTTACCCTGGGCCATGGCGAGCGCCGAATGGACGGTAAGCGCGACGGCGGCGAGCGCCAAGCGGCCTTTCATGCGGCGCACACCCGATTTGTCACGTAGCGGAACTTTTGATCCCAATGTATTGCCTCGAGCACGTGTGTTTCCCCCCACGCCCCGGCCGTCAAGACGGCGCGCAGCGCAGCGGACCTCGATTCGGGCCCGGCTTCAATCTGTGCAAGGGTCAGCCGAACTGGCGCGCGATGTCATTGAACACCGCCACCCCCATCAGAAGAATCAGCAGCGCGATTCCCACTTGCTGACCGATGATCTGCGCGCGCTCCGACAGCGGCGCCCCCTTGACCCACTCGATCGCCTGGAACAGGATCTGTCCGCCGTCGAGCACCGGAATCGGCAGCAGATTGAGCAGGCCGAGTTCCATCGAGATGAGCACGAGGAAGCCGACGAACGAGCCGGGGCCGGCGCTGGCCGACTGGCCGGCATCCTTGGCGATGGTGAGCGGCCCGCCGAGGTTTTTGATCGACACCCGGCCGAGAGCCATGCGCCACAACAGCCGCGCCTGCAGCACCGTCAGGCTCCAGATCCGGCCCGTGGCGTGCGCGAGCGCCGCGAGCGGCCCGAGCGGCGCGTGCTCGACCATGCCCGGCGGATAGCTGAGCGTCATCGGCTGCTCTGCCTCGATGCGCCCGATGAGGCGCCCATCGACCGTGACGCGCTCGGTGGTGACATCGACGGTGCGCTCGAGCGGCCCGCGCCGATAGGTGATGGCCAGCGTCTTGCCCGGATTGGGACTGACGGCCGCCACGATGTCCTGGAAATCCCGCACCGCATGGCCGTCGATCGCGACGATGCGATCGCCGGCGCGCAGCCCGGCGCGCGCCGCCGGCCCCCCGGGGAGCACCCGACCCAACACCGGCGGAACGATCGGCTCCGAGAAACGTATCCCCAGGCCGTGCAGCGGATCCTCAGGACCGGTGAGTGCGCGGCGCTGCGCCGGATTGCGCACATCCAGGTCGAGCACACGGGCGGCACCGTGCTCGGGCCGCACGGTCAGGCGCGCATTGCCGTTGCCGCTCATGATCTCGAGCAGCCGCAGCACCACCTGGCGCTGGCTCTCGACCGGCGTCCCGTTGATCGCGACGATCCGCTCGCCCCGGCGCACCCCGGCGCGAGCGGCGATCGAGCCGGCCCGCACTTGGCCGATCACCGGCAGATAGCGCGTCATCCCGCCGGCCCACAGGATGACCGTGAGCGCCCCGATCGCGAATATGAAGTTGAAGCCGGGACCGGCGAGCAGCACCGCAATGCGCTTCAGCGGATGCTGGCGCGTGAACGAGCGGGACAGCTCCTGCGGCGGCACCGGGCCCTCGCGCTCATCGAGCATCTTGACGTAGCCGCCAAGCGGAATGGGGCAGATCCAGTACTCGATCTGATCGCGTTTGCCGCGCCAGGAGATGATCGGCTTGCCGAACCCCACCGAGAAGCGCAGCACCTTGAAGCCGAGCCGGCGGGCAACCCAGTAATGACCGAACTCGTGCACCGTGACCAGCAGGCTCACGGCGATCACGAACCACAGCAGATACCACAGCGCCGTCATGCGCCCGCACCCCCGACCGAGACCTTCTCACCCGCGTGCATACGCTCCTCGATACACGCGTGCGCGAGCCGTCGCGCCTCGCCGTCGGCGGCCGTGACATCGTCCAACCCGCCGATGGGTCCCGCCGTAGAGCGTGTGATCACCTCCTCAATGACCGAGGCGATGCCGGGAAAGTTCAACCGCCGCTCGAGGAAGGCGTGCACCGCCACCTCGTTGGCGGCATTGAGCGCCACGGGCGCAAGCCCGCCGGCGCGCGCGGCGGCCTGCGCCAGGCGCAGGCTGGGGAAGCGCACCGGGTCGGGGGCCCGGAAATCCAACCTCGCCGTCTCGATCAGATCGAGGAACGCGACACCCGAGGTCATGCGCTCAGGCCACGCCAGCGCATGCGCGATCGGTGTCCGCATGTCGTGCGAGCCGAGCTGAGCGAGCATCGAGCCGTCGATGTACTCGACCAGCGAGTGCACGATGCTCTGCGGGTGAATGACGATGTCGACCCGATCGGGGGTCAGCCCGAACAGGAAACATGCCTCGATCAACTCCAGACCCTTGTTCATCAGAGTGGCCGAATCGACCGAAATCTTGCGCCCCATCACCCAGTTCGGATGGGCCACGGCCGCCTCCGGCCCCGCCGCGGCAATGGCCTCGGCGCTCCAGTCGCGAAACGGCCCGCCCGAGCAGGTGAGCAGCAGCCGCCGCACGCCGCTCGGGGCCTGCCCGGCGCGCGCGCCGTGCGGCAGACACTGAAAGATGGCGTTGTGCTCGCTGTCGATCGGCAGGAGCACCGAGCCGCCGGCGCGTACCGCCTCCATCAGCAGCGGCCCGGACATCACCAGAGATTCCTTGTTGGCGAGCAGCAGACGCTTGCCGGCGCGCGCGGCTGCGAGCGTCGAGGGCAGCCCCGCGGCCCCGACGATCGCCGCCATGACGCACTCGGCTTCGGGCAGGGTCGCAAGCTCGAGCAGACCCTCGGGCCCGGCCAGCACGCGCGTGGTGCGCGCCGCCTCCCCCAGGCGCGCCCGCAGTTCCCGGGCCGCGTCCGCATCGCCGAGCGCGGCGTAGGCCGGCCGATGGCGCCGGATCTGCTCGGCGAGCTTCTCCGCGCTGCGGTGGGCGCCGATGCCGATCAGCCGGAAGCGCTCCGGGTGGCGTGCGAGCACATCCAGGGTATTTTCACCGATCGAGCCGGTAGAGCCGAGAACCACCACCCCAATCATGACAAGACCCCCATCACCGTGAGACCGAGCAACAGCACCGGGGCCGCCCCGGTCAAGCTGTCGATGCGGTCCATGACCCCGCCGTGCCCCGGAAAGAGCCGGCCGCTGTCCTTCACTCCCGCGAAGCGCTTCAGCAGACTCTCGGTCAGATCGCCCACGATCGAGAAGCCCGCCGCCGCCAGGCACAGCGCCAGGAAGCGCCCCATGGGCACACTGAACCAGAAACTGCCCGCCACCGCCACCGGAATGCAGCACAGGAGTCCCCCGAGCGCCCCTTCCCAGGTCTTGCCGGGGGAGACCCGTGGCGCGAGCCGCATCCGTCCGAAGCGCCGGCCAGTGAAATACGCGCCGATGTCCGCCACCCACACCAGCAGCAGGCAGAACAGCACCCACTCGGCACCGCGCACACCCGCGAGCCGCAGCCGCGCGAGCGCCACCCAGGCCGGCACCAGCGTGCACACGCCGGCCAGGGCCGCGGTGGTGCGTCCGACGCGCTGCGGCGCCAGCGTGATCCACGCCAGCGCCACGAGCCACCACAGCAGCGCTGCGGTCAGCAACAGCTCGAGGTCCGCGCGCGTGCGGCTGAACCGCCAGGCAAGGACCAGCGCCGCGCCGATCAGCACCACGTACGCGCCCCGCACCGAGCGGCGCCCCGGCGCGACGAACCCCGCCCACTCCCAGGCCCCGATCAGGACCGTGAGCGCAAGCACGATCACCGTGGCGCTCGGGGGCAATCCGAACAGCACCGCGAGCAACAGCCCGATCAGGACGGCGGCGGTGATGACGCGCGAACGCAGCGACTCGCTCACGGTTGCGCCATCACGATTGAGGCGCCGAAGGCGCAACGTCGGGGCGCTGCGCTCCGGTCAGTCCGAAGCGCCGCTCGCGGTGGGCGAAGAAATCCAGGGCCCGGGCCAGCTCCGCGGCATCGAACTGCGGCCACAGGCAGTCGCAGAAATAAAGCTCGGTGTATGCCAGGTTCCACAGCAGGAAGTTGCTGATGCGCCGCTCGGCGCCGGTGCGGATCAGCAGATCCGGGTCGGGGAGCCCGGCGAGCTCGAGCGCCGAGGCGAACCGGGTCTCGTCGAGGGAGGCGATGTCGAGCTCGCCGCTGAGGCAGCGCGAGGCGAGCGCGCGGGCCGCCTGCACGATGTCCCAGCGCCCCCCGTAGCTCACCGCGATCTGCAGCTTCAACCCCGTGTTGGCCGCGGTACGCTGCTCGGCCGCGGCGATCTGCGCTTGCAGCCGCACCGAAAGGGCGTGACGGTTGCCGATCACCCGCAGGCGCACCCCCCGGCGGTCCAGATCGCTCACCTCGCGGTCGATGGCCTCGAGGAACAGTCCCATCAGGCTGGCAACCTCCTCGGCCGGACGCGACCAGTTCTCGCTCGAGAACGCGAACAGCGTCAGCGCCTCGATGCCGAGCCGCGCGCACTCGCGCACGCACAGCCGCACCGGCTCGAGACCGGCCTTGTGGCCGGCCGAGCGAGCAAGACCCCGCTCGGCCGCCCAGCGACCATTGCCATCCATCGTGATCGCGACATGCCGCGGCAGCGTGGCGGAGTTGGCGGTGAAAGACACTACGCGAGTCCATCAGACCTGCATGATTTCCTTTTCTTTGGCCGCCAGAAGCTGCTCGATGTCGGCAACGTGCTTGTCGGTGAGCTTCTGGATCTCCGCTTCGGCACGCCGCTCGTCGTCCTGCGAGAGTCGCTTCCCCTTCAGCAGCTCCTTCACGTCGTTCATCACGTCGCGGCGCACTGCGCGGACCGCGACCCGGGCGTTCTCCGCCTCGGCTTTGAGCATCTTGACAATCTCGCGCCGGCGCTCCTCGGTCAGCGGCGGCATCGGTATGCGGATCACGGTGCCGGCGGTCATCGGCGTCAGTCCCAGGTCGGACTTGAAGATCGCCTTCTCGATCGCCTGCACGACACCCTTCTCCCACGGGGAGATGACCAGCGTGCGGCCGTCCTCGACGGCGATGCTCGCCACCTGTTGCAGCGGCACCTCCGAGCCATAGTACTCGACCTTCAGGTGCTCGATCAGGCTCGGGTGCGCCCGCCCGGTGCGCAGCTTCTTCATCTCCGCCTGATAGCTCTGCACGCACTTGCCCATCCGCTCGCGCGCGTCTTTCATGATGTCATCGAGCATGGTCAGCCTCCGGGCCGGTTCGGCTCATTCGCAGCTCACGGTCGTACCCACTTCGTCGCCCCGGACGATACGGGTCAGATCCCCTGGATTATTGAGATTGAACACTTGCAGCGGCAAACGGTTGTCGCGACACATCACGATGGCGGTGGCGTCCATCACATTGAGCCGCTGACCGAGCACCTGATCGAAGGTGAGCCTGCGGTAGCGCTCGGCCTTGGGGTTGCGCACCGGATCGTCGGAATACACCCCATCGACCTTGGTCGCCTTCAGCAGCACATCGGCGTTGATCTCGATGGCGCGCAGCGCCGCCGCGGTGTCCGTGGTGAAGAACGGATTGCCGGTGCCGGCGGCGCAGATCACCACCCGCCCCTTCTCCAGGTGACGGATCGCGCGGCGGCGGATGTAGTCCTCGCAGACCTGGTTGATCCGAATGGCCGACATCACGCGCGCGTGCAGGCCGCGGCTCTCGAGCGCATCCTGCATGGCAAGCGCATTCATGACCGTCGCCAGCATGCCCATGTGATCGGCCGTGACGCGATCCATCCCGGCGCGCGCGAGTCCGGCGCCGCGGAAGATGTTCCCGCCGCCGATGACGACGGCGAGCTCGACCCCGAAGCCATTGATCTCCTCGAGCTCCATGGCGATACGCTTGATCACCGCCGGGTCGATCCCGTAGTCGGCCTGGCCCATCAACGCCTCGCCGGACAGTTTGACCAGGATCCTGGAGAAGCGCGAGGTCTTGGGATTTTCGTTCGCCATGGGCCAACCTTCTCTCGTTTCAGATACCGGGCCTGGCCTCGCGGGGCTGCTCCGGGGATAACGCCGGCTCAGCTGCGGGGCGCGGTCGTGGCACCTTTGACCTGCGCCATGACCTCGGCAACGAAATTCTCCTGCTTCTTCTCGATCCCGGCGCCGACTTCGAAGCGCTCGAAGGCGCTCACCTCGGCACCGGCACCCTTGAGCAACTTCTCGACCGTCACGTCGGGGTCCTTCACGAACGGCTGGCCGAGCAGCGTGATCTCACCGAGCGACTTGCGCAGCCGCCCCTCGACCATCTTCACGACGATCTCCGGCGGCTTGCCCTCGCCGCGCGCCTGCTCGATGAGGATCTCGCGCTCCTTCTCCAGAACCGCAGGCGGCACCTCGCGCACCGACAGATAGCGCGGATTGCTGGCCGCCACATGCAGCGCCAGCTCATGCGCGAGTTCGGCAGTCCCGCCCTTCAAGGCCACCAGCGTACCGATACGCGAGCCGTGGGTATACGCGCCCAGATGTCCCGCGCTGGCGAGGACCGTGAAGCGACGGACACTGATGTTTTCGCCGATCTTGGCGACCAGCGCCCGGCGGCGCTCGTCGAGGCTCTCGGCGCCGACCCGAATCTCGAGCAGCGCTTCGAGGCTCGCCGGCCGGCTGCGCAGGGCCTCGCGGGCCACGATCTGCGCAAATGCGCGGAAGTCCTGCTCGCGGGCCACGAAATCCGTCTCGCAATTGACCTCGACCATGGCGGCCGTGCACCCGTCGGCGGCCGGCTCGACGGCAATGACGCCCTCGGCCGCCACACGTGCGGCCTTCTTGTCGGCCTTGGCGAGGCCTCGCTTGCGCATCAGCTCGGCGGCCGCCTCCAGGTCCGCGCCGCTCTCCACGAGCGCCTTCTTGCACTCCATCATGCCGGCGCCGGTGCGCTCGCGCAGCTGTCTGACGATATCCGCTGTGACATTCATCGTGATCGGCCCTCGCTCAGTCCCCGCGGCCCTTGCGCCGCGGCGCGCCACCGCTCGGGCGGCGGCTGATCGTGGTCGCGCCCGCGGCACCGGACCCGCCGGAGGCGGCCACCTCGGGCACCGCCTCGAGGACCTCGTCCTCGCCGACCACCGCCTCGGCGGCCTCGGCCACCGGGGCCGCCTTGACCGGGGCCACGCGGCGCCGGGGCGGCGCCTTCCTCGGCCGCACCGCCGCGGGCTTGCGCGCGCCTCGGGCGGACTTCTTGCGCGGATTGCCGGCCTCGTCGAGCTCGACGAACTCGTCCTCGCCGACCACCACGGCAGGCACGGATTCCTTGCCCTCGATCACCGCGTCGGCCATGCCCGCGGCATACAGCTGGATCGCCCGCATCGCATCGTCATTGCCGGGTATGACGTAGTCGATACCGTCCGGCGAGCAATTGGTATCGACCACGGCCACCACCGGAATGCCGAGCTTGCGCGCCTCGTCGACCGCGAGTTTCTCATGCCCGACGTCGATCACGAACAGCGCATCCGGGAGCGACTCCATGCGCCTGATGCCGCCCAAGCTCCTCTGGAGCTTCTCCTGCTCGCGCCGCAGCTGGGTGGCCTCCTTCTTCCCGCGCCGCTCCAGCGCCCCCGAGGCCTCCAGCTCGGTAATCTCGTCCAGGCGCTTGATGGACTGGCGGATGGTCTTGAAGTTCGTGAGCATGCCGCCAAGCCAGCGCTGATTGACGAAGGGCTGGCCGGCACGCTCGGCTTCCTTCTGGATCGCTTCGCGCGCCGAGCGCTTGGTGCCGACGAACAGCACCTTGCCGCCATCGGCGGCCACGCCCTTGATGAAGGCCGCAGCCTGATCGTACAGGGGCTGGGTCTTCTCGAGATTGATGATATGAATCCGGTTGCGCTCGCCGAAGATGTACGGGGCCATCTTCGGGTTCCAGAAGCGGGTTTGGTGCCCGAAGTGGACACCCGCCTCCAGCATCTGCCGCATGGATACGCCAGGCATGGGAAACTCCTCGTTGGGTTGAGCCTCCGCGCATCTCCGCAGCCATCCCGCCTGCGCCCGTGCGGGCAACAAGGGGACACCCAGTCTGCGGATGGTGCGATGCGCGTGTGGGTTGATTGCCAAAAAAGGCCGCGCTTTATACCATGAAGCCCTCGCATGAACAATGTGTTGCGCACCGCGGCCGGCCCACGCCGGTCCCGGTGCTCGGCTTGGAGTGCAGCTGGGAATCCCATGGCCGTGACGATCAAGACGCCCGAGGAGCAGGAAAAGATGCGCATCGCCGGCCGGCTGGCCGCCGAGGTGCTCGACATGATTTCCGAGCACGTGGTGCCGGGCGTGACCACCGAGGAGCTCGATCGCATCTGCCACGACTACATCGTTACGGTGCAGCACTCGGTGCCGGCGAACCTCAACTACCGGGGGTTCCCGAAGACCATCTGCACCTCGGTCAATCACGTGGTCTGCCACGGCATACCCAATGACAAGCGCCTCAAGGCCGGCGACATCGTCAACATCGACGTGACGGTGATCCGCGACGGCTATCATGGCGACACCAGCAGGATGTACTACGTCGGCAAGCCCCCCACCCATGCCCAGCGCCTCAGCGAGACGTGCTTCCAGGCCATGTGGCGCGGCATCGAGATCGTGCGCCCCGGCACGCAGCTCGGGGATATCGGCCACGCCATCCAGAGCTTCGTCGAGCAGCACGGCTACTCGGTGGTACGGGAGTACTGCGGCCACGGCATCGGACGGGTGTATCACGAAGATCCGCAAGTGCTGCACTACGGGGAGCCCGGGACCGGCCTCACCCTGAAGACCGGCATGACGTTCACGATCGAGCCGATGGTCAACTCCGGCAAGCGTCACGTGCGGCTGCTGCCGGACGGCTGGACCGTCATCACCAAGGATCACTCGCTCTCGGCCCAATGGGAGCACACCATTCTGGTCACCGAGACCGGCCATGAGGTGCTCACCCTGGGTGCGGCCGACCGCCGCACACACTGACGCCGTGGCCGCCGGAGAGACCGAGCCGGAGGACGCGGGCGAGCCGACCCCGAGCGCGCCCCTTGGCGCGGCCGGCCCGAGCCCGCAGGACTGGCCGCTGCTGGCGCGCCTGCCCGGACTGATCGCCGCGGCGCACGGCTCGCCCGCGGCCGTGCGCGAGCTGCTGGCCGAGGCGCTCGAGCAGCTCAAGGCCCGCTTCTTCGCCGACGAGCCGATCGAGACGCTGGTGCACGCGCGCGCGCAGCTGATCGATCGTCTCCTGCAGCAGCTCTGGAGCGCCTATTGCGCCGCCGCGATGCGCGAGTCGGCGCTGGTGGCCGTCGGCGGCTACGGCCGCGGCGAGCTGCATCCGTGCTCCGACATCGACATCCTGCTGCTGGTGACCCACCCGCCACAAGGTGCCGAGCGCGCCGCGCTCGAGCGGCTGCTCACGTTCCTCTGGGACATCGGCCTGGAGGTCGGGCACAGCGTGCGCACCATCGAAGAGTGCATCGAGCAGAGCAAGGCCGATGTATCGGTGATGACCACGCTGATCGAGGCGAGACTGCTCGCCGGCAGCCCCGAACTCCTCGCGGGCCTGCGCGAGCGGCTCGCGCCGCAGCAGCTCTGGCCGGTGCGCGCCTTCTTCGAGGCCAAGGTGCGCGAGCAGGCCGAGCGGCATCTGAAGGCCAACGATACCGCCTACAACCTCGAGCCGAACGTCAAGAGCGGTCCGGGCGGGCTGCGCGACATCCAGACCATAGCTTGGGTCGCCAAACGCCATTTCGGCGCCGAGACGCTCGATGAGCTGGCGCGCCATGGCTTTCTGTCCGTCGCCGAGCTGCGCCGGTTGCAGCAGGCGCAGTCCTTTCTCTGGAAGGTGCGCTTCGGCCTGCACGCGCTGACCGGGCGGCGCGAGGACCGGCTGCTGTTCGACCACCAGCTGCGCCTCGCGCAGATCTTCGGCTACGAGGACGCCTCCTACACCCTGGCGGTCGAGCAGCTGATGCAGCGCTACTATCGCACCGTCAAGGACGTGAGCCTGCTCAACGAGCTGCTGTTGCAGCTGTTCCGCGAAGCCATCCTCACCGAAAGCGAGCCGCCCCGCCCGCTCAACGCCCGCTTCCAGGTGCGCTGCGGATCGCTCGAGGCGGTCAGCGACACGGTGTTCGCGCGCGCCCCATCGGCGCTGCTCGAGCTGTTCGTGCTGCTGCAGCAGCATCCCGAGATCGACGGCGTGCGCGCCTCGACCATGCGCGCCGTGGCGAGAAGCCTGTGGCTGATCGACGAGGAGTTCCGCCAGAATCCGCGCCATCACCGTCTGTTCCTCGAGATCGTGCGTTCCCCCGTCGGCGTCACGCACGAGCTGCGCCGGATGAACACCTACGGGGTGCTCGGGCGCTACATACCGGCCTTCGGGCGCATCGTCGGGCGCATGCAGTACGACCTGTTCCACGCCTACACCGTCGATGCGCACACGCTGTTCGTGGTCAGCAACCTGCGGCGCTTCGCCATCGCGCGTTACGATCAGGAGCTGCCGCAGGCCTCGCGCATCATGCAGCAGCTGCAGCGACCCGAGGTGGCCTATCTGGCCGCGCTGTTTCATGACATCGCCAAGGGACGCGGCGGCGATCACTCCGAGCTCGGCGCGACCGACGCCGAGGCATTCTGCCTCGAGCAGGGCCTCTCGCCCTACGACGCGCGCATGGTCGCCTGGCTGGTGCGCAACCACCTGGCGTTCTCGCTCACCGCCCAGAAGCAGGACATCTCCGACCCCGAAGTCATCAACGCCTTCGCCCGCAAGGTCGGCGACGAGGCGCATCTCGATTATCTCTATGTGCTCACCTGCGCGGACGTGCGCGCCACCAACCCGAAGCTGTGGAACTCGTGGAAAGCCTCGCTGTTCCAGGACTTCT
>JAJZMI010000108.1 GCA_021798335.1 Pseudomonadota bacterium | reverse complement strand
AGGTCAGGCCGTGCTCGGCCCGCAGGTCGAGCAGCAGGTTGATGATCTGCGACTTGATCGATACGTCGAGCGCCGAGACCGGCTCGTCGCAGATCACCAACTCCGGCTCCACCACCAGCGCACGAGCGATGCCGATGCGTTGCGCCTGGCCGCCGGAGAACTCGTGCGGGTAGCGGTTGATCTGTGCCGGCAGCAGACCGACCTGCTGCATCGTGCGCAGGACGCGCCGCTCGCGCTCGGCGCGCTCCACGGCCGGCAGCAGTGCCTTCAGCGGCTCCGCGATGATCTCGCCGACCGTCATGCGCGGATCGAGCGAGGCGAGCGGATCCTGAAAGATCATCTGCATGGACCGGCGCAGCGGACGCATCGCAGCCTTCGGCAGCGTGGTCAGCTCCACACCGCGCAGGCGCACGCTGCCGCCGGTCGCCGGTATCAACTTCAGCAGCGCGCGCGACAGCGTTGATTTGCCGCAGCCGGACTCGCCCACGACCCCGAGAACCTCGCCCGCGCGGACATCGAAGCTGACCTGATCGACGGCGCGCAAGGTGAGCCTGGAGGGCAGCAGTCCCGGGCCGCGCACGGAAAAGTGCACATCCAAGGCACGAACTTCCAGCAAGGCAGGCTCGCTCATGCCTCGCGCTCCTGCGGCCCGAGCGCGCCGTCGTGATGACACGCCCGCAGGTGCGCATCGCCGAGGGACACCAGCGGCGGCATCTGCCGCCGGCAGATCTCGCTCGCATAAGCACAGCGCGGCTCGAACGGGCAGCCGGCCGGACGCCTCGCCAGGTCCGGGGGGCGGCCGGGAATGGTCGCCAGGCGCGCGCTGCGCGGCTGGTCCAGGCGCGGCACCGAGCGCAGCAGTCCTTCGGTGTAGGGATGGCGGTACGCCCCGTAGAGCGTGTGTACCTCGGCCTGCTCCACCTGCCGTCCCGCGTACATCACGATGACCCGGTCGGCAAGCTGGGCGATCACGCCGAGATCGTGGGTGACCAGCACGATGGCGGTCCCGAAGCGCTGGCGCAGCTCATCGAGCAGCGCCAGGATCTGCGCCTGCACGGTGACGTCGAGCGCCGTGGTGGGCTCGTCGCAGATCAGCAGCTGCGGCTCGGTGAGCAGGGCCGTGGCGATCATCACGCGCTGGCGCATGCCGCCGGAGAATTCGTGTGGGTACATCGACAGGCGCCGCGCCGCATCGGTGATGTGCACGGACTCGAGCGCCGCGATGCAGCGCGCGCGCGCCTCGCGCCGCGACATGCCGCGATGCCACTCGAGCACCTCGGTCATCTGCCGCCCGACCGTGAGGAAGGGGTTCATGGCGGTCATCGGGTCTTGGAAGATCATCGCCATCCGCGCACCGCGCAGCCGCGTCAGCGCCCGCTGCGGCAGGTTGAGGATCTCCTCCCCGCCGAGGCGCACGCTGCCCTCGGCGCAGCCGTTCTTGGCGAGCAATCCCATGATCGCCAGCCAGGTCTGGCTCTTGCCCGAGCCGGACTCCCCGACCATGCCCAGCACCTCGCCGCAGCGCACCTCCAGATCGAGGTCGTTGACGGCGTACACCGGCCCATCCCCGGTGCTGAAGCGCACGGCGAGCTTGCGAATCTCGAGCAGGGAGGCGGCCAACTCAGCGATCCTTGGGGTCCAGCGCGTCGCGCAGACCGTCGCCGATGAAGTTGAAGCAGTACACGATCACGGCGAGAAAACTCGCCGGAATGATCAGCATGTACGGGTGCGACTGCAGCACCGCGGCGCCATCGCTCACCAACCCGCCGAGGGAGGTCAAGGGCGCCTGCACCCCCAGGCCGAGGAAGCTGAGGAACGCCTCGAACAGGATCACGGACGGGATGGTCAGCGTCACATAGACAACCACGATACCGATCAGGTTCGGCACGATGTGCCGCCGAACGATGGCGGCATTGCCGACGCCGCTGGCGAGCGCGGCCTCGACGAACTCGCGCTTGCGCAGGCTCAGCGTCTGGCCGCGCACGATGCGCGCGATGTCCAGCCACGATACCGCGCCGATGGCGACGAAGATCAGGAACAGATCGCGCCCGAACAGCACCATCAGCACGATCACGAACGGAATGAACGGCAGCGAGTACAGGATATCGACGATACGCATCATCAGGCTGTCCACCCAGCCGCCGGCGAACCCCGCCACCGCGCCCCAGGTGACGCCGATCACCAGCGTCACCAGCGTTGCCACCACGCCCACCATCAGCGAGATGCGACAACCCCACATGACGCGCACGAACAGGTCGCGGCCGAGCGCATCGGTGCCGAAGATGTGCCAGCCCGCCCAGGTGGGCGCCGCGTACATCAGGTTCCAGTCCGGCTGCGCATAGCCGTAGGGCCACACCCAGGGCACCACGATGGCCGCGAGCGTGATCACCCCGAGCACCCACAAGCTGGCGAGCGCGGCGCGATTGCAACGCAGGCGCCCCCAGGCGTCCTGCCACAGCGAGCGCCCCCTGAGCGGACCCGCCGCCAGCGCCTCGGCCTTGCGCGCCGCGCCGCGCCCGGGCACCCAGTTGGCCCACGTGTGCCGCGGATCGCCGCTCATTGCTGCCTCGCCCGCGGATCGAGCACGCCGTAGAGCAGATCGGCGATCAGATTGAAGGCAATGATCAACATTGCATACAGGATGGTCACGCCCATCACCAGGGTGTAGTCCCGGTTCAGCGCGCCGTCGACGAAGAAGCGGCCGATGCCGGGCAGGCCGAAGATCTCCTCCACGACGATCGAGCCGGTGAGCGTGTTCACCACGGCCGGTCCGAGGAACGAGATCAGCGGCATCAGCGCCGGCTTCAGCGCATGGCGCAGAATCACGGTGCGCTCCGGCAACCCCTTGGCGCGGGCGGTGCGGATGTAGGGACTGTTCAGCACCTCGATCATCGAGCCGCGCATCATCCGCGCCACGTAGGCGATCAGCGGCAGGGCCAGCGCGAGCACCGGCAGCACCAGGTGATCGGGCGCGCCGTTGCTCCAGCTGCCGGCCGGCAGCCAGTGCGCCTTCACCGCCAGCAGCAGAATCAGCAGCGGCGCGACCACGAAGGTCGGTACCGAGATGCCGGCCATGGCGCCGGCCATCGAGACATAGTCCCAGGCCGTATTCTGCCGCAGCGCCGCGAGGATCCCGAGCGGCATGCCGATCAGCAACGCCAGAGCGAGCGCGAGGCCCCCGATGGTCAGATCCACCGGCAGGCCCTGCTCGATCAGCGCATTGACCGTGGTGCTGCGGTAAACATACGAGGGACCGAAATCCCCACGCAGAATGTGCGTCAGGTAGCGGCCGTACTGTTCCCAGACCGGCTCATTCAGGTGATACATGCGCTCGAGATTGGCCAGCACCTGCGGGGGGAGCCGGCGCGCCTCGGTGAACGGCCCGCCCGGGGCCGCGCGCAGCATGAAGAAGCTCAGCGTGATGATGACCAGCAGCGTCGGGATCGCCGCCAGCACGCGGCGCAGCACCAGGCGGATCATGGCTGGCGCAGGGTGTGCTGGCGGATCCACATGTAGCGCGCCAGGTGCACGTTCAACACGTTGGGCTCGATGCCGGCGACATAGGGTTTGACCAGCTCGTTGGAGTTGTAGAAGTACAGCGGGATCAGCGGCGCATCCCGATTGAGGATGGCCTCCGCCTTGGCGTACAGCGCGTAACGCCGGGCCCGGTTCGGCTCGGCCACGGCGGCCTTGACCGCGGCCTGATAGGCCGGATTGTCATAATCGCCGTAGTTCATGACGAAGCCCTTCATGAACTGGTGGGCGAACGTATACGGCGAGGGGTAGTTCCCCACCCACGCGCTCCAGAACAGCTTGGCGTTCTTGTACTGAATGTCCTGGAGCATCACCTTCCACTGCTCCTGCCACAAGACGATGTCCGCCCCGAGCGCCTGATGCCACATGGTGGCTACGGCCTCCATGTAGTTGCGCGTGTGCACCCCCTCGGTCATGTACAGCAGCTTGACCCGCAGCGGATGCGCCTTGGAATAGCCGGCCGCGCGATACAGGCGGCGCGCGACGGCCAGGCGCCTCGCCATCGGCCAGTGCGCCCACGCGGGCGAGCGCCGGGTGAAGCCCGGCAGGGGCGGAAACAGCGAATGGGCCGGCATGTCCATGCCCTGCATGAGCTTCTCGTCGAGCACGCGGCGGTCGAGCGACATCGTCAGCGCCAGGCGCAGATCGCGGTTGTCGAACGGTCGCTCGTGCACCAGCATGCCGAGGTAGGCGGTGCCGTACATCGGCGTCACGCGCACCTGACTCCCCAGATCGCGCCGCAGCCAACCGACATCGCTCGGCGGAAAGGCCGGCGTGCCGACGAAGTCCAGATCGCCGGCCAGATAGCGCGAGAGCGCCGAGGAAGCCGAGGGCACCGGGTAGAAGATCTCCTCGCGCAGCCGCACCTGGGCGGCATCCCAGTAGTACGGGTTCTTCTTCAGGGTCAGGTGACCGTTGATCACCCAGGTAGCCAGATAGAAGGCGCCATCGCTCACCAGATGGCCCGGGCGCGTCCAGGCCATCCCCCACCGGCGGATCGCCGGCGGATACAACGGCATGTAATCGACGTAGAACAACATCGAGAGGAAATACGGCGTCCGCCCGATCAGCCGGACCTCGAGCGTGTGCGCACCGAGCGCCGTCACGCCGAGGGAGTCGGGCGGCCGCTTGCCATCGATGATGGCCTGCGCGTTGACGATGCGGGCAAGCGACTCGGCGTACTGCGCGGCGGTATTCGGGTCGACCTCGCGCCGCCACGCATACACGAAATCCGCCGCGGTGACCGGCTTGCCGTTGGACCAGCGCGCCGTCGGCCGCAGATGAAAGATGTAGGTCCTGCCGTCCGGGGAGATGGTCCAGGAGCTGGCCACTCCGGGTATGATTTTTCCGCCCGCGCTGAGGGTCACCAGGCCCTCGAACAGATCCTCGATGACGTCGGTGCTCGGGACATCGGTGGCCAGGGACGGATCGAGCGTGCGCGGCGTCTCGGCCACGCGCCGGCGCAGGACCTGCAGGGCCGCTGGCGCGGGCCGGTCCGAGACCACGTAGCGATAGACCGGGACGGCAGGGTCGCCCGCGCTGCTGCAGGCACTGAGCAGCGCGGCGGCGATCATGACCACCAGGCTGCGCAGTTGCGGCCCGCGCACCCTCAAGCGCAGGCGCTCCGCACTGAAGCGACGCCAGGTCGAGGTACGCGGTGCGGCGGGCTCGGGAGGAGTGGCACTATGAGCATCTGCGATCGCAACGTCCGGGCCGAATGTCTCGGCGGGACAATGATCCCGCTGTGACGGGCAGAAGCACAGAAAGTGCCGGCAAAACTGCGAACCGAGTCGTGCGCGCGGTGAACCGCCGGCGATCCGCCAAAGCGTGATGCGGCTCACGCGGCGCGCGCTGCGCGCCCCGGCAGTGCGCGGCTTGCCGCTCAAGCCGGCGGCGTGCGCAACCGGATGTGCAGCTCCCGCAGCTGCGCCTCACTCACTTCCGTGGGCGCCTCGGTCAGCGGGTCGGCGGCCGTCTGCGTCTTGGGGAACGCAATCACCTCGCGGATGCTGTCGGCCCCGGCCATGAGCATCGAGAGCCGATCCAGTCCGAAGGCAATGCCGCCGTGGGGCGGTGCGCCGAATTTCAGCGCATCGAGCAGGAAGCCGAACTTGCTGCGCGCTTCCTCGGCCTGGATGCCGAGCAGCTCGAACACGGCCGACTGCATCTCCTGCCGGTGGATACGCACCGAGCCCCCGCCGACCTCCGAGCCGTTGAGCACCATGTCGTATGCCTTGGCGAGCACCCCGCCGGGATCGGCGCTGACCTCGGCCGGATCGTCGCTGCGGGGCGAGGTGAACGGATGATGCATCGCCACCCAGCGGCGCTGGTCCTGATCCCACTCGAACATCGGGAAGTCGACCACCCACAGCGGCCGCCAGCCCTTGTGCACCATGCCGAGGTCCGCTCCCACCAGCAGCCGCAGCGCCCCGAGCGCATCGCCCACCACCTTGGCGGTGTCGGCGCCGAAGAAGATCAGGTCGTTGTCGAGCGCGCCGCTGCGCTCGAGGATGCCGGCGAGCTGCGCGTCGCTCAGGAACTTCACGATCGGCGACTGCAGGCCCTCGCGCCCGCGCGCGCGCGCGTTGACTTTGATGTAGGCCAGGCCCTTGGCCCCGTAGCGGGCCACGTACGCGGTATAGGCATCGATCTGCGAGCGCGCCAACGCGGCCCCGCCCGGCACCCGCAGCGCCGCCACCCGGCCGTTCGGATCGTTCGCCGGCGCGGCGAACACCTTGAAGTCGCACTCGCGCACCAGATCGCCGATCTCGGTCAACTCGAGCGCGATGCGCAGATCCGGCTTGTCCGAGCCGTAGCGGCTCATGGCCTCGGCATAGCTCATGCGCGGGAAGGGATCGGGCAGCTTCTCGCCGAGCACCTCGTCGAATACATGACGCACCAGAGCCTCCATCAGCGCCATGATCTGCTCCTGCGTGAGGAAGGAGGTCTCGACGTCGAGCTGGGTGAACTCGGGCTGGCGGTCGGCGCGCAGATCCTCGTCGCGGAAGCAGCGCACGATCTGATAGTACCGATCGAAGCCGGCAACCATCAGCAGCTGCTTGAAGATCTGCGGGGACTGCGGCAGCGCGAAGAACTTGCCGGGATGCGTGCGGCTCGGCACCAGATAATCGCGCGCCCCTTCGGGCGTCGCCTTCGTGAGCATCGGCGTCTCGATGTCGATGAAATCGTGCGCATCGAGATAGCCGCGCATGGCGCGCGTGATCCGGTGCCGCAGACGCAGCCGGCGGCTCATGACTTCCCGCCGCAGGTCGAGGTAGCGGTAGCGCAGGCGCACTTCCTCGCTCACGTTCTCATCGAGCTGGAAGGGAAGCGGCTCGCAGCGGTTGAGCACCTCGAGCGCCTCGGCGAGCACTTCCACTTGCCCGGAGGCGAGGTGGGGGTTCACGGTGCCCGCGGGACGCGCGCGCACGCGCCCCTCGACCCGGATCACGAACTCGTTGCGCAGCCGCTCGGCGTCCTTGAACAGCGCCGCGGCCTCGGGATCGAAGACGATCTGCAGCAGCCCCTCGCGGTCGCGCAGATCGATGAAAATGATACCGCCATGATCGCGCCGGCGGTGTACCCAGCCGGCCACTTCGATGGTCTGGCCGACCGAGCGTGCATCGACCTGTCCGCAGTAATGTGAGCGCATAAGGGGCGCGATGTTACGAAGCCCCACCGCCCCCCGCAACCAGCACCGCGGCCCCGCGCAGGCGCCCGGCGCGCAGACAGGCGAGCGCCTCGTTGGCCGCCTGCAGCGGGAAGCACTCGACGGTGGCGCGCAAGCCGAGCTGCGCGGCGCGGCGCATGAACTGCTCGCCATCGGCGCGGGTGAGATTGGCGACCGACTCCAAGCGCCGCTCCCCCCAGAGCAGCGCGTAGGGAAATGCCGGGATATCGCTCATGTGAATCCCGGCGCAAATCACACGCCCGCCCGGACGGACCGCGGCCAACGCGGCGGGCACGAGCTCGCCCGCCGGAGCGAACAGGATGGCCGCATCCAGCGGCACCGGCGGCGCCTGATCCGAGCCGCCGGCCCAGACCGCGCCCAGCTCGCTCGCAAAGGCCTGGCTCGAGGTATCCGCGGGCCGCGTGAACGCGTAGACGCTCCACCCGTCGGATCGCGCCACCTGCGCGAGCAGATGTGCCGCGGCTCCGAAGCCATAGAGACCGAGCCGCGTGCCCGCGCCGGCGGCCCGGTAGGCACGGTAGCCGATCAGTCCGGCGCACAGCAGCGGGGCCAGCTCGGGGGCGGGAATGTCCTCGGGGAGCGCCAGACAGTAGCGCTCATCGGCGACGATCTGCTGCGCGTAACCCCCGTCCACCGTATAACCGGTGAAGCGGGCCTCCGGGCAGAGATTCTCGCGCCCCTCCCGGCAGTCGCGGCACACCCCGCAGGTCTCGGCCAGCCAGGGCACACCGACCCGCTGGCCGAGCGCGAACCGCCCGGCCGCGCCGCCCCGCTCGATCACGACGCCCACGACCTCATGGCCCGGCGTGATCGGCCAGCTCGCATGGGGCAGCTCGCCGTCGAGCAGGTGCAGATCGGTGCGGCATACGCCGCACGCCTCGACCGCGATGCGCACCTGCTGCGCGCCGAGGGCCGGCGGGTGCTGCTCTTGCAGATCCAGCGGCGAGCCCGGGGCGTGCAGCCGCATTGCTTTCACGACACGCGCGCCTGCGGCTGAACGCTGCCCGGCGGCGCGGGCGGTCCCACCACGCCGCAGGTAATGATCATCTTCATCGCCGCATCCACGGTCATGTCGAGCTCGACCAGCTGGCGGCGCGGCACGATCACCAGCACGCCCGCCGTTGCATTGAGCGCCGCGGAGATGTACACGGCGGCATGCGGCTCGCCGGCGCGGGCCGACACCTCCGGGACGTCCTCGGCGGTGAGAAACCCGAGGCTCCAGATTCCGGGCCGGGGATATTCGAGCATCACCACCGTACGGAAGGCGCTCGACTGCGAGAACACGCTCTCGGCGAAGCTCTTCACCCCGCCGTACACCGCGCCCACGATCGGGATGTGATGCAGCAGCTCTTCCCCGTAGACCACCAGGCGCCGGCCGATGAGATTCGAGGCCAGCACCCCGGTGAGCAGCAGCAGCAACAGCGCGAGCAGCAGCCCGAGTCCCGCCTGGATCACGGGATCGAGCGTCTGGACCGCGTGCGCCGCCGACACCGGCAGCAGCAGCACGAGCCGGTCGAGCGCATGGATCAGGAACATCAGCACCCACACGGTGACGCCGATCGGCAGCCAGAACAGCACGCCCGCAAGCAGCAGCCGCCGCAGGGGCGAGCGCTTGGGTTTCGAGCCGGTCGGCACCGGCCGGGCAGTCACCGGTACGCTCAAGCCCTCATGACCTCGAGCGGCGCTTGGCCGCTGGTTTGGGTACGCGGGCCTTGGGCCGGCTCGCCGGGGCGCGCACCGCGGCCCGGGCGGGCTTGCGGGCCGGCCGGTCCGCCGCGCCGCTCGGCGCGGCGGGCTTGGCCGCCGGGGCGCTCGCATCCGCCTTGGCCGGCGCAGGGGTGGCGCCCGCGGCGGGCGCAGCCGGGCTCTCCGGGGTGCGCGAGTCCCCCTCGGTGGCGGCCAGATTGCGCTTGTTCTCCTGCGAGGACTTGAAGTCGGTCTCGTACCAGCCGCTGCCCTTCAAGCGGAACACTGGCGCGGAAACCAGCTTGCGCAGGGTCATGCGGCCACACGAGGGGCATTTCTTCAGCGGCGCGTCCGTGATCTTCTGCATCACTTCGACGTAGTACTTGCAGCTCTGGCATTCGTATTCGTAGAAGGGCATGTTCTTAAAGTCTGCGTAGTTGAAGAAACCGGCACCCGATTATACGCAACGGGCCTCAAGCCTTGGCGAAGTGCAGCTGGCCGTCGCGCACGGTGACCATCACGCGATCCCCAGGGCCGAACTGCCCCTGCAAAATACGCTGCGCCAAGGGGTTCTCGACCTGTTGCTGCACGGTGCGCTTCAGCGGCCGCGCGCCGTAGACCGGATCGAAGCCCGCTTCCCCGAGGCGCTCGCGCGCCGCATCGTCCAGGGTCAGCTCCATGTTGCGCTCCTGCAGGCGCTGGCGCAGATAGAGCAGCTGGATATCCACGATGGCGCGGATCTGCGCCGCGCCCAACGGATGGAACACCACGATGTCGTCGATCCGGTTGATGAATTCGGGCCGGAAGCTCTGCTGCACGATGTCCATCACCGCGCTTTTCATGCGCGTGTAGTTCCCCTCGCCGGCGTACTCCTGGATGACCTGCGAGCCGAGGTTCGAGGTCATGATGATCACCGTGTTGCGAAAGTCCACGGTGCGGCCCTGGCCGTCCGTGAGCCGCCCGTCATCGAGCACCTGCAGCAGCACGTTGAACACGTCCGGGTGCGCCTTCTCGACCTCATCCAACAGGATCACCGCGTACGGCCGGCGCCGGACGGCCTCGGTGAGGTAGCCACCCTCCTCGTAGCCGACGTAGCCCGGCGGCGCGCCGATCAGGCGCGCCACGGAATGCTTCTCCATGAACTCGGACATGTCGATGCGCACCATCGCCTCTTCGGTGTCGAACATGAACTCCGCGAGCGCCTTGCACAACTCGGTCTTGCCCACACCGGTCGGACCGAGGAACAGGAACGAGCCGGTCGGGCGGCGCGGATCGGAGAGCCCCGCGCGCGAGCGGCGGATCGCGTCCGCGACGATGCGCAGCGCCTCCTGCTGCCCGACCACGCGCCGGCCGAGCGCCTCCTCCATGCGCAGCAGCTTCTCGCGCTCGCCCTCGAGCATCTTCGCGACCGGAATGCCGGTCCACTTGGAGACGACTTCGGCGATCTCCTCCTCGGTGACCTTGTTGCGCACCAGGCTCGTGGTGCCGTCCTCGCTCGCCTCGGCGCTCGCGAGGCGCTTCTCGAGCTCCGGGATCCGCCCGTATTGCAGCTCGGCCATGCGGCCGAGATCCCCGGCGCGACGCGCCGCCTCGAGCTCCAGGCGCGCCCGGTCGAGCGCCTCGCGCACCTGCGCCGTGCCCTGCAGCGCCGCTTTCTCCGATTTCCACACTTCCTCGAGGTCCGCGTACTCGCGCTCGAGGCCGCGCAGGGTCTCCTGCAGCGCCGCGAGGCGCTTGCGCGAGGCCTCGTCATGTTCTTTGTTGAGCGCCTCCTGCTCGATTTTCAGCTGGATGATGCGCCGCTCGAGCCGATCGAGCGCCTCGGGCTTGGAGTCGATCTCCATGCGGATGCGCGCGGCCGCCTCGTCGATCAGGTCGATGGCCTTGTCGGGCAGCTGCCGGTCGGCGATATAGCGGTGCGAGAGGGTTGCGGCCGCCACGATCGCCGGATCGGTGATGTCGACGCCGTGGTGCACCTCGTAGCGCTCCTGCAGACCGCGCAGGATCGCGATCGTGTCCTCCACCGAGGGCTCCTCCACCATCACCTTCTGGAAGCGCCGCTCGAGCGCCGCATCCTTCTCGATGTACTTGCGATACTCATCGAGCGTGGTGGCCCCGACACAGTGCAGCTCGCCGCGGGCCAGCGCGGGTTTCAACATGTTGCCGGCATCCATGGCGCCCTCGGCCTTGCCCGCGCCCACCATGGTGTGCAGCTCGTCGATGAACAGAATCACCTGGCCCTCCTGCTTGGCCAGATCGCCGAGCACGGCCTTCAGCCGCTCCTCGAACTCGCCGCGGAACTTCGCCCCGGCAATCAGCGCGCCCATGTCGAGCGCCAGAATGCGCTTGCGCTTCAGTCCCTCGGGCACCTCGCCGTTGATGATGCGCTGCGCCAGCCCCTCGACGATGGCGGTCTTGCCGACCCCCGGCTCCCCGATCAGCACCGGATTGTTCTTGGTGCGCCGCTGCAGCACCTGGATGGTGCGGCGGATCTCCTCGTCGCGCCCGATCACCGGATCGAGCTTGCCCGAGGCGGCCCGCGCCGTGAGGTCGATGGTGTATTTCTCGAGCGCCTGGCGGCTCTCCTCGGCATTGGGGTCGGCCACCGCCTCCCCGCCACGCACCTCGTCGATGGCCTTCTGGAGCGCTGCGCGCACCAGTCCGCACTCCTGGAACAGCTTCGCGAGCGCCCGATCCTCGAACGCCGCGAGCACGAACATCTCGCTCGAGATGAACTGATCGCCGCGCTGCTGAGCGAGCTTGTCGGTGACGTTGAAGATCCGGTTCAGATCGTTCGAGACATGCACCTCTCCGGCAGTCCCCTCGACCTTCGGCAGCCGCTCGAGCAGTCCCAACAGCCCGGTCCGCAGGGTGTTCAGATCGGCCCCCGCCTTCAGCAGCAGCGGGCGCACGCCGCCGCCGGCGCTGTCAAGGAGCGCGAGCAACACGTGCGCCGGCTCGATGAACTGATGGTCCCGTCCGAGCGCAAGCGACTGCGCCTCGGCGAGCGCCTGCTGGAACCGGCTGGTCAATTTATCCATTCGCATAGGGAAATCACTCTGCGCCACACATCGTCACTGTCACCTGTCCCTCCCTGGACGTTGCCGGCCCGGCTGTCCCTGCTCGGGATTCGCGCCGGCACGACCGCCCCCTTTTCATGGGGGTGGGCCTCTGGGAAGCTGGCCTCAGTCGGGAATGGGGGCGAGCGGCCGGTCGTTCAAGTCCGCCAGATCAGCGCGGCCATGCGCCCGCAGCGCCCGTCGCGCCGGTAGGAGAAGAACCGGCGGGGATTGGCATAGGTACACCACCCTCCTCCGTAGAAGCTCGTGACCCCGAGCGCCCGCAGCCGCCGGCGCGCCAGTGCGTACAAGTCGCAGTGCCAGCGCCCGCGCGCATTGACGGTGAACGCGGCGGCGGCGCCCGGGTCGGTACGTGTGAATGCCGCGCGCACCTCGTCCCCGACCTCGAAGTGCTCGGGGCCGATGGCCGGTCCGAGCCAGGCAAGCAGCTGATCGGGCGGCGCGCCGAGGGCGCGCACCGCTGATTCCAACACGCCGCCGGCTAGCCCGCGCCAACCCGCATGGGCCGCCCCGACCCCCGAGCCATCGCGCAGGGCCAGCAGCACCGGCAGACAGTCCGCCACCTGGACCACGCACACCCGGCCGCGCTCGCGAGCGACGGCGGCATCGGCCACGGCCGCCGCCGTCTCGTCCTCGAGCGTGATCGCCACCGCCCCGTGCACCTGCTCGAGCCAGGCGGGCGGGTTCGGCAGTTCCAGGCATGCGCTCAAGCGCACGCGGTTTTCGGCCACCGCGCCCGGCGCATCGCCGACATGCGCGGCGCAATTGAGCGAGTCGTACGGCGGCTCGCTCACCCCTCCGGTGCGCAGCGTGAAGGCCGCGCGCACGCCGGGCGGCGCGGGCCAGTCGGGCTCGATCACCTCAGGCCCGGCCGTCACGGGCATCCGCCTCCAGCGTCGCGAGCAACCCGGACATGTCCGGCGGCAAGGCAGACTCGCACACGAGCGGCCGGCCGCTCAGCGGGTGCGCCAAGGCAAGCCGCGCGGCATGCAGCGCCTGACGCGGGAACGCGCGCAGCGCTTCGGCGAGCGCCGGCCCGCATCCGGCGGGAATCCGCCGGCGTCCCCCGTAGACCGGGTCGCCCACCAGCGGATGGCCGAGGTACGCCAGATGCACCCGGATCTGGTGCGTGCGGCCCGTCTCGAGCTGCACCTGCACCAGAGTATGCGCACGGAAGCGCTGGACGATGCGGTAATGCGTCACCGCCGCTCGGCCGTCCCCGCGCACGGCCATCCGCGTGCGCTGGGTGCGGTGACGGCCGATCGGCTCATCGATGGTGCCGCCGCCGGTCGGCACGCCGGTGCAAATGGCCAGGTACGAGCGCTCGATCCGGCGGGCCGCGAGCGCCGCGACCAGCCGGGTGTGCGCTTCGATCGTGCGTGCCACCGCGAGCAGACCGCTGGTGTCCTTGTCCAGCCGATGCACCAGGCCTGCCCGGGGAACATGGGCCAGCGACGGATCGAGCGCCAACAGCGCATTCTGCAGCGTATGGCGGGGATTGCCCGCGCCCGGATGCACGACCCAGCCCGCGGGCTTGTCGACGACGAAGAGCGCGCTGTCCTGATACACGAGCTCGAGCGGGAGGGCCTCGGGCTCGAGCCGCCGCTGCGCGGTCCACTGCGCCCGCACTCGGACGTGCTCGCCGCCGAGCACCTTGTCCTTGGCGCGCAACCGCTGACCCTCGACCTCGACCGCGCCAGCGGCGATCCAGCCCTGCAGCCGGGCGCGCGAATATTGCGGCAGCGCGCGGGCGAGCGCCTGATCGAGCCGCGATCCGGCCGCCTCGGGCGGCAGCTCGAGCCGATGCTCCCGGAACTCCCCGCCCTGGGCCGGGTCGGAATCCGAAGCATCGACGGCCGATTCGCTATACTGTTTCCCCATGTCATCCCATTCGAGCTCTCAGGGCCGTGCACGCGGCACCTTGGTCGCCGCGCTGTGCGTGCTGGCGCTGGCACTCACCGGCTGCGCGCACCGCAAGCTGATGCTCAACAGCCCCGTCGCGGTCTACACCCAGGCCAAGAAGGAGCTGGCGGACTACAATTACAACTCCGCGATCAAGCTGCTGCAGCGGCTGACCGCGGTCTATCCCTTCTCGATGCAGGCACGCCAGGCGCAGCTCGATCTGATCTTCGCATATTACCGCGCGGGCGAGCGTGCCGCCGCGATCGACGCGGCCAATACGTTCATTCAACAGCACCCCACGCAACCGCGGTGCGATTACGCCTGGTACATGAAGGGCGTGATCGACTTCCCGCGGCGCGCCAACCCCATCGAGCGGGCCTTCGGCGCAAGTCTCGCCAAGCGTCCGCCCCTGAAGTTGCGCAAATCCTTCGACGACTTCCGCACGGTGATCGAGCGGTATCCGCACAGCATCTATACCCATGACGCCTGGCAGCGGATGATCTATCTGCGGGACCGGCTGGCGGCGTACGACGTGTACGTCGCGCGTTACTACTACATGCGCGGCGCCTACGTGGCCGCGGCACGGCGCGCCAAGACAGTGATCGATCGCTATCAAAGCGCTCCGGCCAGCCGCTCGGCGCTCGCCTTGATGGTCCTTTCGTACCGGCGGCTCGGCTTGAAGACCCCCGCCGCGCAGGCGCAGAAGGTGTTCGAGGCGAACTTCAAGGGCTCGATCACGGCGGCCGCGGCGCTCAGGCACTCGCATTGGTGGCACTTCTGGTAGGACGGGCGCTGCGCCCGATACGCTCCGGTCCGCAGCGCTTTCCCGCCGGCGGCTGCGGCTACGGGGACTCCCTGCGGTAGCCGCTGGTGATCGGATAGCGCCAGTCGCGGCCGAAGGCCCTGCGGCTGACCCGCACCCCCGGGGGGGCCTGGCGGCGCTTGTACTCGTTGCGCTTGACCAGATCGAGCACCCGGCCGACGGTGGCACGGTCGAAGCCACGTGCGGCGATTTCCTCCACCGACAGATCCTCCTCGATGAACGCGGCCAGGATCGGATCGAGCACCTCGTACGGCGGCAACGCATCACAATCCTTCTGGTCCGCGCGCAGCTCGGCCGAGGGCGGCCGGTCGATCACCCGCTGGGGAATCACCGCGCCGAGCCCGTTGCGGTAACCGGCCAAGCGGTAGACGAGCAGCTTGCTGCAGTCCTTGATCGGGGCGAACCCGCCGGCCATATCGCCGTAGAGCGTCGCGTAGCCGACCGCCATCTCGCTCTTGTTGCCGGTGGTCAGCAGCATCCGTCCGGTCTTGTTGGACAAGCCCATGAGCAGCAGCATCCGGCAGCGCGACTGGATGTTCTCTTCCGTAGTATCCGCCGGCAGTCCGGCGAACTCCCCGGCCAGCGTCGCGAGGGTCGCTGTGAACATCGCTTCGATGGACAGCACGCTGTACTTGACGCCGAGCTGCCGCGCCTCCTCGGCCGCGTCGTCCAGACTCATCTGCGAGGTATAGCGGGAGGGCATCATGACCGCGTGGACGCGCTCGGGACCGAGCGCGTCCACCGCAATCGCCAACGTCAGCGCCGAGTCGATGCCGCCCGACAGCCCCATCACGACGCCCGGAAAGCCGTGCTTGGTGACGTAGTCGCGAACGCCAAGCACGAGTGCGCTGTAGACGCTTGCCTCGTCGCTCAACTCCGGCGCAATCGGACCGGGCCGCGGCACGACCCGACCGTGCTCGCGGATGAAATCAACGCAATAGAGCCCCTCGACGAAGGGCGGCGCCCGCCGGCAAACCTCGCCCGTGGCGTCCATGGCGAATGAGTTTCCGTCGAACACCAACTCGTCCTGACCGCTGACCGTGTTGACGTACGCCATGGGCAGGCCGACGTCGGTAACGCGCGCCCGCGCGATCGCCTCTCGCTCGCGCTGCTTGCCGCATTCATAGGGCGAAGCATTGATCACGACCAGCAGCTCCGCGCCCGCGGCCCGCGCCCAGCGGACCGGCTCGGGCACCCAAATGTCCTCGCAGATGAGCACCCCGACCCGAAAACCCTTGACCGTGACCACGGTCGGCCGGGAGCCTGGCTGGAAGTAGCGCTTCTCGTCGAACACCTTGTAGTTGGGCAGCTCGGCCTTACGGTGCACGCCCGCGAGGCCGCCGGCGCTGAGCAGCGCGGCCGCATTGGCGATGGTGTCCCCGGTGTATTCGGGGAAACCGACGACCAGGTGGCCGGCGGGCAGCTCCCGGCAGATCTGCTGCAGCGCGCGCTCGAGCTGGACGCGCAGGCCGCGATGAAACAGCAGATCCTCCGGCGGATATCCCGACAGCGCGAGCTCGGGAAACAGCGTCAGATCCGCGTGGTGCTCGTCCCGGGCCGTCCGCGCGCACTGCACGATGCGCCTGAGGTTGCCCTGCACGTCGCCAACCAGCAGGTCGAGCTGCGCCAGGGCAATGCGCACAGACTCGCGCTCGAGGTCCTCGCCGTCGCTCATGGCGGGATTCCTACATCAGGGGTGGGTGTTGCGCAACGATGTCGATCCGGGTTCCCGAACCCATGCGTGGCCGCACTCGAGACCACCCCGCGCGTGGATCGGCGCGGCGCCGGCCGACGCGCCCGCACGCATCGGAGCAGGCTTCATATCAGGATCGCATGCCGCTCAGCGCCTGCGGGCGCTGCGCCGCCCGGCGGTGCGGGCGGCGGCCCGAACGGCCCGGCGCACCGGCTGGGCCGCCCGTTTGACGGCCTTCTTCGCGGTCTTCGCCGGTGTCTTTTTCGGCGTCCTTTTCGCACTCTTGCGCCGCGCCTTCTGCGCCGTCACGGGCGTCGGCGTCTTGCGCGCCGCCGGCTTCGCGACCGGTTGGGCCACGGGTCGCGGCACGGCCGGCCGCCTGACCGCGCGCGCGCGCCGGCGGCGCAGCAGCTCGCTCATCGCGCTGCCGAGCTCGGCGGGGGACTTCACGGCGCGCACGCCCGCGGCCTCGAATGCCGCGTACTTGTCGGCGGCGGTGCCCTTGCCGCCGGCGACGATCGCCCCGGCATGACCCATGCGCTTGCCCGCCGGAGCGGTCACGCCGGCAATGTAGGCCACCACCGGCTTGCTGACGAATCGATGGATGTAGCGGGCCGCCGCCTCCTCGTCGCTGCCGCCGATCTCCCCGACCAGGATGATCCCTTCGGTGCCCGGGTCGCGCTCGAACAACTCCAGCACCTCGACGAAGTTCAGTCCGCGCACCGGATCGCCCCCGATGCCGACACAGGTGCTCTGTCCGAGCCCGGCACGGGTGGTCTGATAGACCGCCTCGTAGGTCAGCGTGCCGGAGCGGGACACGATCCCGACCGCGCCCTTCTTGTGGATGAAGCCCGGCATGATGCCGATCTTGCACTCCTCGGGCGTGATGACACCGGGGCAGTTCGGCCCGATGAGCCGCGTGGGCGATCCGGCCAGGGCCGCCTTGACGCGCACCATGTCGTTCACCGGCACGCCCTCGGTGATGCACACGGCGAGCTCGATGCCCGCATCGGCCGCCTCCAGGATGGCATCGGCCGCGCCGGCCGCCGGAACGTAGATCATGCTCGCGGTTGCGCCCGTGGCGCGCACCGCGTCCCTGACGGTATCGAACACGGGCAGGCCGAGATGCTTCTGCCCGCCGCGCCCCGGGGTCACGCCCCCGACCAGCTGCGTGCCGTAGGCCAGGGCCTGCTCCGAATGAAACGTGCCCTGCTTGCCGGTGAATCCCTGGCAGATCACTTTGGTGTGCTTGTTGACTAGAATGCTCATGCGTCGATGCCTTTACGCTTGTTCCAACGCGCCGCTCAGGCGGCGCGGCCTGCCGCGAGCGCCACGACTTTGCGCGCCGCGTCGGTCAGATCGGTGGCCGGCGTGATGGTGAGGCCGCTGCCGGAGAGCACCTCGCGCGCCTTGTCGGCGTTGGTGCCCTCGAGCCGCACGACCACGGGGACCTTGACGCCGACATGCTTCACGGCGTTGACCACGCCGTCGGCGATCATGTCGCAACGGACGATGCCGCCGAAGATATTGACCAGGACCGCGCGCACCTTCGGATTGGAGAGCACGAGCTGAAAGGCGTGCGTGACGCGCTCGCGGGTCGCGCCCCCGCCGACGTCGAGGAAGTTCGCCGGCTCCCCGCCGTGCAGCTTGATCAGGTCCATCGTGGCCATCGCCAGTCCGGCGCCGTTGACCATGCAGGCGATGTCGCCGTCGAGCGAGACGTAATTGAGCTCGTGCTCGCTGGCGCGCCGCTCCATCGGGTCTTCCTGGCTGGGGTCGCGCAGCGCCGCCAGATCCGGATGGCGGAACACGGCGTTGGCGTCGATGTTGAGCTTCGCATCGAGGGCGAGCAGCGCACCCGAGCGGGTCACGATCAGCGGGTTTATCTCGAGCAGGCTCGCATCCTGTTCCAGGTAGAGGCGGTAGAGCGCGAGCGCGATGTGCTGGAACTCCTTGATCTGCTCGCCGGTCAGGCCGAGCGCGAAGGCGAGCTGCCGCGCCTGGAAGGGCTGCAAGCCGGCCGCCGGATGCACGGTGGTGGTCAGGATCTGCTCGGGGGTCTTCGCGGC
>JAJZMI010000002.1 GCA_021798335.1 Pseudomonadota bacterium | reverse complement strand
AGCGAGAACTGCCTGTACCTGAACATCTGGGCGCCGCGGCACGTGTCGCGACCACTGCCGGTCATGGTGTGGATTCCGGGCGGGGCGTTCATCTCCGGCTCCGGCTCGGTGCCGGTATACGACGGGCGGCATCTGGCTGCGCAGGGCATCATCGTCGTCACGATCAATTACCGCCTGGGCGTGCTCGGTTTCTTCACCGATCCGGCGCTCGCGGCCGAGGCGAAGCGCCTGCACGAGCCGCCGGGCAACTGGGGCCTGCAGGACATGATCGCCGCGCTGCGCTGGGTACACCGCAACATCGGCGCGTTCGGCGGCAATCCCCGCACCGTCACCGTCGCCGGTCAATCCGCCGGCGCAATGGCCGTGCAGGAGCTGATCACCTCGCCGCTCGCGGCGGGATTGTTCGCGCGAGCAATCGCCGAAAGCGGCCTCCCCAACTCGCGCCTGCCCGGATCACCACGACACATGGCGTCATTGGCCGCCGCCGAGCGCGCCGGCGCGGCCTTCGCGCGCGCGAAGCACGCCGAGACGCTGGCGGCACTGCGCGCTCTGCCGGCGCGGGCTCTGGGCATCTCGGCCGCGCCCATGACCAGCCCGCTGATCATGCCGATCATCGACGGCACGCTGTTGCCTGCCGCCCCCGAGCGCCTGCTCGCCGCCGGCCGCTTCACTCGCACGCCGATCCTGCTCGGAATGAACGCCGACGAGAACACCGGATTTCGCCCCAACCCAACGAGCTTGAGCCGCGCAGCCTGGCGTGCCTACCTGCGCAAGACCTTCGGCGCCCTCGCGCCGCGCTTCGCGCGTTTATTCCCCGCCCACGGCGGGCGCGCCCGCGCGCGCGCGCAGCGCGCCGTGCGGCGCGATCTCGGGCTCGCGGCACTCTATCAATGGGATCGCCTGCGGCTTGCCCACACGCGCGAGCCGGTCTACGCATACCTCTGGGCGCACCTCGAGCCCGGACCACACGCCCATCTCTGGAGGGTATTTCACTCCTCGGAAATCCCCTACGTGTTCCAGACCCTGGACGCGGCGCCCGAACGGCATTTCACCCGGCTCGATCGCAGGATTTCCCGGCGCATGTCGCGCTACTGGGTCAACTTCGTCAAGACCGGCGACCCCAACGGGCCGGGATTACCCGACTGGCCAAGACTTGCCCGGCGCACGCAGCGGATCATGCGGCTCGGCGCACACGCCGTGCCCCGGCCGATCCTGCCGGCCCGCGTGCTGCGGGCCATGCAGGCCTTCATCGCCGCGGGCGGCACGCCTCAGCTGTATTGAGGCTGGGTACGCGCGCTGCCGCAGGTCCCCTTCTGCCTCACCTCATTTGATCAGACCTTCAGCGCGCATCGCGGCCTGAACGGCCGGACGACTCGCCACGCGCTCCTGGAAGGCGCGCACGTTCGGGAACTCGGCGAGGCTGAAGTTGACCATCCGCGCCCAATTCGTCACGGTGAACAGATAAGCATCGGCAACCGTGAAGGGCTCGCCGAACAGATACTTGCCTGCCTCGAGCTGTTTCTCGACCAGACCGTAGCGGCGACGCAGATAGGCTTCGCGCTCGGCCCGGGTTTCGGCGGACGTCGCCGGATTGAACAGCGGCGAGTAGGTCTTGTGCAGCTCGGAATTGATGTAGCCGAGCATCTCCTGCAGGCGGTAGCGCGCCAAGGTTCCGGCCGGCGGCGCGAGGCCCGTCTGCGGCTTCAGATCGGCCAGGTATTGCACGATCGCCGGTCCTTCGGTGAGCAGCTCTCCGTTGTCCAGCTGCAGCGCCGGCACGTAGCCCTTGGGGTTGACGGCGAGATAGTCCCCCTCGGTTTTCATGGTTTTGGTCTTCAGATCGACCTTCTGCAGCTCGAGCTGAATACCCGCCTCGCTCGCCACGATGTGCGGGGAGAGCGAGCAGGCACCGCTGGCATAAAACAGTTTCATCGCTGTCTCCTGAGAAGTTGCGGCTCCGGCCGGCGGCCCGAGCCCCCATACTTACTGATTTATAGTATATTACGTTTCGTAATCCTGAGGATGTACTGTCCTTTCGGTAGAGAACACGCATGTGACCCACCAGACCCCCGCGCACGATCCCCGATTGCCGCCGCAAGCCTGTCCGATGCGCGCCTGCATGGCATTGCTCGGTGGCGCCTGGACACCCAATGTCATCTGGCAGCTGAGCGGCGGAGCCCGCCGCTTCGGCGAGCTGCTCAAGGACATTCCCGGGGTCTCCCCGAAGATGCTGAGCGCCCGGCTGCACGAACTCGAGGCCAAGCGAGTGCTGATCCGCACCGTGGCGCCCGCCTCGCCGCCGGCGGTTCAATATGCCCTCTCTCCCCTGGGCGAGGAACTGCTCCCCGTGATCGACTCCATCGTCAAGGTGGGTGCGCGGCTGCTGCATGCGGGCGGCCCTCGCCCCGAGCGCAAGCGGCGCACGCACCGCCCCGAAGCATGACAATCGGCATCGGCACCTCCCGGGAGCCGCGCTCGCGCGCCACTCTATCCGGCATGCTTTCCATGCCGGTCATCGACGCTGCCGGCGAAGACCGCATCGCCCGGCGCGGCGGACTGCGCGTCGCGTGACCCGCGCACGTTGGCAGAGGTTGCTCGTAGTCGCGGCCCTCGGGGCACTCGCGGGTTGGGTCTATGCACATCGCGGCGACCTCGACGTGCAAGCGCTCACCCGGGCGGTGCACCGGGCAGGGCCCTGGGCGCCGCTCGCCTTCATGGCGCTGTATGCGACGGCCACAGTAGCGTTCGCTCCGGGATCCCTGCTCACGCTGGCCGGTGGAGCGCTGTTCGGACCGGTGGCGGGCACCTTCTACAGCCTGACCGGCGCGACGATCGGGGCAAGCGGAGCATTCCTGGCGGCCCGCTACCTGGCCGCCGACTGGGCGCGCGCGCGAATGGGCGCGCGCGCCGAGCAGATCGT
>JAJZMI010000132.1 GCA_021798335.1 Pseudomonadota bacterium | reverse complement strand
GCGAAGAGGTAAAGTTGTAAGTGATTGAAAATACAAGAGTAGCAAAGTCAGGCGCAGTGTGACGAAGCCGGTGTCATTGGCTACGAACCATGAGGTCGGGAGTTCGAATCTCTCCGGGCGCGCCAATTTCCCGCACTCATCAGCCCGCAAGCATGGGCTCGCAGGCGCATTCCGTGCCGCGAGCAACCCGGGTCTGCTCGGCATGGCGAACGGGCGCACGGATTGCCGGCAGCCGGCGGTGCGATACTCGCGGGCGCAAGGGGACTGGATCCCCGGAGCAGCGCATGCGCTTCGCCATCGCGACCTACGACCGATATCTCGGGATCTTCGAGGCGTTCTGTCACGCCGGCTGGGTTCCGATGAAGCTGTTCACCGTGCCCTTGCGAGATCCGCAGTTCGGTGATCAGCGGGCATCCATCGCGCTCGCGGAACAGAAGGGCGCGTCGATTCAGCTGTCGCGCATGTCGCAGCAGGACATCGCCGCTCTCGGCAGCGACGGGTGCGAAGTGCTGGTCGTCGCCGGCTATGACTGGAAGGTTCCGCAGTGCAGTCCGCCGGTGAAACATGCGATCAATTTCCATCCCTCGCCTTTACCGGTCGGCCGCGGCGCGTATCCGCTGCCGCGCGCGATTCTCGAAAATCACTCCACGTGGGGCGTCACGTGTCACCGGCTGACCGCCCAGATCGACGCCGGAGAGATTCTGGCCGCGGAGCATTTCCCGCTGCGGGCGGATGAATGTCACGAAAGCCTCGATCTGCGCGTGCAGATCGCGGCCAAACGTCTGGCGGAGCGGGTCGCGCGAAACTTCGCCGAGTTGTGGCGGCTGGCGGTGCCGCAGGGGGATGGGACCTACTGGCCGAAGATAACGCTTGCGGACAAGCTGATGGATTTCTCCAGACCCATCGACGATCTGCTGCGCCATATGCGCGCGTACGGGCGGACCGGAAGCCTCGCGAATGTCGCAGGCGTCTGGCACATCGTGAAGCACGCGGCCGGATGGCGCGAGGCGCACGGGCATCCGGCCGGCACGGTCATTCATACCTACGCGCGGGCGCTGGTCGTCGCGGTGGCGGATGGCTACCTTTCGATTCTCGACAGTGAAGTTGTGCCGCCCCACCTCGCGGCGCAGATCACCGCGATCCAGCAGGGACGTTGATGCGCGCAGCGCGGCGCCGGGCCCGAATGCCTTCCATCGATGACTCGTCGTCCGCATAATGTGCGCCGATGCGCCGAGCCCTCACCACCATCGTATTTGCGGCACTTGCCCTGCTGCTCGCACTGCCGGCCTACGCCGACTGGAGCGCTCTGGCGCGGCTGCAGCGCCAGGGAGCGCTCGTGTCTGCCTCGGCGGTGAACCTCAGAACCGGCCGCGTGCTCGAGCAGCTCGATCCGTCCCGACGACTGACCCCTGCTTCGCTGACCAAGCTCGCAACCGCCGCGGCGGCGCTGCAGGTGTGGCCTCCCGACCAGCAGTTTCAGACTCGCCTGGTGAGCACCGGAGCGGTGCGCGGCGATGTCCTGCGCGGAGACCTGATTCTTGCGGGGGCCGGTGATCCCTCGCTCACCGATCGGTCCCTCTGGGTGCTGGCCAACGCGGTGCGCGCCGCGGGCATTCGCGCGGTAGATGGCGCGCTGCGGGTCGATCCGCTGCCGTTCGGGTCGGTGGCCTGCGCCGACCAGGACCGGTGCGCGGCGCAGCTGCGCAGCGACAATGCCTACAACGCGCCGTTGTCGGCGATCGGTGTCGACTACGGCACCTGGTGTGTGCAGATCATGCCGACCTCACCGGGCAACGCCGCCCGCGTCGGCGGCTGTGCGGTCAGCCGCCTGCCGATTGCGGTGACGGGAACCATTCGCACCGTACCTCAGGGCTGGCGGCAGACCTTCTGGGTCGAGCAGCGCACGGTCAATGGGACGGATACGCTGGCGGTCGGGGGCGAGGTGCCGATGGGTCACGGCCAGCGTGTCTACCGCGCGATGTCCGACCCGGCCTATGGGACCGGCCTGCTGCTGAAGGAGGAGTTGCGCGAGATCGGCATACGGATCAACGGCCCGGTGCAGGTGCACTTCGAGCCCTTGCCCGCCGGTGCGCAGGTGTTGGGCCACGTCGGCGGTCTGATGGTGCGCGAGCAGCTCTGGCGGATGCTGCAGTACTCCAACAATTACATCGCCGATGTTCTGACGCTCGACATGGGGGCTCTGGCGCAGCCGCACGAGACGCTGGCCTCGGCCAGCCGGGTGCTGTCGAACTTCGTGGCGCAGACCGAGCGCGACGATCCTCCGCGGGTGGGCCCGCCGCCGCTGTACAGCGGCAGCGGATTGACCACGGCCAATCGGCTTTCGGCCAATGATTTGGTGGACCTGCTGGTGTACGAGTACCACGACACGCGGCGCTTCCCGGCGTTCTACGCCGGCCTCGCCGTGCCGCACGATGCCCCCTTCGTGTTTTTGCGTCAGGGCGATGCCGCCTGGCTCAACCGTGTGGCATTGAAGACCGGGACTCTGAATCAGCCGCGCTCGGTATGCGGCATTGCCGGTTACCTGCGCAAGCGCGACGGTGGATGGATTGCCTTCGCGGCCATCGTCAACGGTGGACCGCATTGGCGGCACGTGCCGTTGTATCAGGCGATCGGTGCCGAGCGTGCGGGCATCGAGGCGCTGGCGCGTCGCTATTGATGAGCGCTGGAGCGGGGCGCCTGCCCCGCGGCGCGCCGTTGCGCCCAAAAGCGTGGTTTTTGGCGCAACGTCCGCCACCTGCGGCGGGCGGGGCACCTCCCTGTGCCTGTCACACGCGCGTGATGCTGCATGGCTCGCGCTGGGAGTCGATGGGGAACTGCTGAGCGGACCTGCGCGCTGGGCAGCGCCGCCTCTGCTATTCTGCCGGAATTTTCCGGAGAATCGTCTTGGCGGCGGCCGGCCCAGAATCACCCGTGACACAGGCCGATGCCTGGGGCGAGCGGATGCCGCGCACCGTCGGGCCCTGGAGTGCCGCGGCGGTGGTGGTGGGCATCACGATCGGCAGCGGCATTTTCCGGGTGCCGGCCGCCATTGCCGGCCAACTTCACACGGCGCAGGCCGCGCTGCTGTGCTGGCTGCTCGGCGGGCTCGTGGCGTTGTGCGGTGCGCTTTCCGTCGCGGAGCTCGCCGCGGCGCTGCCGCGCTCCGGCGGGATCTTCGCCTACCTGCTCGAGAGTTATGGGCCGCTGGCCGCGTTCCTGTTCGGCTGGACGGAGCTCGCGGTGGTGCGCGCAGCCGCCCTCGGCGCCACGGCGACGATCTTCGCCGAGTACTTGGGATATTTCATCCCGCTCACGGCGCACCAGGTGCGCTATGTTGCGGCCCTGGCGATCGTGCTCATCGGCACGATCAATTACATCGGTGTGCGGCGCGCCGCGTCCGTCATGAGCGTGGCGACCCTCGCGAAGTACGTCGCGCTGTTGGGATTGGGTCTGCTCGCCTTCACCGTGATCCGGGGGGGCGCCGCGCAGGCGCCGCCCGCGTCCACCTCGGCAGGCGGCGTGTCGGTGTCGCTGTTCGCGACGGCGTTGATCCCCGTCATGTGGGCCTACGACGGCTGGGCGGACCTGTCCTTCATGGGCGGCGAAGTTGCGAATCCGCAGCGCACCCTGCCGCTGGCACTGACACTCGGTGCCGGCTGCGTGATGCTGGCTTATCTGCTGGTGAATCTGGGTTTCTGGTACGCGCTGCCGCCGGCGCAAATGGCGGCCTCGCCGCTGATCGCCGCGACGGTTGCGGCACGCATTCCGGCATTCGGCGGCGCCGGCGCGGCGGTGATCGCCGGCCTCGTGCTGCTCTCGACGTTCAGCGGGCTGAACGGCTCGATGATGACCGGTCCGCGCGTCCTGTTCGCGATGGCCGATCGGGGCCTGCTCTTTCGCTCCATCGCCCGGGTCTCGCCGCGGTTCCACAGCCCCTCGGCGGCGATCTGGCTCGCCACAGCCCTCGGCTGCGCCTATGTGCTGGAGAACGACTTCGCGCAGCTCGCCGCCCGCTTCATCCTCGGCATCTGGCCGTTCTATGTGCTGACGATCGCGGGTGTGTACGTGCTGCGGCGCAAGCGGCCGGACCTGCCGCGGCCCTATCGGACCTGGGGCTACCCGATCGTGCCGGCCATCTTTCTGGTCGCATCCCTCGGCATGTTGGGCAATGCCCTGCTGACCGATCCCCGCGGTACGGGCACGACGGTGCTGGTGATCGTCGCCGGGATTCCGATGTACTACGCGTGGCGGTGGTTCACGGCCCGCGCGGGGGCGGCGCGCTGAGTGCGCCGTGGCCCGGGGTCTGCTCGTCGAGCTTGTCGCCGAGGAGACGTCGGACGCTGACATAGCACAGTGGGATCACCAGGACGCCAAGCACGACTGCGGTCAGCATGCCGCCGACGACGCAGGTGCCGATGTCGTGGCGCGCGGCGGCGCCGGCTCCTGTGGAAATCACCATCGGGAAAACACCCAGGATGAAGGCGAACGACGTCATGATGATCGGCCGGAAGCGCATGCGGGCCGCCTCGAGCACCGCCTTGTGCAGACTCAGACCATTGTGTTGTCCGGAAACGGCGAACTCCGTGATCAGGATGGCATTCTTGGCGGTGAGGCCGATGATGGTGACCAGGCCGATCTTGAAGAATACGTCATCGGTCAGGCCTCGCAGGCTCATTGCGATGGCGCTGCCGATGAGCCCGATCGGCACGGCGAGCAGCACCGCGGCCGGTATGCTCCAGCTCTCATAAAGGGCGGCGAGTGCCAGGTAGACTACGAGAATCGAGAGCGAGAACAGCATCGGGGCCTGGGCGGCGGAGCTGAGCTCCTGCAGCGACTGGCCCGCCCAGTCGAAGCCGAACCCCCGCGGCAAGTCGCGCGTGACGATGTGCTCCATCTGCGTCATGGCCTGTCCGGAGCTGTAACCGGGCGCCGCCTGTCCGAGGATCTCGACGGCCGAATACGAGTCGTAATCGGTCAGCGTCGGTGCGGCCGTCCGCCACTGCGCATGTACGAAGTTCGACAGCGGAATCATCGGCGGATTCGTGCCGCTCGAGCTCGATGGACCATCGATATAGAAGTCATGCAGACTCTCGGGGCTCATCCGGTACGGCGCCGCGGCCTGCACCAGCACTTGCTCCACACGCCCCTGGTAGATGAATTCGTTGGCAAATACCGGTGCAAGCATCAGCTGCAGCGTCTGGTAGACCTGCGCGGGCGATATGCCCATCGACTCGGCCTCGACCCGATTGACGTGTAGCATCAGCTCCGGCTGCCGCGGCAAACTGTTGACACGGACGTTGTAGAGCGCGGGATCCTTGCGTGCCTTGGCGAGCAGCGTGCGCACCGCGGAGTTCAGCGCCGATCGTCCCAGCCCAGCCCGGTCTTCCAGGTAGAAGTCGAATCCGCCGAACTGCCCCAAGCCCTGTATGGTCGGCTTGTTGACCAGGAAAATGCGCGCATTGTGGATCTGCTTCTTGGCCTGCGAATTGCCCCACCGAATGATTTGAAACGCCGTCTGCCTGCGCCGGCTCCACGGCACGAGGTGGATGAAGGCCCGCCCGGCGCTCTCGGCGGTGCCGGCAAAGCCGCTGCCGGCGACTTGGAAGACATCATGAACGGCAGGGTCTTTGATCATCATTTTGTAGAACCGGGACAGTGTTGCCTCGGTACGTTGCAGACTCGCTCCCGCCGGTAGCTCTATGCTCGCCATGATGTCGCCCTGGTCCTCCTCGGGCACGAAGCTTCCGGGGAGCTTGGCGAGCACGAACAGGCCTAGCGCCACGATCACGGCGAAGGCCGTCATCCACCGCGGCAAGTGTGTGACGGAATGGAATACGCGCCGCACGTATGCCGCGCGCGTGCGCTCGAACAGGCGGTTGAAGCCGCGGAAGAGCGGGTTGTCCAGGTGTTTCGGGTGCATGAGCGAGGCGCACAGCGCCGGTGAGAATGACAGCGCCAGGAAAGCGGAGAACACCATCGATATGGACAGCGTGATCGCGAACTGGCGATAGATGACGCCCGTGCTGCCGGTCTGCAGCGCGCTCGGGATGAACACGGCGGCCAGCACCAGCGTGATCGCGATGATTGCGCCGGTGATCTGGCCCATGGCTTTGCGCGCAGCCTCCTTCGCCGGCAGATGCTCCTCGCGCATGATCCGGTCTACGGCCTCGACGACCACGATCGCGTCGTCGACCAGAATGCCGATCGCCAGCACCATGGCGAACAGGGTCAGCTGGTTGATCGAATAACCGAGCGCATAGATGCCGATCAGCGCCCCCGACAGCGCCGTTGGCACCACCAGCATCGGGATCAAGGTCGTGCGGAAACTCTGCAGGAAGATCAGCATGACGAAGAAAACCAGCACGAACGCCTCGGCGATCGTGATCAGGACGTCCTTGATCGCGGCCTTGATGAATATGGTGGAGTCAACAGGCGCGAACCAGGTGACCCCCGCGGGAAAGGTCTTCTGCAGCTGGCGCATCTTCGCCTTGACCAGTTCCATCACCTTCAGGCTGTTGGCGTCCGGCAGCAGCTGAATGCCGAACGCTGACACCGGTGTCGTATTCACTCGGGTTGCGAATGAATAGTCCTGCAGGCCGAGCTGCACCCGGGCCACGTCCTTCAGATATACCGAGGTGCCGTCGGGATTGGTGCGCAATAGGATGTTGCCGAACTGCCGGGGCGAATCGAACCACCCCCGAGTCGAGACCGTGGCGGTAATCTGCTGCCCGGGCACAGCCGGTGCCGCGCCGATGGAACCGGCGGCAACTTGAATGTTTTGGCCTTGGATCGCCTGCAGGACCGTCGCCGGCGACAGGCCGTAGGCGTGCAGCTTGTTCGGATCCAGCCAGATCCTCATGGCGTAGTCCGAGCCGAACAGCGTCGCCGAGCCCACGCCGGTGATGCGCTCGATTTGATCGATGACATGGGCCGCGACCCAGTGATTGAGTGCCGCCCGGTCCGGTCCCCCCGGCGCGGAGCGCAGGGCGATGACGCCGAGGAAGCCGGCGCTCGATTGGTTGACCTGAATGCCCTGCTGGGTCACTTCAGTCGGCAACAGGGGCTCGGCGAGCGAGACGCGGTTCTGGGTCTGCACCTGCGCGATGTTGGGGTCCGTGCCGGTCGCAAAGGTGAGGGTGATCTGCGACTGGCCGTAGCTCGACTGGGCCGTGAAGTACAGCAGGTTGTCGATGCCGGTCAGTTCCTGCTCGATGACCTTTGTCACTGTCGATTCGACGGTGCGCGCGTTCGCGCCGGGGTAGCGGGCGTTGATGGTCACCTGCGGCGGCGCGACTACCGGGTAGGAATCCGTGGGCAAGCGGCTGAGCGCGATGCCGCCGCCCAACAGGATGAGCAGGGCGATTACCCAGGCGAAGACGGGCCGATCGATAAAGAATTGCGGCACGGCGCGTTCCTAGGGAGTCGTCGCAGGAACGCCGTGAGTCGCCTCGATGGTGACCTTGGCGCCCGGACGGGCGTTCAGCACGCCGGAAACGATGACTCGATCGCCGTTGAGCAGGCCGCTCGAGACGATCCAATCGTTGCCGTGTACGCCCTCGGTTTGGATGGCTTTCTTCACGACCGTGCCATCGGCGGACACCGTCAGGACGTAAGCATCGCCCCCGGGGCCTCGCTGCACTGCCTCCTGGGGGACCAGAAAGGCATGTATCGCCGTGCCGACCGAGAGCCGCACGTTCACGAACATTCCCGGCAGCAGCTCGCGCTTGGGGTTCGGCAGGATGCCGCGCATGGCGATCGTGCCGGTGGTCGGGTCGACGGTGGCGGCGCGGAAATCGAGCTTTCCGGGCTGACCGTATGCGGTGCCGTCGGGAAGGATCAGTTGCACCTCGGCGTGCGGACCGGCCGGCCTGACCAGGCCCGCGGCAGCGTCGGCTTCGAGCGTTTCCTGCTCCGTGGCCGGCACATTGAAATTGACATAAATGGGATTGATCTGCTCGACGGTGGTGAGCAGCGTCGGGGTGCCCTGGCCGACCATCGCGCCTTCGGTGACCTGCTGCTCGCCGGCGATCCCGCTGATCGGTGACCTCACGTCACAGTAGCCGAGGTTGATCCGGGCCGCCTCCACGTTCGCTTCCTGCTGCTTCACGAGTGCGGCGGTGGATCGTTCGGCCGCTTCATCCGTATCGAGTTGGGATTCGGACACGAGGTGGGATTTGATGAGAACCCGGTCCCGCTCCGCGGTGATGCGCGCGTTGACCGCGTTGGCTTTTGCCTGGGCGAGCGCGGCGAGGTCGGCGTCGAGCGCCGCTCGATAGGGTGCCGGATCGATCTGGAACAGACGTTGGCCGGGGCGGACCTCGCTCCCCTCGGTATACCAGCGTTTCAGCAACACGCCCGCGACCCGCGCGAGCACGTTGGCCTCGCGGTAGGCGGACAGTCGGCCGGTGAATTCGCGCGTCAGCGGTACTTGCTGCGCCTTTGCCGTCGCCACGGTGACCAACGGAGGCGTTGCCGCGGCGCGATGCACCGTGGAAGTACCGCAGGCGGCGAGCAAAGCCGTCGCCAGAGCCGCGGATGTCACTGCGGCCGGCCGTGCGATCCTGCGCGGCGTGCGGGCGCAATTCTTCACACTTCTTGACAAACCGATCTCCGTAGGCACAGAGTGCACCTCTGCGCCAGCCACGATCGTGGCCATCACTTCATGACAGGGAATCAGGCGCTAGACCGATTAGTCTAGCCGATATCTGCCTGAGCAATCCAGGACGGAGTAGGCCGCGCCAAAGAACCGGCGGATCAGGTCGAGCCTCAGTGGACGTCCCTGTCCGAGGCCCACGCGGCGGGCGAGCCGGAGGGGTGTCAGTGTCGCCCGCCGTGTGAAGAGTGTACGAGCCGCGGGTAGAGGGTAAGCAGCGCCTCGGTGACGCCGTTGGTCCAACCGAAACCATCCTGCAACGGGTATTCTCCGCCTCCACCCGGCAGCTCGCGTTCAACGTTGTATTTTTCCACCAGCTTGCCGGTGTGCTCGTAGACGCGCCGCACTGTCGCGATCCAGCGGTGTGCAATGCAGTACGCGAGTCGGGCGTGGCCGTAATGGCGCAGTCCCTTGATGGCGATCCATTGCAGCGGCGCCCAGCCGTTCGGCGCGTCCCACTGCTGGCCGGTCACGATGGTCGTGGTGACGAGCCCGCCGCGCTTGAGCAGCCGGGCACGGGCAACCGCCGCGACGGAGTTGGCCTGATGCGCATCGGCCAGATGCACGAACAGCGGATAGAGCGTGGCCGCCGTGAGCTCGCCCGTGCGGCGGCCCGAGCGCCAATCGTAATCCGAGAAGTAGCCCAGGCGCCGATCCCACAGGTAGCGGTCGATGGCACTGCGGCGGCGGCGCGCCCGGGCCGCGAACCGGCGCGCGCAAGCCGGCTGGTGCGCCGCGGCGCAACCGCGCGCGATCGCCCGCTCCATGCCGTAGAGCAGACTGTTGAGGTCGATCGGTACGATGTCCGTGGTGCGGATGGTCGTCAAATGATGCTCATCGCCGAGCCAGCGTGAACTGAAGTCCCAGCCGCTCTCGGCCGCGGCACGCAGATCGCGATAGACTTGCGCCGGTGGCCGGCCGGAAGCCTTTGCGGTCAACACATCGTCCCGATACGACTCGTCCCGCGGGGTATCGGCGCTCGACCAATACCGGTTGAGCGGCGCGCCGTCGGGCATCTCGACGACGTTGCGGCGCGCCTGTCCGGGGTGCAGTCCGGCGGCGCCTTTCATCCAATATGCATACTCGCGTTTCAGCTCCGAGAGGTGATTGGCCCAGGCGCGTGCCGGGTCGTGCGGATCCAGCAGAGCGACCATCAGGTAGTACACCGGCGGCTGGGAGCGCGACAGGTAGAAAGTACGGTTCCCGTTGGGGATGTGGCCGTAGGTGCGAATCAGGTAGGAGAAGTCATCGATCAGGTCCCGCGCGCTCGCCATGCGCCCATCGGGAATCAGCCCCAGCATCGTGAAATAGGAGTCCCAGTAATAGAACTCGCGGAAGCGTCCGCCGGGCACGATGTACGGCTTGGGCACGTACAGGAGCGACGAGTACAGCGGTGGCACCGTCGCCGGTCGAGTCAGCAGGGGCCACAGCAGCGCGATATGCGCCCGCAGCGTCGGCGCCGGCGGCACGCGTGTGCGATCCGGCGCAGGCAAGGTGAAATTCTGCTCCACGAAGCGCCGTAGCGCCGCGCGTGTGCGCGGATAGTGCTTGCGGTAGCGCCGCAGGATGATGGACGGCGCGGCTTTGGGTACCGCGTCGACGAAGGTCATGCCGTCGGGAAAGATCGCGTCCATCTGCACGCGCACGAAGAGGGGGCCGAACAATTGAGCGGGCGTCGGGTTCGTCCAGTTCGCCGGATCTGCGTGGGCCAGCGAAGCGGCAGCGAACAGGCCAAGGAATATCGCAAGCAGTCCTGCAAGGCGCCGCGGCGGTCTGTCAGTCCGAAATTGCATCGATCGAGGTCCCGGTAGTTCGCGAGTGTGATGCCCGGTGGCGCAAGCCGCCCGCAGGCGCTGAAGAAAGCCTACAATTTCAAACGGTTAATCGCTCAGTGTTCCGATCAATGGCGTGAACGCGGCCCGATTCATGACCCTCCATCCTGCGCCGCTTCGGGCGACCCGCACGGCATCGCGCCTTAATTCTTGCTCGGAGGCGCTCGCCGGTTGTCAGCTGTCAATGATATCGATACCATGAGACATCGATATCATGATGATATCGATGTCATAGGGGCCTTGCAATACCATCAGTGCCCCGGGGGTAGGTCGTGAGAGAAGCCACAACATCCATGCTCGCTCTGTCGTCTTCGTCTTCGCGTAAGGCACGGGTCGCGCTCGCTTTTCTCGGGAGCATGGCGCTGGGTTGCGCCACGGTGGCCGCTTCGCCGGCGCCGCTGACATTCGCAGTTCATCAGGGCCGCTTCTTCAATGCGTTTTTTCGCCAAGGCCCCGTGGCCGGTGATCTGGTGCTACGTTCCGGCCCGCATCCTCGCCTCCTGTTCGCTTTTCCCGCCGGCGACAGCGGGGTGGGCGTGTGGTTCGCGCGCACGCCGCATTGGGCCAGCTGGCATCTGATCGGCGCCTTGCACCCGGCGCGCGGTCATGACCGGCGTGGCCGCCGGCTCTATGGCCTCTCGGCTGTGGTCGAGCTGACGGGCAACCCCGCGGTGCAGGTGCATCGGGCCGTCCTCTCGAGCATCCGCGTGCTGCGCAACTACAATTCGCGCGGCAAGCTGCCCTCGCTCCTCGAGACGGCGCCGCACGTTCGCGGGCAGAGCATTACCTGGGCACGGCAGCGCCTCGATGGCGCGGTGAGCTATCGGCTCTCGCTCCATGTGCTGCGGGGCCATCTGCGCGGCATGCGCATCGTTGCCGACCGTCGCGGTGTGATCCGTCTGGCGGTCACGGGCCTGACGGGTGAGCCGCCTCTGACGCCGCTGTCGGGACGGCAGTTGTTGCGCCATCCTCATGCGGGCAGTGCCGCAGCCCGTGACACGCTGACCTTCCTCGCATATCGCCAGAAGTTTCTCGCCGGGTCATGGCGGTTCGACACATACTTCGGGCGCGACACGCTCATGAGCTTGCGGCTGCTGATGCCCGCGCTCACGGCCGGGGCGATCGACGATGCGCTGGACTCGGTGCTCGAGCGGCTCTCGCCGCACGGGCAGGTGGCGCACGAGGAGGACATCGGCGAGGAGGCGGTGCTGTGGAATCTGCGCCATCGCGGCGTGCGCTCGGCTGCTCCCCATTACACATATCTGATGATCGATGAGAACTACATGTTGGCGCCCGATGCGGCGGCCTGGCTGCTCAGCCCGCGGGAACGGTCACGGGCGGCGGCGTACCTCGCCGGTGCGGTTGGCGGCCCGAAGGAGCGGCGCGGCACGCGCGGTGCGGCGCTGGTGAAGAATCTGCAGTTCGTGCTGCGCAGCGCGGCTCCCTTCGCGCACGATCCGGTGCTCGGACACTTGATCGGACTGAAGCCCGGCGAGCCGGTCGGGGACTGGCGCGACAGCACGGACGGACTCGGCGGCGGACACTATCCCTATGACGTCAATGCGGCGCTGGTCCCGGCGGCGCTCGAGGCGATCGCGCGGCTCTACGCCAGTGGGTTGCTTGCACCCTACCTGCCGGCGGCCGACCGCGAGTTGTTCGCGCGGGCGAGCCAGATGGCGCAAGTCTGGGGCAAGGACGCTGCGCGGCTGTTCGAGGTGACCGTGTCACATGCGCAAGCGGTGCGCGACGTGGTGCGCTACGCCGCCGCACAGAGAGTTCCGGCGCGCGCGGCGGTGGCTGCACTCGGGTCCGCGCCGGTGCGCTTCCCGGCACTTTCGCTCGACATCGGAGGGCAGGCCGTTCCGGTCATGCAGTCCGACGTCGGCTACCTGCTCCTGTTCGGCAAGCCCGCTCCGATTGATCTGGAGCATCTGGTCACCACCCTGATGCGGCCGTTTCCCGCCGGACTGATGACCGGTGCAGGCATGGTGGTGGCCAATGCCGTATTCGCGCCCCCTGCGCTGCAGAGGGAATTCACCCGGCACGCCTATCAGGGCGCCGTGGTCTGGTCGTGGCAGCAAGCGTTGTTTGCCGCCGGACTGGCTCGGCAACTGCGCCGCACCGATCTGCCGGCCTCGGTACGTTCGAGCCTGCAGGCCGCGCAGCGAACGCTGTGGCGAGTGATCGAGGCGACGCGGTCCATGGCCAATACCGAACTGTGGTCCTGGACGTATTCGGATGGCCACTATCACATCCGGCCGTTCGGGTCGGAGAGTTCGGATGCCACCGAAGCGGATGCCGCGCAGCTGTGGAGCACGGTCTATCTGGCCGTCAAGCCGCCTGCCGGCCTGTTGCATCCCAGTGGCACGGGCAGGCGGACGCGACCATGAAGCGCCCTGCCGCCCTGCTGTGCACACTGCTGCTCGCGGGCGCCTCTGGTGTGCCGGCGTTGGCTCATGAGGGCTTCAAGCTCAGCGTGGGACTCAACGGACTGTCGAGCTATTTCCCCGGCGTGCTCGGCAATGGCGATCTGGCCACGCTCACCGCGCCGCGCGGCACGGACGCGACGCAGACCTACATGGTGGGCCTGATGGATCGCACCCCGGGGGACATCGCCCGTCCCGCCTGCCTGCCGGGCTGGAATGCCATCGACTTCAACCCGGCGCCCGCCGGAGATCCGCGCGGCTGGCTCGATCGCGCCGCGCTCGGCCCCGAGCACTTCACGGGCTATCGGCAGACCTTGGATCTGCATGATGCGACGCTGACGACCCGCTATCGCTATGTCGAGGGCGCGCGGACGACCGCGATCCGCGTCGTCAGCTTCGTCAGCCAGCGGCAACCGCATCTGGCCGTCAGCCGCCTGACCTTCACGCCGCAGTACAGCGGCGAGGTGCGGCTGTCATTTCCGCTGTCGATCTGGAAGGAGCATACGCCCCGGTTCGCGCTCGCGCGCCTGAGCGGTCCGCAGGTGCAACGGGCGCTGGCGGCTCACGGCCTGGCGCTCACGCCGCACCCGCCCGCGACCGCCGACCGCGCCGCGCTATGGTACCCGGGGTATGTGGCGGTCACGCGCACAGGCGCCAGCGCGCGCGAGCGTGCGCTGTGGCTCGAGGGTCGGGCCGCAAACAGCCTGGCGGTCGCCATGGCCGCGGTCATCGCCTTGCCCAAGAGCGCGCCGAGCCGCGTGCTCGTCGTACGCCACGGTGTCGGACATCTGGCGCTTCAGGTCAGCTTGCGCGTTGAGCGAGGCCGGACCTACTCGGTCACCAAGTATGTCGTGATGTCCCGCTCCGGCTGGGGCGGCAGTGTCGCGACCTCGGACCTGCGCGCCGCCCGTGCGGCGCGCGCGCAGGGATTTGCCCGGCTGCTGGCGCAGCAGCGTCAGGCATGGCGCGCGCTGTGGCGGCCGGACATCGTGATCGCCGGCGACGCCCGGGCGCAGCAAGTGGCGCACGCGGCGTTGTACTACCTGCTGGTGAGTACCACGCCGGATACCGGCTGGGCGGTCGGTCCCTGCGGACTGACGACCTGCTACGCTGGGCACGTCTTCTGGGACAGCGACACCTGGGTGTACCCGGCATTGCTGCTGCTCCATCCGCGCCGCGCCCGCTCGTTGCTGACATTTCGCGAGCGTACGTTGGCGCGGGCCGAGGCCCGGGCCCGCGCCAACGGCTACGCCGGCGCGATGTATCCGTGGGAGTCCGATCCGTACAACGGAACCGACCAGACGCCCTACTCGGCGCACGTGCTCTCCCTGAGCGAGATCCATGTGAACTCGGAAATCGCCATTGCGCAGTGGCAATACTATCTGGCGACGCTCGATCGCCGTTGGCTGCGTGTGCATGGCTGGCCGGTGATCCGCGCCGTCGCGCGCTTCTGGACCAGCCGCGTCACGTGGAATGCGCGCCGGCATCGCTATGACATCCTGCACGTGACCTCGGTGGCGGAGTCCGAAGCGAACATCCCTGATGACACCTACACCAATCTCGGAGCTGCCGCGGCGCTGCGGATCGCCGACCGTGCGGCGCGCGTTCTCGGGGTGCGTCCCGATCCGCGCTGGCGCCGTATTGCGCGCGAACTGTATATCCCGATGGCGCCCGGCGGCAGGCACTATCTGCCGTTCGGCACGGCCAAGCCGGGCGGCAAGAGCTTCGGAGCCGGTCCGCTGCCGCTGTTGTTTCTGCCGGCGCTCGATGTGCGCATGCCGGCGGCGCTGCGCCGTGGCACCTATGACTACGCGGTCCGCGCGGCCGCGCCGGCGCGGATCGGCCGCTTCAGCATGGGGATCATGCCGTGGGTGTCCGGTGCGGTCGAGGCGGGCGAGGGCGGGGCGGTTGCGGGCCGCTGGCTGCAGTTGTTCATCACCGGGGGAACGCTCAAGCCCCCCTACGACGTGCAGACCGAGACGGCCGCCAACGAAGTGGGGCCGTTCCTGACCGGATCGGGCGGATATCTGCAAAGTCTGATCTACGGACTGACCGGGCTGCGCATCCGCGCGGCCGGCCTCGTTGCTGCCTATCCGCCCGTCCTGCCGCCCGGCTGGCGTTCGCTGCGGCTTAAGAACGTCGCGTTCCGCGGCCGGCGCTTCGATGTCGTGCTCGCGCGCACTGCCGCCGGCGGGGTACGGCTGCGGGAAATTCCCACCCCCGCCGCGCGGCCGCATTGAGTGCGCGGCGAGTATCCACACGTCGATTCCCCGGGGAGGTCCGCCATGTCCGTTCCAGCTCGCACCCGGCACGGCGCGCGCGCGCGCTGGCGGCTCGCCGTCGCGCTCGTGGCGGGGCTGTCGCTTACCGCCTGTTCTTACCCGGTGCAACGGAACGGTTCGGTGGTCGTGGCCGGCAAGGCACGCTTCGAATTTCTGACACCCTCTCTGGTGCGACTCGAATACTCGCCCACCGGTCAGTTCGTGAATGCGCCCTCGGTGGTCGTGCAAAAGCGCGCCTGGCCCGCTGTCGAGGTGCACGCGCGCCGCAGCGGCGGCTGGCTCATCGCCTCGAGCCGTGATGTCACGGTACGCTATCGACTGCACTCCGGCCGTTTCAAGCCCGGCACGCTCGAGGTGACTTGGCGCAACCGCGGCGGCACGGTACATACCTGGCATCCCGGGCAGCCCAACGTCGGGGATCTCGGCGGCCTGACCGACTCGCTCGACAACGTGAGTCGGGCGAATCTCGTGCCCGGACGAGGTGCTCTGGAGAGTCCGGTGCACGATCTGATCCCCGGCATCGATGTGTGGCTGGCGCGCGCCGAGCCGGGTCTGCTCAGCCGCTCCGGCTTCGGGCTCATCAATGACAGCGGCACTCCCGTGTGGAACGCCGCCCATACCTGGATCGAGCCGCGCCGGCCGCGCGACGACCAGGACTGGTATCTGTTCGCCTACGGCGCGCATTACCGCCGCGCGCTGCGCGAATATGCCGAGTTGTGCGGGCATGTCCCGATGATCCCCCGCTATGTGCTCGGACCGATGATCACCGACATGAACTTCGAGTACTTCCCCGGGTCGGCGCAGGTCCACAGTCCGCTGTTCGCCCGCTACGGCGAGCGGCACTTGAAGCGGGAGCTCACCCGTTTGCGACGGGACCGCATTCCCGTCGACACGTTGGTGCTGGACTTCGGGTGGCACGACTACGGCTGGCAGGGCGGCTACGACTGGAGTCCGCTCATTGCGCATCCGCACCGATTCATCCGCTGGCTGCACGCGCGCGGCTTGAAGCTCGCGCTCAACGACCATCCCGGCTACGCCAACACGCGCGAGAGCGATCTGTCCTATCACGACAGCCAGGCCGGCGAGGTGCTGCATGACCTGGGGCGTTCGCTGCCGCCGCGGCCGACATTCACTGTTGATTTGCAACGGCGCTGGCGCTTCAGTTCCGGTCCCTATGCGCCGGGGTCCGCGGGACGCGGTGCGCGCTGGCGCCCGATCCGCGTAGGCCTGAGCTGGCAGGCGCAGGGGGCACATGGGCGCAAGGGCATCGGCTGGTATCGCGCCCGGGTCCGCTTGCCGGAGCACCTGCCCGCGCATCTGTATTTGTATCTCGGTGGCGCTTCCGGCCCCTACCGCCTGTTCGTCAACGGCAAGCCGGTGCCGCACGATCACGTGCAGTGGCCGCAGCGCCGGACCTACGCCGAGGTCTCCTCCGCGGTCGTTGCCGGGGCGGTCAATCGCTTTGTGCTGCGCATCGAGTCCGGGCCCGAGGGTGGCGGTCTGTTGTTCACCCCGACCGTTCTGCGCAACGTTCCGCCGCCGCCGCCCATTCGCTTCAACCTGGCCAGGCGGCGGCAGGCGCAGGTTTTCATGCACGATCTGCACGCGCCGCTGATCCATGCGGGGGTCGATTTCTGGTGGATCGACGGTGGGAGCGGGGCGGCGCGTATGCCCGGCCTGAATCCCCAGCTGTCCCAGCTGTGGACCAACGAGCTTTACTATGACGCGCAGCAGCGCGAGACGGGCCGGCGCGCATTCATCCTGGCGCGTTACGGCGGCTGGGGGAGCGAGCGCTACCCGGGCTTCTTCACCGGCGACACGTACTCGCAGTGGCCGGTACTTGCCTACGAAGTCGCCTTCTCGGCCCGCGGCGGCAACGAGCTGATCGATTACATCAGCAACGACATCGGCGGCTTCCACGGTGGCAAGATTCCCTTCGCGCTGTATGCCCGCTGGATCGAATTCGGCGCGTTCAGTCCCATGCTGCGCATGCACAGCGCGCACGAGAATCCGCTCCAGGGGAATCTGCGCATGCCCTGGACGTACGGCGCGCGCGGCGTATCCCTGATGCGCAAGTATTTCACGCTGCACACCGAGCTGATCCCGTATGTGTATACCTATGCGTGGGTGGCTCACCGCCGTTCCGTGCCGATCATGCGGCCGCTGTACCTCGAGGGTGTTCCCGCCGCACAGGCGTACCGGCATCCGCACGAGTACTTCCTCGGCCACGACTTGCTGGTTGCGCCGGTGCTTGCCGCGAGCGGCACGCGCACGGTGTACCTGCCCGCGGGCCGGTGGATCGACTTGTTCACCGGCCGGCGCTACGCCGGCGGCAAATCGTTCACGGCGCACTACCCCATCGATCAGGTGCCGGTCTTCGTGCGCTGCGGCTCGGTCATCCCTGAGCAGCAGCCGAGCGCCTACTCCGACGCCAAGCGGCTCGATCCGCTGGTGCTGCAAGTCTACGGCTCCGGCGACGGACGGTTCGATCTGTATCAGGATGACGGCGTATCGCTCGATTACCTCAAAGGCGACTATGCGTTGACACCGATCGTCTACAGCACCCGTGCCGGCGTGCACCGACTGGTGATCGGCCCGACGCGCGGCAGGTATCGCGGGCAGCTGCGCTCGCGGGGTTATGTGCTCGACATCCATGCGACCCGCCGGCCCGAGTCCCTTGCGTTCGACGGTCACGATGTTGCCACGTGGAGCTGGAGGCGGGCGACCGGTACCGCGCGCGTGCTGTTGCCGAGCCACAGCATCCGCGGCCGGGTGACCGTCACGTGGCACTGAGTCCGCAGGCGATGCGGGCGCGATCGAATCGTACGACCTGCTCCCCACGCCGATGCGGCGTAGAGGGCTATCGCAGGGGCACGGCGTCGAACGCGACGGTCATGCGCGGCTGAGGGCTTTCGAACGGCACGGTGCCGTGCCAGAAATACGACGGAAATAGCACGAGCATGCCGGCGGCGGGACGCGCGGTGTACTCGGAGTCGAGCGCCGGTGTCGTGATGATGCCGGGCTTGCCGAACGCAAGCACGCCCTCGTCGGTGCCTCCAGCGGCCATGATGTCGGGCAGCTGCACGTAGAACGCCGAGGAGATCCACCCGCGGGGGTGGACGTGACTCATGTGGAAGCCGCGATTGCGCAGTCGCACCGACCAGCTGCCATGGAATCGCCAGCGGCCGCTGTTGCGCCGCCTGAGCGGATCATCGCCACGGCCGATGTGCTCGAGATAGCGGTCGATGGGTGCGGCGAACGCCCGGAAGAGCGCGCGGATCGGCGCATCGGTGCTCAGCGTCAGGTCGCGGGTGGTCTCTGTGCCCTGTCGCAGCGACTGGAACAGGAGCGCGTGACCCTCCGGGTCATGCAGGCGGTCGAGACTTTTCGTGAGGTCCGCGAGGAAGCTCGGCAGATCCGTCCAGGGCGCCGGCGGCTCGAGCGCCAGCGGCAGGACGAGGTTCCCATAGTCGCAGAGCTGCGCATAGCGCGCATCGCCGAGCAAGCGCAGCGCG
>JAJZMI010000010.1 GCA_021798335.1 Pseudomonadota bacterium | reverse complement strand
GGATCGCATCGATCGGCAGGTTGACCCCGTTCGGATTGCGCACCCGCAGGCGCACCCGCAGGCGCTGTTGCCAGAAAGTGGCGCTGCGCACGCGCACGCCGATCACGCGCACGCGCGGACTTTGCAGTCTCGGGGCGAGCCAGGCGCAGCCGCCGAGAGCGGCGAGCACGATCAGCGACGCCAGAGCGCGCGCGCGGCGCACGCCGCGTTCAGCTCGCATATGAACGGCGCATCACGCCACCGTGCTCGGGATCGCCGCTCCCGGTGGCGATCGGCTTGGAAAGGCTCTCGGGCGCGGCGCGTCCGAGCCGCTCGTACAGGCGGCTCAGCTGCCGCCGGTAGAGGCTGTCGAACTGGCTGACCGCATCGGCGGGGTTGTAGTCGCCGAACCACCAGAACCAGTCCGAGCTCTCGCACAGCGCCAGTTGCCGCTCGGCGGCGAGGCGCTCGCTCGCGTCGAGCGTGCCGGCCGCGACCGTCGCGTCGAAGGCGAGCTTGGCCTCGCACAGCAGGTCCCAGGCGCGGTTCTTGGCCGGATCGCCCATCCAGGTGGTCAGTGTTCCGTGTACCCAGCTCCCGGCGACGAGTTGCGGCAGCGTGATCGGCGTCAATCCGCGTGCCACACATGCTCCGAGCGTGGTGAGCTCGATCTGCGGGTGAGCCGCGAGCAGCGTGTAAAGCGCGCGCAGGAAGTAATAGCCGTTGAAGGGATAGTGCTCCCAGGCGTTCTCACCGTCGAGCGCGATCAGCACCACGTGACCGGGATTACCCGCGTATTGGCGGGCCAGCTGCGCCAGCGCGTCGACGAGGTTGTGCGCGGCATCATCGCCGTGCCACGTGGCGTACGTGAAGCCGATCAGATCGGACAGCGTGTCCTCGCGGAAGAACTGTATCAGCGAGCTGCCGGGCAGGCGGTAGGGCCGATTGAACACCTTGGCATCGAGCGCCGGCGGCTGCGGCGCCTGCGCGGCCGTGCGCTGCAGCGAGCCATGCAGCACGTTGGCGCTGCTTGCCACCCATTTGAAGCCCGCGCGCTCGAGCAGCTCGAGGGTCGGGCGGCTGACGGCGCCCTCCGAGGGCCAGCAGCCCACCGGGCGAGTGCCGAAGGTCTGCGTGAACAGGCGCAGTCCTTCGCGCACGTGCCACTCCGCCCGCTCCTTGCCGCCGGGATAGGCGGGCCGGCTCGGCAGCGGCAGCGCAGGCATCGCCTCGCGCGCCGACTGGAAATCGAACAGCAACGGCACGATCGGATGTCCGTACGGCGTGACCGACAGCTCGCATTGGCCGCGCTCACTCAGGCGGCGGTAGCGCGGCACGATGTTCGCAAGCAGAGTGCCGATCAGCGTCAGCAGCTCGCGCCGTTGCGCAGGGGTGAAGTCGCGGCCCTGCTCGGTCAGGCGGCCGATCAGCGGATCGCTCCGGCGGACCGTCTCGCCCACCCAGGCGAGGTGATACCAGACCGCCAGATCATGGATGAACTGATCGGAGGCATAGCGTATGCGCTCGACCGTGCCCAACGCATCGGCGATCGACACCAGCTCCAGATACGGGCCGAAGCGCTCGATCATCTGCTTGCGCTGGGCGCGCAGACAGGCGCGCAGGCAGGCGAGACGCACCACTGGATCGCTCGGCACCGGATCGGGGCCGAGCAGCGCGAGCACCGGATCGGGCAGGGTGCCGCCATCGCGCAGGTGCTCGCTGACGGCGTGCGCCAGCGCCTCGATCTGCTCGAGCAGCACCGGGGTGAAGTTGAAGACGGCGCGCGCCTCGGGTATCGCCTCAAGATGCGCCGCCATGTCCGTGTAGTCTTTGATCGAGTGCAGATAGGTCCACGGCAGCACGTAGCGGCCGCTGAGGGCATCGCGGTATTGCGGCTGATGCATGTGCCAGAGCAGGACGACGGGCAGGCGCATGGGTCGGTGAATCCTACGGAGTGAGCCGGCGCAGCATCTCGCCGGTCACCAGGACGACGCCTTTGTCGGTGACCAGAAAGCGTCTGGCGTCGGCTTCACGATCGACGCCGATGCTCATGCCGTTCGGAACTTCACTGCCCTCGTCGATGATGGCGTCGCGCACGACACAGCCGCTGCCGATGCGCACGCCCGGGAGGATCACGGCGCGCTCGATGGCGCTGCGCTCCTCCACCCGGACATTGGAGAACAACAGCGACTCGCGCACGGATGCGCCCGAGATGACGCAGCCGGCCGAGACCATGGAGTTGATCGCCAGCCCCCGCCGGCCGTCCTCGTCGAGCACGAACTTCGCCGGCGGCTGATGCACCTGATAGGTCCAGATCGGCCAGTCGGCGTCGTAGATGTTGAGCTCCGGCTCGACGTGCACCAGCTCGCGGTTCGCCTCGTAGTAGGCATCCAGCGTGCCGACGTCGCGCCAGTAGCTTTGCGCGCGGGTCTTGACGTCCCGGAACGGGTAGGCGAACACCTGCAGGGTGCCGGCGATCGCCTTCGGCAGGATGTCCTTGCCGAAGTCGTGCGAGGAGGCTTCGTTGGCGGCATCCTCGCGCAGCAGCATCTCGAGTAGCCGCGTGTTGAATACATAGATGCCCATCGAGGCGAGGATCGCGTCCGGCTTGCCCGGCAGGGTGTCGGGCACCTCCGGCTTCTCGGCGAATTGAGTCACGCGGTTCCATTCGGTCGCGGTGAGCACGCCGAAGTGGCGCGACTCGCCAGCGGGCACTTCGACCACGCCCATGGTGACGTCCGCCCCCTTCTCGACGTGATAGGCGATCATCGGGCCGTAGTCCATCTTGTAGATGTGATCGCCGGCGAGTACCAGCACGTGCTTCGGACGGTGCGAGAGGATCAGCTCGATGTTCTGATACACCGCGTCCGCCGTCCCGCGGTACCAGTGGGGGCCGGTCTGCTGCTGCGCGGGCACGACTTCGATGAACTCGCCGAACTCCCCGCGCAGGTATCCCCAGCCGTGCTGCACGTGC
>JAJZMI010000110.1 GCA_021798335.1 Pseudomonadota bacterium | reverse complement strand
CGTGGATCTTCGCCCAAGGCCGATCACTCATACGAGATGTCATTGCCGGTGGACACATCGTCGTGGAGAACCGGCGTCATAAGGAGCGCGAGCGGATTGACGCGGCATACCGCCGTACGCTGCGCAAATTGTTGCATGACGCGTGATCGGGACAGTCGCACGGCAATCGCCTCCAGGGTCGTTCCTCGCTACCGGGAGATCTACGAGTCGCTGCGACAGAAAATCGTCTTGGGGGAATGGCCGCCCGGACATCGTCTGCCGTCGGAACACGAACTGGCCCGCAGCTTCGGCTGCGCCCGCATGACCCTTGGCAGAGCTCTCGGAGCGCTCGCGGATCAGCGCCTCGTGACGCGGCGACGGCGCGCCGGCACGGTCGTGAACGCGCCGCGGCCGCAGGAGTCGGTGCTCGAGATCCACGACATCGAGGCCGAGCTGGTGGCCGCGGGCGTGGTCTACGCGTACCAGTCACTCGAGCGGCGGGGCCGCCGTGCGAATGCCGCCGACGCGACCGCCCTCGGTGTCCCGGCGGGCACGCCGGTGCTGGCGCTCACGGGGTTGCATCGGGCCGGCGGCCGGCCACACGCGCTCGAGGAGCGGTTGATCAACCTGCAGGCCGTGCCCGAGGCACGCGGCGAACGGTTCGCCGACATCTCCCCGGGCCGTTGGCTCCTGCGGCGCATCCCCTGGACCGAGGCCGAGCACCAGATTGCGGCGCTCAATGCCGATGCCGCGGTGGCTCGGCTACTGGCCATCCGCCGCGGCACGGCCTGTCTGACCATCGAGCGCAACACCTGGCGGGATGAGCAGCGCATCACGCACGTTCGGCTGATCTATCCCTGTGACCAGCATCGGCTGGTGGCACGCTTTCGTTACCGGCCGATTTGACCCCCCGCTCGACTCGATCGAGCAGGAAGATGGCTGCGCGGCGGGACGCCGCCGATCGCGAGCCTCTCCGTGCTCGAGGAGCATTTTTCGCAAGCGGAACTGACGTTCAACGCCGACGCCGCCCCTAAAATCCCAACGTCAACTGCCGCTCGCCGGCGGGCGCCCGAAAACGGCTGACATCGAGCGGCGCGCTGCGCTGCGTATTCAGCCCGCAGCGGCGGCATGCCGCGTGAAATCGCGCGCGCAGCAGCTCGGCGAGCGGCCCCGTTCCGCGCATGCGGTGCCCGAAGCGCGGGTCGTTGTCGCGCCCTTCGCGCATCTGACGAATCAGCGACAGCACGTGGGATGCGCGCTCGGGATAATGGGTCTCGAGCCACTGCCTGAACAGCGGGCCGACCTCATGGGGCAGGCGCAGCAGAACATAGCCCGCCCAGCGGGCGCCCGCCTCCGCTGCCGCCTGCACGATACGTTCCATCTCATGATCGGTCAGCGCCGGAATCACCGGCGCCACCAGCACGCCGGCCGGGACGCCCGCGGCAGTCAATTCGCGCACCAGGCGCAGCCGCGCCGCGGGCGAGGCCGCTTGCGGCTCCATCGTGCGCTTCAGCTCGGCATCGAGCGTGGTAATGCTGATGCCGACCCGCACCAGGTTCTCGCGCGCCAGCGCGCCCAGCAGGTCGAGGTCGCGCAGCACGAGGGCGCCCTTGGTGATGACGGTCACCGGATGCCGGCAGCGCGCAAGCACCTCCAGAATCTCGCGCGTGACCCGCATGCGCCGCTCGATGGGTTGGTACGGATCGGTGTTGGCCCCCAGAGTGATCGTCTTGCAGCGGTAGCCGGGACGTGAGAGCTCGCGCTCGAGCAGCCTGCCCGCGTCCTGCTTGTAGAACAGCCGGGTCTCGAAATCCAACCCCGGCGAGAGTCCCAGGTATGCATGGCTGGGCCGGGCATAACAGTACGGACAGGCGTGACCACATCCCCGGTACGGATTGATCGACTGCTCGAAGGGAATATCCGGGGAGTCATTGCCGCTGATGACGCTGCGTGCGTGGTCGGGCTCGATGGACAACGGCACGGTGCTCGCAACTTCGTCCTGGTACCACCCGTCGTCCACCGCCTCCGTGGCGCGCGTCTCGAACCGCCCCGGGGGATTCGACAGCGCACCGTGCCCGCGCAGCACCGTGACGCTCTTGAAGGGAGTACCCATGGCATGACTGTACAAATATGGCGATGTTACACTTCGCATACTCAATTGGGCGATGCTCCTATAATCGCCTAATCCGTATGACGATTATTACAGGAGCAAACAACGCCGAAGATACGCGAAATGGTTCCAGTGCGTGAACACACGAAGGCTACCAAGTGGAATTGTGGCGCAGTGATACGACGGGGCGCCTTGTGGTCCGCGCCAAGAACGAAAGCGGAAATAACTTTACCGCGGTCGATCTATTCGATCTCATCGCGTGGTGTCGCCACGGCCCCTACATGCAGGAGTTGCTCAATGGAAACGATTCTGCAGGAGATCGAGCGGGCATTGGACGCTCACCTATATTACTTGGCGGTAGCGATGGTTCTGACTCTCCCTGACATCTGTGCTGCTCTGGCATCCGCCGATGGCGAAAGCAGCGGCCAGAGATACAGAGATTGGTACGATGCCAATCTGGCGGCGGCCTATCCGCATATGACTGCTCAGGATTGTTGGAAGCTCCGGTGCGGAGTCTTACATCAAGGTCAGTGCGGGCACCCCCAAATGCAATACGCCCGCGTGATCTTCACAATCCCGAATGCGCAGCGAATCGTCTTTCATAATAATATCCTTAACGATGCGCTGAATCTAGACGCACCCACGTTTTGCATGGATGTTGTTCGTCGCGTTAGGGTTTGGTACGCGCGCAGTCAGCATCAGCGCAATGTAAGAACAAATCTTCCGAATCTAGTCCAGCTTCGTCCTACCGGATTAGCGCCCTACATCGTCGGCGCGCCGCTTATCGCGTAATTTCTTCGAGATCTTCTTGAATGCCTCATCCATAGCTATCAGCCGCTCGTCCGCTTCCGCTTTCTTAGCGGCCTCGACGAAGCGCGCGGATTGCTCTGCGAGCGTTATGCGCTTGATGCGTTTTGAGGTACCCATGTGAAATTCACTACACTTTCCAAACTACGGCCATGGGAGTACGGTCACCCATGCGCCGCTACACCACTGTACGCGAGCTAGCGGCGTTTCTGCACTGCGAGGCGCTAGCTATGTTTTGGTCATACTTCGATGAAAGTGGCACCCACGGGGATTCCAGGGTCACTTGCATTGTCGGCTATGTGGGCACTGAGGACGAATGGACCCACGTAGAGAGCCAATGGCAGTCGATTCTTGAGCCGTACAATCATCTTGGGCTGACTTGGTGGCATTCCTCTGACCAGCCCGGAAAGAAAGGCGTATTTGAGAATATCAGCATGGAGACCAAAGACGCAATTCAGCGCGCACTTGTCGAGATAATCAGAGAGTCAGAATTGCAGGTGATCTGGAATGGCATTGATACGGCGGACTTTGAGAAGTTTGTAGTCCCGCAATTCAACGGACGCCATCCGATGAAACCCTACGATATGTGCTTCTACTGGGTCATTAGGCAACTGGAGCTTTGGCGCTTAGACCACGGATTTAGTGAGCGCATCGGCATGATGTTTGGTGTACAGGACGAATACAATAAACGGAGCGAAATGGCCTTGGCGTCGTGGCAATCGAATAATATGTTGGAGTGGCTTAGACCTATCTCTTTTGATTCCCCCAAGTACGTTTCAGCGCTCCAACCTGCCGACATGTTGGGCAATGAGATGTATCGATGCTGGCTGAAGACGACTCAACGAACGACTGACCGATTCGTGGCTACAGACCTTCTGCGCGACCTTTCGCGCAACGGCCTTGAATTGGGGGGTTTCGCCACGGGGGAGGCACTTAAAACGAATGCTCTCAGCGCCGAGGCTTGGACGAGCCCACCGTTTCGCGAGGCGAAATAGTGGGAAGCTTTCTGACATCTAATCGTCGGAAGGCGTTCTCTATAGTATCTGGCGCTTCGTCCACTTCGACTTGTTTGGCCGTCTCGACAAAGCGCGCGCGCTGTTCCTCTGGCGTCATGCGTCGGTTAGGGCGTTTTTTAGTCGTCATTTATTAACCTCCATCTTTAGGAGGCCTCAACCGCCAAAACACCAATTGCTCTCGAATAAGTATTCTGCGCTTTTCAATGAGCTGTTTTATCGGTGAGTCGCGTGCCTTTCGCGCCAGCAACCGCAATCGCCATCCGCTGCGCGTCGTTGATCCTCAATTTCTCTCGGGTGTTCATACGGAAATCGAATTCCGCGAGGTAGCGGTCAAGACGCTTCTTGTCCATATGCTGGTAGACACCGACCAACCCGCGCTTGAAGATCGAAAAGAAACCTTCGAGGGTATTGGTATGTACATCGCCGCGCGCCCACTCGTACTGAGAGTGGTTCACGGATTCGTGGTTCGGAACCTGCTCCTTGTAGACATACGCCTTGTCGGTGACGAGACGGCTATCCCGGTGCAGATGGTCCGCCAGAGCGGCCCGGACATTCCGGTGGTCAAGGTACAGGGAGCGGATATTGCCACCGCGCTCGACCAGCGAGAACACCATCGGGGCGGGTCGCGCATTCCATGCCAGCCGTCCCGGCTTACGGGTCTTGCGGGACTTCGCAAGGTAAGTCTCGTTCGCCTCGACAGTCATTCCGGGGCCGCCCATAGGGCCGCTGTTCGATTCAGGGGCCATTGTGTCGCGAATCCGATAGCCCATGAACCGCGCGGTTTTCATGCCCACTCCAAGGGTGCGCTGAAGCTGCCGGGTGCTCACACCCTTCTTGGACGAACACATCAGGAATATCGCTTGGAGCCAGTACCGCATCGGAGCGTGGCTATCCTCGAAAATGGTGCCCAACTTGACCGTAAATGGCTTACGGCAGGCGTAGCACTTGCGGAGCCCCAGACGGGTGGTTTTGCCCGCAAGCCGTCCAATGCGAATCTGATCGGCATTACCGCAGTGCGGGCAGACGGGGCCATTGGGCCACAAATGGGCTTCCACGTATTCGTAAGCGGCAGCTTCGTCGTGGAAGAAAGGAGCATTCAGAATCGAGGACATAGACGTATCTCCGGTGCGGGAGATAGGCAACGCCATGATAGTGGGTATGTCAAGTGAAACATCGCCACAAACTATACAACCCCTGCGTAAAGCCCCCCAAGGCGGGCGCGAGAATCTGCCGCGGCTGAGCTGAGGCACTCAGCAGGCATCCTGCAATGGCCGGCCCGGATCGGCCAGCCGTTGCGGATCCGGCCGGGCCCGCGCGGCGATCAGCTTGCGCGCGGCCAGTTGATCCCGGGGCATGTTGACACTCTCGAGGGCAATCAACTCCCCGCCGCGCAGGTAGCAGGCGCTGAAGGCACGCCCGGCCGGATCGCCGCGCAACACGATGGCATCGTGGTCGGCACCAATGCCGACGATGACGAGTTTCAGGTCGTACTGGTCGGACCAGAACCAGGGCACTTTGTCGTGCGGCGTCGGCCGACCCATGAGGTTGAGGGCGGCGCTCGCGCCCTGTTCGAATGCGTTGTCGACCGATTCGAGGCGCAGCTTCCGTCCGTAATGCAGGCTGGGATGATGCGTACAGTCGCCCGCGGCATAGATCGACAGGTCCGAAGTCCGGCAGTACTCGTCCACTTCGATACCGTCGCCGCAGGCCAGGCCCGCGGCCGCGGCGAGCTCGGTCACCGGCTGAGCGCCGGCGCCGATCACGACGGCATCGGCAAGATGGGTCTCGCCGTCTTCGGTGATCACGGCGCGGACCCGATTTTGGCCCTCGTGCGCAACGATCTCGCGAACGCCGGCGCCGCACACGATCCGCACGCCGCGCCGCTCGTGCTCGGCGGTGTAGAACGCGGACACCGGCGGACAGGCGACACGGCTCAGCACGCGCCCGGCCTGCTCCAGCACCGTCACTATCGCACCCTGCGCCCTCAAGGTTGCGGCGACCTCCAGCCCGAGGTAGCCGCCGCCCACGATGACCACTCTCCCACCCACGGCGCATGCGGCACGGATTCGGTCGGCATCGGCCGCCGTCCGCAGGGTCAGGACGGGATCGAGATCCGCACCAGGCAGGGCTAGCGGCCGCGCGCGGCTGCCGGTGGCCAGCAGGAGCGCATCGTACGGGACAGTCCGGCCGTCATCGAGCCGCAGACGCCGCTCGCGGCGGACGATCTCTTCGACTCGCCGCCCGAAGAGTGTCGTAACGGCTCGCTGCTCGTAAAAGGTCCGCGGGCGAAGCAACAGCCGCTCGGAGGCCACCGTCCCGGCGAGATAGCCCTTCGACAATGGCGGCCGCTGGTATGGCGGTCCGGCCTCCTCGCCGATCAACGTGATTCCGCCGGCAAAGTGCTGCCTACGCAGCACATCGATGGCCTGGACGGCAGCCTGCCCGGCGCCGACGATGGCGACCTGCTCGATCATGCCCAGAACGTACCCTTTTCTCGCGCAAAGAGCCCCGGCGTTCAGGAGAGGATATCAAGGCGTTTCGGCCCGGGCCGCACCAGGGCCGGGCATGTCACCGCACGACGCGCGCCAAAATGGTGCATCCTCGGCCTATCCGGATCCAAAAACCCTATACACTCAAGCGCTTGGCGGCATTCCCAGCATGGCACGAAAGCTGCAGATTCGCCGGCGCAACCGAGGCGCCTCGCGCTGTGGCACGCTACGCTATATCTCGCCTAATTCGGAGAGTCCGCACATGAAACTGGTCACCGCGATCATCAAACCCTTCAAGCTCGACGACGTGCGTGCCGCACTGTCCGAGATCGGTGTTTCCGGCATGACCGTGACGGAAGTGAAGGGATTCGGGCGCCAGCGCGGCCACACCGAGCTCTACCGCGGTGCCGAGTACGTGGTGGACTTCGTCCCCAAGACCCGCATCGAGGTGGCGGTGCGCTCCGATCTGGTCGACGCGGTGGTGGAGGCGATTCTCAAATCGGCCAAGACGTCCAAAGTCGGCGACGGCAAGATCTTCATCACCGATATCCAGCGCGTCATCCGCATCCGCACCGGCGAGACGGACGAGGCCGCGCTGTAGTCCACCGGCGCCGCGGTGCTCAGCGCACCATGCGCATGGGGCGCTGGTTGCGCTCGATGCCGAGCGCGCCGCTGCGGACGACCTCAAGCAGTTCCGCGCCGCGCGCGAGTTCCGTCGTGAACGCGTTGATCTCCGCCTCGCTCGCGGTCAGCTCCACGATGAATCCGTCGGCGGCCGGGTCGAGCACGCGTCCCCCCGTGCGCACCACATGGCCCCTCACCGCGTCGATCTGCTCGGGGCGCACCTTGAGCTTCAGCAGTATCAGCTCACGCTCGAGATGCTCGCCCCGAGTCATGTCCTGAACGTTGACCACGTCGACCAGCTTGTTGAGCTGGTTGACGATCTGTTGGATGACGGCGTCCGAGCCTTCGGTCACCAGCGTCAGGCGCGAGACGGTCGGATCGTCGGTCGCGGCGACCGACAACGACTCGATGTTGTAGCCGCGCGAGGCGAACATGCCCGCGACCCGGCTCAGGGCACCGGCTTCGTTCTGCAGCAGAATGGCAATGATGTGACGCATGCGCCCTCGGGCAAGAACGGGGGACGACCGGAAGGATAATGGATCGCGCCCGCCCGGGGCGAATCGCGCACATGCGGACCGGCGGGCGAACCGCCCCCCCCGTTCTGAGCACGCGGCCCGAGCCGCCCCCATGGTCCGTGGCGCGCCGGCGACTTTCAGCCCGAGGACCGACCTGATAGTCTCGTGGGATCTCCCCTATTCGGAACCTTGCCGCCGCCACATGAGAGCGCCCCCATGACCGAGACCGCCCCCGCACCGTCCCGCAGTGCTCACCCGCTCGCCGGCCAGAAGATGTCCGGGGCCCGGATGATCATGCAAGTGCTGGCGGACGAGGGCGTCGAGGCGATTTTCGGCTACAGCGGCGGCGCCATCCTGCCCACTTATGATGCCGTGTTCCTGTACAACGAGGCGCAGCAGCGCCACGGTGGCCGGCAGATCCCGCTGATCGTGCCAGCCAACGAACAGGGAGCGGGCTTCATGGCGGCCGGCTTCGCCCGCGCCACCGGCCGGGTCGGCGTATGCCTGGTGACCTCGGGTCCCGGCGCGACGAATACGGTCACGCCCGTGCGCGACTGCATGGCCGATTCCATACCCATCGTGGTCATCTGCGGACAGGTGGCACGCGCATCGATCGGGACCGATGCCTTCCAGGAAGCGCCGGTCACCACGATCATGGGCTCGGTCGCGAAGCACGTATTCCTGGTCACCGAGCCGCAACGGCTCGAGGCCACCATGCGCACGGCGTTCGAGCTGGCACGCACCGGCCGGCCCGGCCCGGTCGTGGTCGACGTGCCGAAGGACGTGCAGAACTGGGAGGGCCTTTTCGAGGGCGGCGGCTCGCTGCCCATCCCCGGGTATCGTCGACGGATGCAAGAGCTGGCGGGACGGGAGCTCGATCCCCGCAATGCCGCCCGCTTCTTCGAGATGCTCGGGGAATCGCGCCGCCCGTTGATTTATGCCGGCGGAGGCGTGATCCACGGCAATGCATCCGAGGCGCTGACCGCGTTCGCGACCGCGTTCGGTATTCCTGTGGTGACCACGCTGATGGGCATCGGTGCCCTCGACACCAAGCATCCGCTCGCGATGCGCATGCTGGGCATGCATGGAACCGCGTTCGCCAACTACGCGGTCGATGACTGCGATTTCCTCATCGCCCTCGGCTCGCGCTTCGACGACCGGGTCGCGGGCGTACCCGCCAAGTTCGCGCGCGGCGCACGCCGCATCGCGCATCTGGACATCGATCGGGCGGAAATCAACAAGGTCAAGCGCGCCCAGTGGAGCCACGTAGGGCTGCTGCCCGGGGCGCTGCGCACCCTCATCGAGCACGGACTGCGCGCGGGATTCAAGGCGGACCTCGCGCCCTGGCATGCGCACCTGGCGGAGCTGAAGCGCCGTCACGCCATGAACTACGACCGGGAGAGCCCGCTCATCCAGCCGTACTCGGTCATCGAGCACATCAACGCCGTGACCGGCGGCGAGGCCATCATCACCACCGGAGTCGGTCAGCATCAGATGTGGGCGGCGCAGTACTGCGATTTCCGCCGTCCCCGGCTTTGGCTCACCTCCGGCAGCATGGGCACGATGGGCTTCGGGCTGCCCGCGGCGATCGGCGCGCAGCTGGCGCAACCCGAGGCGCTGGTGGTGGATATCGACGGCGACTCGAGCATTCGCATGAACCTCGGAGAGCTCGAGACCGTCACCACTTACGACCTGCCCATCAAGATCGTCGTGCTCAACAATTTCGGCGACGGCATGGTCAAACAGTGGCAGAAGCTCTTCTTCAAGGGACGGCTCTCGGCGAGCGACCGTTCGCTGCACAAGAAGGACTTCATTCGCGCCGCGCAGGCCGACGGGTTCCCCTATGCCACGCGCCTGGAGCACAAGCAGGACGTGCCGCGCGTGATCGAGGAATTTCTGCGGTTCAACGGCCCCGCCTTTCTCGAGGTGATGATCGATCCGGACGCGGGCGTGTACCCGATGGTCGGTCCCGGTCAGAGCTACGAGGAGATGATCACCGGCGAGTTCATCGCCTCGCGCCACGAGGTTGACATCAAACCGCCGGGGCCGTCCGAGATGTTCTGAAGGAGCGACCGTGAAATATCTGCACACCATGGTGCGCGTGACGGACTTGGATGCCTCGCTACGCTTCTACCGCGACGCGCTCGGCCTGACCGAGCTGTCGCGCAAGGAGTATCCGCAGGGACGCTACACTCTGGTATTCCTGGCGGCCCCGGGCGACGAGTCGGCGCAAGTGGAGCTGACGTACAATTGGGACCCGCAGGCCTACACCGGTGGACGTAACTTCGGCCATCTCGCCTATGCCGTCGACGACATCTATGCCGCCTGCGAGCGGCTGCAGCGCCACGGTGTGACGATCAATCGGCCGCCGCGCGACGGACGCATGGCGTTCGTGCGCTCACCGGATCAGATCTCGATCGAGCTGCTGCAGCGCGGCGCGCCGCTGGCGCCGGCCGAACCCTGGACATCGATGCCGAACACCGGCAGCTGGTAGCCGCCGGCGACACGGAGCGGGCGGTGACCGAGCCCCTCGAGCGCTATCTGCACACACGGATTCCGCTGTCAGCGGCTCTGGGCGTGCGCGTGCTGGAAGCGACCCCCGAGTGCGTTCGCCTGACAGCTCCCCTCGACCCGAACATCAATCACACCGGCACCGTATTCGGCGGCAGCGCCGCCACCGTCGCGATCCTGACTGCCTGGGGTCTGCTGCACGTGCGCCTGGCCGCGGGCGGCCTGCGGGCGCAGACGCTGATCCAGCGTAACCGCATGGAATACCTGCAACCGATCCGCGCTGATTTCGAAGGCGAATGTCGCTGCGCCGACGCCGTGTCCTGGAACCGCTTCCTCTCCACGCTGAAGCGGCACGGCCGGGCGCGACTGGCCCTCGGCGCCGAGCTGCGCAGTCTCGGACGGACGGTGGGCCGGTTCGAGGGCGCGTTCGTCGCCCTCGGCACGACGCTCGCCGTACCCGACCCTCCCGAGATCTGAGCGGCGAGCCCAACCTGGAAGAACGGCGCGTGTCGGCGCACAATGCCGCCGTTACCGGTGCCGCCCAATCACACCAACCGCGACGCAGCCCGATTTACCCAAGGGGACCTGGCCATGAGTCAAGCCGACCTTCGAGGCAAGTTCATCTGGCACGAGTTGATGACTCCGAACATCCAGGGCGCGGCGGATTTCTACGCGCGCGCTTTCCCCTGGAGCAGCGAGGCCTCCACCGTGCCAGGCTACACGCTGTACATGAGCGGCCGATGGGGCGTCGCGGGCTTGATGCCTCAGCCTGATACGGCGCGGGAACAGAGCACGCCGCCGAGCTGGCTGGTTTATATCGGCGCCCCCGACGTCGACGCGACCGCCGAGGCGGCTCAGCGGCTCGGCGGCAAGCTCCTCAAAGCCCCGACCGACATCCCCGGCATCGGTCGGTTCGCGGTGCTCTCCGATCCCCAAGGCGCGGCGTTCGCGGTATTCGCGCCGGCGATGCCGACGCCGGAAGGCGTGCAGGCGGAACCCGCGGGGCACTTCTCCTGGCACGAGCTCGCGACGATCGATCCGCAGGGCGCACTGGCATTCTATGCGCAGCTGTTCGGCTGGACCCGTGGGCCCGTGCACGAGATGGGTGCCGGTGGCCGGTATCAGGTCATCGAGCACGCCGGCGTGCCGATCGGCGGCATGTATGTCATGCAGGATCCGTCCAAGCCGCCGCTCTGGCTGAGCTACGTGCAGGTGAAATCCCTGGACGAGACGATCGCGGCAGTCAAAGCATACGGTGGCCGCATCGTGCACGAGCCGCATGTGGTACCGGGCGGCGACCGCGTGGCGCACATCCTGGATCCGCAAGGCGGCGCCATCGCGCTGCACGAGCGGGCCAGAGGCACACCAGGGGCGGGCACGACGCCGCCCGCTGCCCGTACTCGGCGAGCTGCGCGCCCCCGGAAGTCTCCCGCCACGGTCGCGCCAGCGAAAAAGCCGGCGGGTACGGCAGCGCCCGACCGGCAAACACCCGCCCGAAAGGTTTCCGCCAAGAAGGCCGCGCGCGGCGCAGCGACACCACGCGCCAAGCGGACCACCGCCAGAACGGCCGCTCAAGCGGCTGCCCGCCGGTCCTCGGCACGCAAGACGGCCGCCAAGCGCCGCCCGACCGGCAAACAGCACGCCGCCAAGCCGACAACCCGCCGGTCCACGGTGCACAAGACGGCCGCCAAGCGCCGCCCGGCCGGCAAACAGCACGCCGCCAAGCCGGCAACCCGCCGGTCCACAGTGCACAAGACGGTCGCCAACAGACGTCCCGGCGGCAGACGGCCGGCCGGCAAGGCGAAAACCGCCGTCCGCGGCGGGCGCTCGAAGGCACGGCGGCGCTGAGCGCCGCTCGGCCGGGGACACTCCGGATCGCCCTTCGCGGCTCGTCAGAGTTTTATCAGCGGGTTGCCGAAACACTCGCCGCGCAGGGCGCGGCCGAGCTGTTCGGGCGCCCTCTCGATCCCCTCGGCGATGTCCTCGCGGCAGGTCAGCCGGCCCGCACCGTACCAGGCAATCGCGTCCTTCAGAAACGCCCCCCGGCGCACTTGGTAGCCGGCCGGATCGAGATAGGCGATGCGGATTCCGCCTTGTCCCGGTGTACGGCCCTGCGGCCCCGATCCCGGCCGTGTGCAGCTCACCACGCGGGCACCCGGGGCGAGGTGCTGCCCGCGCAGCAGGACCCCGAGCCATTCGTCCGTGGTGTCGAAAAAGATATCGAAGCCCTGCGGTGCGAGCTGCCAGAGCCGGTCATTCAGCGATTCGCTGCGCCGATTGATACAGGCCGAGAATCCCCCGTGCCGTACGGCCCAGACGCACTTCTCGGACGTGTCCTCGATGCCAATCGCGCGCGCGCCTTTGAGCACCGCAACCTGCCCGGCCATGGCGCCCGGCACACTGGATGCGGCTCCGACCAGCACCGTGTCGCCCCCGCGCACAGCCGCGACGTCGGTGAGCGCGAAGTAGGCGGTCATTCCGGGCGGACCGAGCAGACCGAGCGCGGTCGACACGGGTGACTGGCCCGGATGCAGCGCCCAGACGCCCCGGCCGTCGGACACGCACATCTCGCTCAAGCCACACTCGAGCACGACGAGTTGCCCGACGTTGAACACATCATTGCGTGATGCGATGACCTCGCAGACTCCGAGCGCCGGAACAACCTCGCCCGGAAGGGCCGGGCGCGGCGGCGGGAAAGCCGCGCGGACGGGATCGGCGGTCAGCCATCGGGCCTTGCAGAGGATGCCGCCGTTGGTCAGCTGCGGGATGTCCCCCGGCACCACCGCGAGATCCCAGGCGGAGGCCGCGATGCTGCGGATTCTGACTTCGAGATTGCGCATGGCGGGACCTCGCGCGGCGCTCACAGCCGCCAAAATAGCTTAATCCTGATTGCCGCCTCGGGCACAATGTGGCTTACACCATGGCGAAACGTACGACGCCCCCGCCTCAACCGGCCGCCCTCGCCGCGGCACGCATCAGACGCGGCTATTTCGAGTGCCGCTACGGTCAATTGCACGTTCATCAGGCGATACCGGCCGGTGGCGGCTTCGAGGAAGGCACACCGGTGCTGGCGCTGCATGCCGCACCATTCTCGGGCCGCATGTTTGCGGGCCTGCTCTCCCGGATAGGCCAAAACCGCTCGGCATTCGCTCCCGACTTGCCGGGATTCGGCGCGTCGGATGCGGCTGCGACCCTCTCGCTCGCCGAGCACACCGCAGCGATCGGGGATTTCATCGAACTGATGCGCCTGCGCCAGATCGACGTCGTCGGTTGCGGCTTCGGCGCCCTGGTCGCCCTGGAGCTTGCCGCAACCCGACCCGCCGTCAGGCGGGTGGTCATCGCCGCACTGCCCATCGCCGATATGGGCGATCAGCCGCAATCGGCCGAACTCGCCGAAGCCTACGTCCTGCACGCTTGGTCCGGCGCACGTGCGGACTGCGGCCCCGACGCGCCCCTGGCGAGCACCCTGACCGCGTGCGCCGAGCGATTGCTCAATGGCGCGCAGGCCGCCGCCGCGGCCGCCGCCGAGCGGGAGTATCCGCTGCGCGAGCGGCTGCGCCAGACCGCGCAACCGCTGCTTCTGTTGCACTCGAGCGAGTGGCCGGGCGGCTTCGGCGCGCTGATCGAGGATCTGCCGGCACACTCGCGCCGGCCACTGCCGGGCGGCGTGGCGCTGTTCGAATCGGCGCCACAGTCGATCGCCGCCGCCATCCAGGACTTCCTCAACGCCTGAGCACTCATGGTTAGCCCCTACATCGAGCAGATCCTCAAGGCGCGCGTCTACGACGTCGCCATCGAATCGCCCCTCGACCCCGCGCCGCGTCTCTCACGCCGCATCGACAACCATGTGCTGCTGAAGCGCGAGGATCTCCAGCCGGTGTTCTCCTTCAAGCTGCGCGGGGCATACAACCGCATCTCGAGACTCTCCGACTCGGCGGCCGGCCGCGGCGTGGTATGCGCCTCGGCGGGCAACCACGCCCAGGGCGTGGCGCTCGCGGCACGCCGGCGCCAGATCAAGGCCGTGATCGTGATGCCGCAGACAACTCCCCGGATCAAGACTCAAGCGGTCGACGACCTCGGCGGCGAGGTCGTGCTGCACGGTGACGATTACGATTCGGCGTTCGAGCACGCGCTCGTGCTGGCCCGCGAGCGCAACATGGTGTTCGTCCATCCATTCGACGATCCCGATGTGATCGCGGGCCAGGGCACGATCGCCGTGGAGTTGGCGCGCCAGACGGGGGGGCATTTGGACGCGGTGTTCGTGCCCATCGGCGGCGGCGGGCTCATCGCCGGAATGTCCGTCTATCTGAAGTATCTCTATCCGGGCATTCGGATCGTCGGCGTGGAGCCGGAAGACGCCGCATGTATGTATGAGTCGCTGAAGGCCGGCCAGCGCGTGACGCTCGAGAGAGTCGGAATCTTCGCCGACGGCGTGGCCGTCAAGCGTGTGGGTGAGGAGACCTTCGCGCTGTGCCGGCAGCATGTCGACGAGGTCGTGCTGCTGGACAACGACGAAATCTGCGCCGCCATCCAGGATGTATTCGAGGACACGCGCTCGATCGTCGAGCCCGCCGGAGCGCTCGCGGTCGCGGGCCTGAAGAAGGTGGCTGCACGCGAGCACTGGCGCGGGAAGCGGCTCGCAGCCATCACCAGTGGCGCCAACATCAATTTCGATCGACTGCGGCACGTGGCGGAACGCGCCGACCTCGGCGGGGAGCGCGAAGCGCTGCTCGCGGTCACCATTCCGGAGCGGCCCGGGAGCTTCCGGCAGTTCTGCGAGGTCCTCGGCCGGCGCAGCATCACCGAGTTCAACTATCGCTACGAAAGCGGCGACGCCGCGCACGTGTTCGTCAGTTTCGGCCTCGCGCGCGGCCGCAGCGAGAAGGACGAAGTCATCCAGTCCCTGCGCGGCGGCGGCTACACCGTCACCGACATGAGCGAGAACGAGACGGCCAAGCTGCACGTGCGCTACATGATCGGCGGCCGCGCACGCGGCCTGCGCGACGAGCTGCTGTACCGTTTCGAGTTTCCCGAGCGCCCGGGCGCACTGTTGAAGTTCCTCGACGCCATCGGCTCGCGCTGGAACATCAGCCTGTTCCATTATCGCAACCAGGGCACGGACTACGGCCGGGTCCTGGCCGGCATCCAGGTGCCGGCGGCCGAGCGCGGCGACTTCCTGCAGCACCTGAACGCGCTGCATTACGAATACGCGGACGAGACCTTCAATCCGGCCTACCGGATGTTTCTCGGCGCGTGAAACGGCCGGACCGGGCTCATCGGAGCCGCGATCCGCGCTGCGCCATGCTCGCGCGAGCTATCCGTGGATGTAGCTTTCGAGCTGCTCGATGGTCCGCTGCTGTTCCTGGATCACCGACTTGACCAGATCGCCGATGGAGACCACGCCGATCACGCCGCCGCTTTCCACCACCGGCAGGTGGCGGATGCGCCGCTCGGTCATCAAGACCATGCAGCGCTGCACGTTGGTGTCGGGCGAAACGGTCACGACGGGCGAACTCATGATCTGCGCGACCGGGGTATCAGCCGAGGCGCGGCCGAGCAGCACGACCTTGCGCGCATAATCGCGCTCCGAGACGATGCCGGCCAGCGCCTCGCCGCGCATCACCAGCAGCGCGCCGACGCCGTGCTCGGCCATCGAGCGCACGGCCTCGAGCACCGGGGCATCCGGTCCGATCGTGAAAAGTGCCGATTTCTTATTACCGAGCAGGTGACGTACCGTGGTCATCTCTGCCTCCTCTCGGGCACGCCGCAGCGCACCGGCGGTGGTTCATGCCCCCAGCGTACCCCTACCGCGGCGCCGCGACCACTGTCAGACCGACGCCAGCCGGGACGTGAATGGCGCTCCGCTCGATTGGCGTCGCCCTGGACTGCAGACGGACCGCCTGCGAAGTAGATTCGCGGGCTCGGCGGAGGGGGGCCGCGGCACCCGTCTCCCGGGCGGACGCGATGCGCGCGATCCGCAGTCCCAGCGCCGCGGCAAGCATGCGCGCGGCCGCGCGAGCCAGCGCACGCAGGCGGACGGCCTGCGGGTTGCGTAACGCAAAGCGAAGGTTCTGCTGAAGGTTGGCGCTCGCCCAGGCGAGTGCCGGCGCAACGGCAAGTACGAGCAGAATAAGACGTTTCATGGTTCGGTCCCGATTCAGCCACTGCGCTCAGCCGAGCAGACGCTCTCGCCGGTACAAACGGCCTGCCAGATACACGAGCACCGCCCCGAGCGCCAGACTTACGCCTGCGGAAATCACCACATAGCCGCTCGGCAGGGGCTCTCCGCGCAGCAGACTCATGATGATGAAATGCTGACTGAGCGAGGGCACCGCCATCAGCGCCGCACGCGGCTGCAGCCCCAGAATACTCGCGAAGATGAGCGGCAGCGTGGGCACCAGCAGCACCAGGCCGACGTAGGTCTGTGCCTCACGGTAGCTGCGCGTGTAGGAAGCCACCAGGGTCATCAGGGCCGCTCCCGCCGGAATCAGCGGCAGGCAGCCGAGCACGATGCCGGCCGCGACGCCGGGCCCGAAATTGGCGCTCATGCCGAGGCGCGCGAGTCCGATGTGCCGCAGGGTCACGGCGAAAGCCGCCACCGTCAGAACCAGCGATACGAACATCATGACACACGCGGCCAGCATCTTGCCGTACACCAGATGCTCGCGTTCGACCGGTACCGTCAGCAGCGGCTCGAGCGAGCCGCGCTCGCGCTCCCCGGCGGTGGTGTCTATGGCGATGTACAGCCCGCTCATCAACATCGTGAACACGATGGCATAGCTCAACATGCCGAGCGTCAGCGCCGCCCGGCTCTGCGGCGTCGAGGTGTCGATCGGATGCAGCGCGATGGGCACAAGCAGCTGCGGGTCGAGTCCGCGGGCCACCAGGCGCAGCCGCGCGATCGTCCCGCCGTAGAGCCCGATCAGCGTGCTCAGGCGCTCGACCTTGCCCTGTACGCTGCGATCGGACTCGTCGGCGTAGAGGCGCAGTGGGGCCGGCTTGCCGGCCGCCAGCCGCGTACCGAACTCGCGCGGCACATAGAGCAGCGGACCCTGCTGCCGCTCGACCAGACGGCGCGCGCGCGCGCGATCGGCATTGACCGGCCTGACGCGCACTTGGTATTGGCGCAGGAAATCCAGCAGTCGCGGCGCACGCTCGGCGTGGGCCACGGTCAGCGTGATGGGTCCGGTACTGGCCGCGCCGCTGTGGCGGATGGCCATGAAGATGACCGTGCCGATCAGCGCCGGCATCAACAGCGGCCCGATGATGAGCGTGGTAAACAGAGAGCGGCGGTCGCGCAGCGTCTCGCGCAACTCCTTGCGCAAGACGCGCCAGATCGACTTCACGGGCCGCCCCCCGCACCGTCCGGATCGATCAGGCGAACGAACGCCTCCTCGAGCGAGGCCGTGCCGGCGCGCGCCTTGAGCTCGTCGGGCCCGGCCTGGACGACGACCCTGCCGCCGGCGATGACGATCACGTCGTCACACAGCGCGGCAACTTCCTGCATGACGTGGCTCGAGAACAGGATGCAGTGGCCCTCGTCGCGCAGCTCGCCGAGCAGCCGGCGCAACGTGCGCACGGCCATGACATCCAGGCCATTGGTCGGCTCATCGAGCAGCACATTGCGCGGCTGATGCACCAGCGCCCGCGCCAGCGCGGTCTTGACGCGCTCCCCCTGGGAGAACCCCTTGGCCGGGCGATCGGCGAAGGGCTCCATCTCCAGCCGCGCGATGAGCTCCGCCGCGCGCGCACGGCGCGCGGTGCGCGGCAGCCCGTGCAGCGCCCCGAAGTACTCGATATTCTCGCGCGCCGTCAGGTTTGGATAAACCCCGGCGCCGTGCGGAAGCACGCCCATCCGCCGGCGCGCCTCGAGCGGCTGGGCAAGAACGCTTGCGCCGTCGATCCACGCTTCGCCGCCATCCGGCGTCAACACGGTGTACAGGATGCGCAATGTGGTCGACTTGCCCGCGCCGTTCGGCCCGAGCAGCCCGGTGACGCAACCGTCGGCCGCCCGCAGCGACACGCCATCGACCGCAGTGAGCGTGCCGAAGCGCTTGATGAGTGCGCGCGCCTCGATCATGCCGGCACGCCACTCACGGCCCGGGCCCGTTCAGGGTAAGGAAGAACGGCATGGGACGCACCGCGTGAACGCACGCCACATTCAGTCCCGCCACCGACGCGCGCTGCACGAATTGCGCCATTACCTTGTCCATGCAGGGATCCATCAACTGGCCGTGACCGCCTTGCGGCACCACGACACTCAGGCTGTGCGGATAGCCTCGCGCGACCAGCCGCGCATACCGCGGCGGGGTAATCGGATCGTTGCCGCCCGACAGCAGCAGCACGGGCACATCCGAGTGCAGGGGGGCGTGAAAATCAGCGGCCACCGGCCCTTTCGGCCAGAGCTTGCACACTGTTCTCAGCTCCCGCAGCGGCGCCGTGCCGAGAAAGGTACGGTGCATCGCGGCGCGCTGCCGCGCGGTGACATGATAGAAAGGCACGTCCTCAGAGCAGACCACGGAATTGTTCATACCCACGGCGATTGCGTGGCTGTACACCCGGTCGATGAACAGGTATTGCCCGGCCAGCGGCCGGTAATTTCCGGCCGCCGCCGCATGCAGATCGAGCGGCAGGAGCGCCGCGAGCGCCGGGGTATAGCTGGCCAGGCGCAGCACCTGCCCGAGCTGGTAGGTACCCAGGCGCAGCGAGACCGGCGTGCCGCGGGTCGGATCCGCGACGGTCACCTCGACCGGATGCGCCTCGAGAGTGGACATGACATGACGGTAGGTCACCACAGGATTGCCGAAGCGGGCCCGGCAAGCGGTCGCGGCGGCGCAATCGGCGAATATGCGCTCGACGGCCCGCTGCGCGCTGAGCGCGCTCAGCGCGCCGATCGGCACCTGCGGCGGCACCACGCCGTCGAGAATCATGGTGCGCACGTGCCGCGGGAAGCGCCGCAGGTACTCCTGCGCGACCACGGTGCCGTAGGACGAGCCATACAGATCGATCTTGCGGTACCCGAGCGCGACGCGCACGCGATTCAGATCGCCCACGGCCAGGCCGGTCGTGTAATCGCGCACGTGCGCGTGCTTGCGCAGCAGGCGCAGACATTGCTCGGTGGCCGCGACGATCTGCGCGCGAGTCGGCGGTCCGGCGTCAGCGTGCCGGCCGCGCCGGGTCGCAGGGCAATCGAGCGCGTTCGAGCCCTCGGTACCGCGCTGATCGACCAGCACGATGTCGCGGTCGCGATGGATCGGGGCGAAGGCGCTCGCGACGCCGGCATAGAATGTGGTGGCCGCCTCGCCGGGGCCCCCGGCCAGGACGAACAGCGGATCGGGCCGCGGCACGGTGCGCACCGCCGGCACCACGGCCACGGCCAGATCGATCCGCCGGCCGTGCGGATCGGCCGGATTCTGCGCCACCGGCAGCCGGCCGCACTCAGCCTTGACCAGCATCAGATCGCCGCTCGAGCGCAGCTCGCACGGCGCGAGCGCCAGATGTGCCGCCGCCGGAGCGGCCGAGACCAGTGCGCTCGCGGCGATCAGAGCCAGGGTCGGAAATCGCGATCCACTTCGCACCACGACACGCATCATAATGTAATACAGGGACCGCGGCCGCGCCGTTTGGGCCGGCCCCGAGGCTGCACTACACTATGTCAATGCGATTCGCCCAGACGTTCCAGGTCATCGTAATCGGCGGCGGTCATGCCGGCACGGAGGCTGCGCTGGCGGCCGCGCGCATGGGGGCGCGCACCCTGCTGCTGACGCAGAATATCGAGACGCTGGGGCAGATGAGCTGCAACCCGGCGGTCGGGGGCATCGGCAAAGGCCACCTGGTGCGCGAGATCGACGCGCTCGGCGGCGCGATGGCCCGCGCGACCGACCGTGCCGGCATCCAGTTCCGCACGCTCAACGGCAGCAAGGGGCCCGCGGTGCGCGCCACACGCGCGCAGGCCGACCGGCAGCTGTACAAGCAGGCGATCCGCGCGCGGATCGAGGCGGAGCCGCGCCTTTCGGTCTTTCAACAGGAGGTGGCCGACCTCCTGCTCGACGGTGAGTCGGTCCGCGGAATCGTCACCGCGACCGGCATCGTGTTCGAGGCGCCGCGCGTGGTGTTGACGGTGGGCACGTTCCTCGGCGGACGCATCCACGTTGGACTCGACAACCACGCGGGAGGCCGGGCAGGCGATGCCCCGTCCAACCGCCTGGCGGCACGCCTGCGCGAGCTGCCGCTGCGCGTCGGCCGCCTGAAGACGGGTACCCCTCCGCGCCTGGACGGGCGCACCATCGATTACAGCGTGATGACCGTGCAGCACAGCGACCAGCCGCTGCCGGTCTTCTCCTTCCTCGGCCGCGCGGCCGAACATCCGCCGCAGGTGCCCTGCCACATCACCCACACGACCGAACAGACGCACGCCATCATCCGCGCGGCGAGCGATCGCTCACCGATGTTCACCGGCCTGATCGAGGGCGTGGGTCCGCGCTACTGTCCATCGATCGAGGACAAGGTGGCGCGCTTCGCCGACCGCGCCTCGCATCAGATCTTCGTCGAGCCCGAGGGCCTGACGACGCACGAGATTTATCCCAACGGCATCTCCACCAGCCTGCCGTTCGACGTGCAGATCGCCTTGGTGCACAGCATTCCGGGCTTCGAGAACGCCCATGTGACGCGGCCCGGCTACGCCATCGAGTATGACTTCTTCGATCCCCGCGATCTGCGCCCGTCGCTGGAGACGCGCGCAGTGAATGGCCTGTACTTCGCCGGACAGATCAACGGCACGACCGGCTACGAGGAGGCCGCCGCGCAGGGCCTGCTCGCCGGCATCAATGCCACGCTCGCGCTGCGCGAGGCGGAGCCGTGGATTCCCGGGCGCAGCGACGGTTATCTCGGCGTCCTGGTCGATGACCTGGTGACGCGCGGCACGCGCGAGCCGTACCGCATGTTCACCAGCCGGGCCGAGCACCGCCTGCTGCTGCGCGAAGACAATGCCGATGCGCGGCTGACGCCGGTCGGCCGTACCCTGGGGCTGGTAGACGATGAGCGTTGGCGCTTTTTCGAGGCCAAACGGCGGCGCATCGACGGCGAGGTCGAGCGCCTGCGGGCGCTGCGTATCCATCCGGCGGATCTGGAGGCACAGTGGTCGGCGCGCGTGCTGGGGGCATCTCTGGCGCGCGACGTGTCGGCATTCGAGCTGCTGCGCCGGCCCGAAGTCGCATACGGCACGCTGCTCGAGATCGCCGCACCGCACGCGGGAGACGCGTCTGCGGAAGAAGCCGACGAGCGGATCGCCGCGCAGCTCAGTGTCCAGGTAGAGGCGCTGGCGAAGTACGCCGGCTACATCGAGCGTCAGCTCGAAGAGGTGGCGCGGCAGCGCCGCAATGAGGAGACCCGATTGCCCGAAGACATCGATTACGCGCAGATCGCCGGGCTCTCGCACGAGGTGCGCGTGCGGCTGAACGAATACCGCCCGGCGACACTCGGGCAGGCCGGCCGCGTGCCCGGCGTGACGCCCGCCGCGCTCTCCCTGCTCCTGGTACACCTGAAGAAGCGCGCTCCGGGCGCGGGCTCGCGCGTCGCATGAGCGCTTTCATCGAGCGGCTCGAGCGCAGCTGGGCGCGCAGTGACTCGCTGCTGTGCGTGGGGCTCGACCCGGAGATCGAGCGCTTTCCGCAACGGATTGCGGCGCAAGCGTCGCCCATCTTTCAGTTCAACAAGGCGATCATCGACGCCACCGCCGATCTCGTCTGTGCGTTCAAGCCGCAGTTCGCGCATTACGCCGCCTACGAGGCCGAGGATCAGCTGCAGCGGACCATCGAGTACATCCACACCGCCTACCCCGACTTGCCGGTGATCCTCGACGCCAAGCGAGGCGACGTGGGCAATACCGCTGAGCGCTATGCGATCGAAGCCTTCGAGCGGTACGAGGCCGACGCCGTCACGGTCAATCCGTACCTCGGCGCCGACTCCCTCGAGCCGTTTCTCCAGCGCGCGGACCGGGGCGTGATCGTTCTGTGCCGGACCTCCAATCCCGGCGCCCGGGACTTGCAGGATCTGACGGTGGACGCCGCCGGGCGGCGGCTCTATCACATCGTGGCCGAGCTCGCGGCACGCGAATGGAACGTCCGCGGCAACTGCCTGCTGGTGGTCGGCGCAACGTATCCGCAGGAGCTCGCGGAAGTGCGCTCCCTCGTCGGCAACATGCCGCTGCTGGTGCCGGGAGTCGGCGCGCAGGGCGGCGACGTGGGGGCGGCGGTGCGCAACGGCCAGACCGCCGCGGGCGCCGGGCTGATCGTCAACTCCTCGCGAGGCATCCTCTATGCCTCGAGCGGCGATGATTTCGCGGCGGCCGCCCGTGCGGCGGCCGAGACGCTGCGCGCACAGATCAACGCGCACCGCTCGCGGATGGCGCGCTGAGCAAGAACCGGGATCACTTGCGCCAGAAGGTCCGTGTGAACAGCACGATGACGCTGAAGATCTCCAGTCGCCCGAGCAGCATCGCGGTGGTACAGATCCAGATCTGCGCCGTGCCGAGCCCGTGCAGGGTCCACGCCGCCTGACCGGGCAAGCCGTAAGCGGTATTGTTGATACACGCCACGATCACGCGGAAGGCGGGAGAGAAGCCCATGCCGGTGAGCAGCATCGCGAACACCAGCAGCACCACCGCCATGAAATAGAGAAAGACGAATGCCAGCACCGCGGCGGCGATGCGCTCCGGAATCGGTCGCCCGCCGACGCGCACGGGTGCGACACTGCTGGGATGCACCAGCAATTTCAGCTCGCGCTCGGCCTCGCGAGTCAACACCAGAGCGCGGAACATCTTGATGCCCCCGCCGGTGGTGCCGGTACTGCAGACGAATCCGGAAAGAAACAGCATCCAGATCGGCGCGAACACCGGCCAGCGGCTGAAGCCGTTGCGCACCGTCACCCACCCGGTCGTGGTCGCCATCGAGATGACATTGAACGCCGAATAGCGCAACGCGGTATTGAAAGACGGGAACACGTGATCGACCGCCAGCAGCACGGCAATGCCAAACACGCTGAGCGACAGCACGATGGCCATCGCCTTGAATTCCGGATCGTTGCGGTACGGCCTGAGCGTCAGGCGGCGCAGCGCCACGAAATGGCGCGTGAAGTTTATCGAGGCCGCCAGCATAAGTCCCATCAGCACCAGATCCACCGCTGCCGAATGGAAATAGCCGATGCTCGCGTCGTGCGTCGAGAACCCGCCGAGCGCGACCGCCGAGAACGCGTTGCAGATCGCGTCGAACCAGTTCATGCCGCTGATGCGCAGACCGACGATGCCGGCGATGGTGAGCAGCACATAGACCAGCCACACCGAGCGCGCCGCCTCGGTGATGCGCGGCTCGAGCTTCTGATCCTTCACCGGGCCGGGCGCGTCGGCCTTGTGCAGCTGCATGCCGCCGATCCCGAGCAGCGGCATCACGCCCATGGCCACCACGATCACCGCCAGACCGCCCACCCAGATGAGCGAACAGCGCCAGAAATTCAGCGACGGCGCAAGCGAGCCCAGGCCGGTGAGCACGGTCGAGCCCGTCGTCGTCAGACCCGACATCGTCTCGAACAGCGCGCGACTGAAGGTGAGTCCGGGCATCGCCATGAGCAGCGGCAGGGTCGCCACGACGGCGATCAGAATCCAGCCGAGCGTCATCAGCATGAAACCATCGCGCGGCTTCAACTCGCGCCGGAACCGGAAGGTGAGCACCGAGACCGCCGCGCCCACGCATACCGTCAGGGCGGCACAGATCAGGAACGTCGGCCACAGACCGTCGCCCGTGGCAAGGGAACAGGCGATGGGCAGCAGGTAGACCAGACCGAACGCGGAGAGGATCAGTCCCAGGAAATAGAGGATGCCGAGCATGCGATGCAGGTCTAGGGAGCGACCCGCGTGAACAGGCGCTCGACCGCGTCGATGTGACGCCGGTCGGCGAGAAACAGAATCAGATGATCGTTCGGCTGAACGCGGGCGTCGTGATGCGCCATGATCACCTCCTCGCCGCGCACGATCGCGCCGATTGCGGCCCCCTCCGGCAGCTCGATCTCTTGCACAGTCCGCCCGATCACACCTGAGTTGTGTTGCTCGCCGCGCGCGACTGCTTCGATCGCTTCCGCGGCGCCGTGCCGCAGGGAATGCACCCGCACCACATCGCCGCGCCGCACGTGCGCAAGCAGGGAACCGATGGTGATGTTCTGCGGCACGATCGCCACGTCGATGCTGCCGCTCTCGATGAGGTCCGCGTAGGACGGCCTGTTCACCAGCGCCATGACTCTGGCCGCGCCAAGCCGTTTGGCGAGCATGGCCGACAGAATGTTGGCCTCCTCCGAGTTTGTGATCGCGGCGAACACATCGGTGCTGTCGATGTTCTCCTCGATGAGCAGCTCTTCGTCGGCCGCGTCTCCAGCCAGCACGATGGTGTTCTCGAGCTGTTCGGACGCCCGGCGCGCGCGCTCCGGATCGTGCTCGATCAGCTTGACCTGCGCGGAGCGCTCGAGCGAGCGCGCCAGAAGCCGTCCGATATTTCCGCCGCCGGCAATGAGCACGCGGTGTGCGCGTGAATCGTCAGCGCGCAGCTCACCGATGACACGCCGCACGTCATCGCGGGCGGCGAGGAAGAATACCTCGTCGTCCGCCTGGATGATCGTATCGCCGTCGGGAACGACATTGCGGCCACCGCGGTAAATCGCCACGACACGCACCTCTGTAGATTCGAGGTGCTCACCGAGGACGCGCAACGCGTGTCCGACGAGCGGACCGCCCTGTCCGGCATGCACCGCGGCGAGGCATACTTTCCCCCCTGCAAAGTCCAGCACCTGCAGCGCTCCGGGGTTCTGGATCAGCCGCTCGAGATACTCGGTCACGAGCTGTTCGGGACTGATGAATACATCGACGGCGATGGCCTGCTCGCTGAACAGCTGAGGACGGGAGGTGTACTCGGGAGACCGGATGCGGGCGATCTTGGTCGGCGTGCGGAACAGCCGGAAGGCGACTTCACAGGCCACCATGTTGACTTCGTCGCTGTTCGTGAGTGCGACGAGCAGGTCCGCTTCATCGGCGCCGGCGGCTTCGAGGACGTTTGGATGAGCCGCGTTGCCCGCTACCGTGTGCACGTCGAGGCGATCCTGGATGTCGCGCAGCACGTCCACATCGTTGTCGACGATGGTCACGTCATTGGCTTCTTCGCGCGAGAAGTGCCGCGCGACGGTGCGGCCCACCTGTCCGGCGCCGAGAATCAGGATCTTCATAAGGGCTCTAGATTGGCGTATTGCATCACCAGCCACTTGGTGCCCTGGCGCTCGAAGTTCACCTGCACACGCGCCTGCGGCCCCGTGCCCTCGAGGTTCAGAATCACGCCCTCGCCGAACTTGCCGTGCCGGACGCGGGCCCCGAGCCGCATCCCGGGAACCGAGGGCTCGTCACGGAGCATGCGCGAGGCGTATCCGGCGCGGCGGCGCGGCGGCGCGTGCTCGGCGCCCGCCTCCCGGGCGAAGCGGCCGGGCGCCACCGGTCGGCTGACGTGCAAGCGCGGCCGGACCTCTTCGATGAGATCTTCCGGCGTGTCCTTGATGAACCGCGACGGCTGGCTGAAACTGTCGATGCCGTGCAGCCGCCTCTGTTCCGCGTAAGTGAGATACAGCTGCCGCATCGCCCGAGTCATGCCGACGTAACAGAGTCGGCGCTCTTCCTCCAGTCCCTCGAGATTTGCGATCGAGCGCTGGTGAGGAAACAGACCGTCCTCCATGCCGCACAGGAACACGATGGGGAATTCCAGGCCTTTCGCCGTGTGCAGCGTCATCATCTGCACGCAATCCTCCCATGCATCCGCCTGTCCCTCGCCGGACTCGAGCGTCACGTGCGCGAGAAACGCCTCGAGCGGCGGCAGCTCGGTCTCGAGCCGCTCGGTACCGAAGCCGCGCGCCGCACTGACCAATTCCTCGAGGTTCTCGACGCGCGCCTCACCCCGGTCGGCCTTGTCGCGCTGGTGGAATTCGATCAAACCCGTCGCGGCGAGCATGCGGTCGACCTGCTCATGCAGGGCGAGCCCGGTGACTTCCTCGGCGAGCCGCTCGATCAGCTCCATGAATCCGCGCATTGCGACCGATGCCCGCGCCCCCAGGGCTTCACCCAGGCACGCGCCGGTGGCTTCCCACAGGGAGGTGCCGCCCGCGCGCGCCGCGGCGCGCACGATGTCGAGGCTTTTGGCGCCGATACCACGGGTCGGCAGATTCACCACCCGCTCGAACGACGCGTCGTCGCGACGATTGACGAGCAGACGCAGATACGCCAGCGCGTCTTTGATCTCGGCGCGCTCGAAGAAGCGCAATCCGCCGTACACGCGGTAGGGCATGCGGGCGGCAAGGAAGATTTCCTCGAACACGCGCGACTGAGCGTTCGAGCGGTACAGGATGGCGGCATCGCGGTGCGCCCCGCCGTGCGCGACGTGCTCGCGGATGCGCTGACAGACGAACTCGGCCTCGTCGCGCTCATTGAAGGCGGCGTACAGCCGGATCGGCTCACCCTGCGCGCCACTCGTCCACAGCGTCTTGCCGAGCCGCCCGGCGTTGTTGGCGATCAGCCCGTTCGCGGCGGCGAGTATTGCGCCGGTGGAGCGGTAATTCTGCTCCAGACGGAACAGACTGACGGCCGGGAAATCACGCCCGAACTGCTGCAGATTCTCCACGCGCGCGCCCCGCCAGCCATAGACCGACTGATCGTCGTCGCCGACGACGAACGGGCAGGATTCCGAGCCGACCAATAGCTTCAGCCATGCGTACTGGATGGTATTGGTGTCCTGGAACTCATCGACCAGCACGTGCCGAAAGCGCTGGCGGTAGTGCTGCAGGATCGCCGGCTGATCGCGCCAGAGCTCGAACGAGCGCAGCAGCAGCTCGGCGAAATCGACGACTCCGCTGCGCGCGCACGCTTCCTCGTACAGCGTGTACAGCCGGATCATCTGCGCGCGGGTCGGATCGTTGCCGGCCTTGAGGCTCCGCGGCCGGCGGCCCTCGTCCTTGTTCGAATTGATGAACCACTGGATCTCGCGCGGCGCCCAGCGGGTCTCGTCGAGCTGCTCGGCTTTGAGTAGCTTCTTGATCAGGCGTTGCTGATCCTCCGCATCGAGGATCTGGAAGCTCTCGATGAGCCCGGCCTCGCGCCAGTGCCGTCGCAGCAGGCGGTGCGCGATCCCATGGAACGTGCCGATCCACAACACCCCCGGCGGCATACCGAGCAGGCCCTCGACGCGCGAGCGCATCTCCCCGGCGGCCTTGTTGGTGAAGGTCACCGCCAGAATCGAATGGGGCGAGACATCGTGCGCGCGGATCAGCCACGCGATACGGTGGGTCAGCACGCGCGTCTTGCCGCTGCCGGCGCCGGCCAGCACCAGCGCAGGTCCGAGGGGTGCGGTCACGGCGGCGCGCTGCGCCGCGTTCAGGGGCTCGAGGATCGAATCGGCATTCATGGGCGGGGCATTCTACTACCAGGCGTTGCGCAGCTCGCGCAGTCTGATGAAGACGGCGCGCGCGCTCGGGTGCGCCCCGAGATCCGCATCCGTCTCACGGAGCCGCTCGATCAGCGCGGGGCTGTCGAGCCGCAGGAAGGTGTTGATCCGCTTCTCGTCGGCAAGCGTGGTTACCGGCACCTCGGCGGGCTCGACCGAGCGCACGGCGGTCAGCAGCGCGCGCGCCGCTTCATTATCCGGTTCCCGGTCCAGGGTGAACGCGAGATTGCGCGAGAGATATTCGTGGCCCGGATAAATCCGGGTCTCATCCGGCAGCCGGGCGAGAATCCGGCTGAAAGTCTCGTAGAGACGCTCCGGATCGCCGCCGTTGTGGCAATTGCCGGCGCCGGCGTTGAACAGCGTGTCGCCGCTGAACAATGCCGGCCGATCGTCGTGCGAAAACAGGCACACGTGCGCGAGCGTATGTCCCGGTGTGTCCAGGCATTCGAGGTCGAGCCGCCCGACGCGAATCACCTCGCCCGCCGCGAGACCGCGATCGACGCCGGGGATGCGCGCCGCGGAATGCGCCAGCAGCTTGGCGCCCGTGGCGCTCACCAGCCCGGCATTCCCCCCGGTATGGTCGCCGTGCTCATGGGTATTGAGGATCTGAGTGATCGTCCAGCCGCGCTTGCGTGCCGCGGCCAGGCACAGCCGCCACTCCAGCGGGTCGACCGCAAGCGCCTCGCCGGTCTCGCGGCAGGCCACCAGATAGTGGAAATTTCGGTAGGCGTTGCCCGTCCAGATGCGCTCGATGAGCATGGCGGGAGCATACCCGATCGGCGGGCGCACGGGGTCTGCGCAAATCCGCGCGAGACCCGCGGTTTCGCCGCCGCAAGGATGGCAAAGCCCCTTTCGGTTCGGGGGCTTACGAACACTCAGGGCATCAGGTCTGTTGGGCCGACACGCCCGCGGCCAGCGCCCCGGTGCCTGGCTCGGCAACGCGCAGCGTGCACAGGCCGGCGATCAGAAGACTGACTCCGCCGAGCACAAGGCCGTACACCGGCTGGTTTCCGAAGAACGCGTGCAGCAGCACTCCCAGCACACTCGCCGCCAGGATCTGCGGTATGGTGATGAAGAAATTGAACATCCCCATGTACACACCCATCTTCTGGGCCGGCAGGTTATCCGCGAGCAGCGTGTAGGGGAGCGACAAGATGGAAGCCCAGCCGAAGCCCACCCCGAGCATCGACAGCAACAGCCAGTCCGGATTACGGATCCAGACAAAGGAGATCAGCCCGAGAGCAGCCGCCGCCAGATTGATCACGTGGCTCCAGCGCAAGCCCGCTGCCCGCACCATCAGAGGGATGACGAGGGCCGCCAGGACGGCAAAGCCACTGTACGCGCCGGAGAGAACGTCAGCCCAGTTGGCGCCGGCGTTATACGCCACCGACAAAGGATTACTGCTCCCGAACTGCACCGAGGTCACCGCCGGCGTCGCATACAGCCAAAGGGCGAACATCGCGAACCAGGAGAAAAACTGCACCCATGCCAGACGCCGCATTGGTCCCGGCATGCCGTACAGGTCGGTCATGACCTGCCGCGTCATGCCTGGAGAGCGCGTGCGGCTCAACCACAAATAGAGAGCGCCGGCCGCGGCCAAACCGCCGGCGAGCAGGTACAACTGCGCGGCGAGCGAAAAATGCCAGATGACGAACACGGCCGCGGCACCCGCCGCGAGCATCGCCAGGCCCGGCCGCCAGGCGCGAGACACATCGGCGTCTGCGTGCGCCGGCAGCGAGTCGCTGAAAGCGTGTAGGCGCTCGGGCGGGTATTCGCGCGTGGTAAGAACGGTCCAGGTCACGGCGGCCAACATCACCGCACCCCCGGAATAGAATGCGATGCGCACCGTATCCGGAATGTGTCCTGCCGGCGCCACGTTGGTGACGCCCAAGCGCGCCAGCGCCCACGGCAGAATCGAGGAGAGCACTCCGCCGACACCGATGAAAAAGCTCTGCAGCGCAAATCCCAGCGGCCGCTGCGAAGTCGGCAGCTGATCGGCGACGAACGCGCGGAACGGCTCCATCGAAATGTTGACGGATGCGTTCATCACCCACAGCATCACCGCCGCCACCCACAGCGCCGGGGAGTTCGGCATCGCCAAAAGAGCCAGTGTCGTGAGAATCGCGCCGCCGAGGAAATACGGGCGCCGCCGGCCGAATCGACCCCAGGTATGATCCGAGGCGTAGCCGATGAGCGGCTGCATCAACAGACCCGTGATCGGCGCGGCCACCCAGAGCACGGGGATCTGCTGCATGTCGGCCCCGAGAGTCTGGAAGATACGACTGACGTTGGCGGTCTGCAGTCCAAATGCGAACTGGATACCGAGAAACCCGAGTGACATGTTCCAGATTTGCCGGAACGACAGCTCGGGCTTGCCGCTCACGGCGTGAGTTCCGCCGCAAGCGGCGCGATGCGCAAGGCGTCGATCTGCGCGCTGTTCAGCGGCCCCGAGGGCCCGCCCGCCCCGCCGGTGTAGTAGGCGTAATGCGTCAGGTTGCTCATGTTGACTCCGCCGACGAGACGGAACGCGCAACGCGCGCCTGCGCGCGCGCGGAAGTGGACCACTGTGGAGGCCTGGACGCCATCGCTTTGGGGCATGATCAGCGGCCGGACCAGGCTGGCGGCTCGACCACAGCGGATGACCATGTGCCGCACCGCCGCGGTGATCCCGGTGCTGATCGGACCATTGGAATTGTCATAGTCTACCCACGCCAGATACGCTCCGGAGCGCGGCGCGACCCAATGGCGTGGCCAGGACGAGATTACGGTGCTCACCGGTCCGACGCAGGTATCCCGGCTGTGCAGAGACTGCAGTCCCGTGTTTCCCCGGGCCGTCACGCTGAAGCACTGCAGGCCGTCGACCTGTGCGACCCGCCTGCGCCGGGTGATCGGGCCGATTCGGCGGCCGTTGAGGTACAGAAAACCCGGCGCCCGGGACCGCACGAGCCAGCTGTCGCCCACGGCTTTCACCGCGGGCGCCGGCGGTGTCGCCGGCAGATACATCGGCGCATGCGTGCGAAGCGGAGGCGTGGCCACCTCCCGACCGACCAATCGCACCCGCGTCACATGAGCGCTCCGGCTGACCGAACCGGCAACGAGTAGATTGCCGCTGATGCGCCGTGGCCGCTCGAGCTCGATGTGTCTCCCGCCCAACGTCAGGCTGATCTCACGCCGGGCGCCGAACAGCATCGGCACGAGCGAGACCGGCAGCTCTGGATGAACGCTGCCGTCATCGCGCACGCCGAACACCCCCCGCACCACCATGTCGAGATATCCGGCCACCGACCAAAGCTGCCGGCGCGAGTCGACCACCGGCCCCCCGAGCCGGCCGGGCACGTGCGTCGATTGCGTGAGCAGGGTGAAATTCTCCATGTTCGATCCACTCAGCGCCGCGCCGCGCATCAGCGATCTCACCTCGCGCGCGATCAGCGGCCCATCCTCGACCCGGCGCGCCGCCCACAGGGTGTACGCGCTCACAAACGGCCAGATCGCGCTGTTGTGGTAGATGGGCTGATCGCGCCGTTCGGGCCAAATCACCGGATTGCCGGCTGGCCAGATCGGATAGTGGGAGAGCACGAGCCGCGCGCGGGCTGGATCGGCCACGCCGCTGATGATCGCCAGATCGAGCCCGAGCAGATCGTAGGCGTCGTAGGGCGCCGGGCGGACACGGCCCCCGATGTAGCTCATGTACAAGTCTCGGGCAGGCCGCCAGAAACGGCGGTTGATGGCCCGCTTCAGCGCCGCCGCCTGCTTGCGATAGCGGCGCGCCAGCGCCGGTTGGTCGTGCTGACCGGCCAGGGATGCCGCCAGCCGCAGGGCATCATAATGCAACACGTTGGTCGACAGCGCATATGACTGCGCGATGAACACGACGTTGTGGGCGGTCCACTCGGGATACGACTGCTGGCGCCAGTCGAGAAACGATGTCTCGCCCCGATACAGACCCACGGCCGGATCGAAAGTGTAACGGCGATCCTGCCGCAGCGTGTCTTTCAGTCCCCGGTAGACCTTGGCGGCGAAGCGCGCGTTACCGAGCAGATGACGCGCACCGAGAAACCAGACCACCCGATCGGTGCTGACCGGCCAGCTCCCGCCCGAGCCGGTGTCCTCCATCACGTACAGCCCCGGCCGGACGCCGGCACCGCGCGCCGGCGAGAGCTTGAACAGCAGCGAGGTGCGGGCGCGCTTCGGATCGAACCGCCACAGCGCCAGATCCGTCGAATAGGACACGTCCCTCGTCCAGGTGAACGGCCATTTCTTGCCGGCGATGAAGCAGCGGCATGGAATGGGCTTGCCGTGATTGAAGGCGGGATCCCGGATGGCGCTCACCGAATCCTTGCTCAGGTCCGACTGCGCCATGGCGAAAAGCGCATCGAACAGCATGCTTGCGGTGTGCGTCCGGTCAGCCTGGCGCCGGATCGCGCGTGTTCTGGCCGGAGAATGCAGGAGATAGGCTCCGCCGGCCAAGCGCGTCACACGCGCCTCGCGTCCCTGCCAACTCAGCGCCGAATGCCACGTCCCGGGTGTCGCCGGCACGCCCGCGGCAGCGCCACTCGATACGCAGAACACGCCAAAGGCGCCGGCACACACCAGTCCGCCCCACATGTTCCACGCCCTTCTCGCCGTTCCAGCATAGTGATGCATTTTTCGCGAACCGTTTCGTCGTTAACCAGGATCGTCGGCACAACATTATCATGACCGATGCGCAATGGGCGGGTCACCCGTCATTGTTCAAGGATCGCGCCCTGATAGCCCGAAAGCGCTATTCGCACGACGCCGCCGATCACCGGATAGGTGGCGCCGTTCAGCAAGTCACTGACCTTCGATCCATCTACGTCGCTCAGCTGCCACACCGGCACCGCCACGGTGTGTCGCCGGCCGGACGCGTTCAGCACAACGGCAAGCCGGTGCTTGCGGTCGAATCTCCCAAATGCATATACATCCTTTGCATTGTCGGTGAGCAGCGTAATGAACGATCCGGTGCGCAGCGCCGCGTACCGGTGGCGAATCGCAATCAGCTTGTGGGCGAGCGCAACAGGCGGGTCGCGCAGCGTGGCTTTCGACCAATTGAATGTGCGCCGATTGCCGACGTCTCCTGCACCGGTCATGCCGTATTCGTCACCGTAATAGATCGTGGGCGTACCGACATAGGTGAACTGAAAGACCATCGCCAACTCCGTCTTGGCGAGGTGATCACCACAGCGCGTAGTAAACCGCGGCGTGTCCTGCGTGCCCAATTCGTTGGTCATCGTCTCCTGTGCGTTTACCGGGATAGCCGCGCGCGCACGCTGCAGCCACACGTTGAATTGTGTGACATCGATAGAGCCCGGCTTGCCGCTTTCATTGACTCCGCACATCCACTCCGACAACGGATTGGTGAATCCGTTATAGTTCATTGCGCCGTCCCATTGGTTGCCATGGTCCAACCAAGGCGCCGGATTACCCCAGTACTCGCCGAGAATCTCCGCATTGGGATTGACCGAGAGCACCGCGGCGCGCAATTGCCTCATGATCTGATGATTGGTGGCATCGCTGCCGTCGTTGCCGTTGGCGTCGAGCATCTGCGCCGAATCGAGCCGCCAGCCATTGATGCGAAATGGAGGCTTCAGATAGGTCTGTACAACCGAATGCGCTCCCGCATAGATCTGCTCCCTTACCGGCGAACCGGTCGCCCCATAATTGAGCTTCGGCATGCTCGGAACGGCATCCTCGAAGCTCGAATAGTGGTTCGGCCACTTCTGGAAGGTGTACCACGAATAGTACGGACTCGACTTTGATTGGTAGGCACCGACAATCGAACATTTCAGCGTGCCGTAGGTGTAGCGACCGAACCAGCAATTCGTGTCTCCGGTGTGATTGAAGACGCCGTCGAGGATCATGTAGCCCTTCGGGCCGTTCGCACCGCTGTGCACGGCCCCGATCAGCTTCTCCAACTGCGCCTTGTCGCCGAATGCCGGGTCGATCTTGTAGTAGTTCGTCGTGTCATACTTGTGGTTGGTGGGAGATTCGAAAATCGGGGTGAGGTACAGTATATTCACTCCCAGCGTTTTCTTGAGATAACTCAGCTTATCCAGGATGCCCGCCAAGTCGCCACCGAAGAATACTTCGGCGTTGCATCCGGGCTGGGTCGCAAAAACGCTGCTGCCCCAGGGGTGGCGCTCGGTGACACAACCTTGGTTGGTATACTGCCCACTCTTGACGGCAATGCTCGGATCCCCATCATAAAAGCGGTCGACGAAAATCTCGTACATGACGCCATTTTTCATCCAGTTCGGCGTACGGAACCCCGGAATGATGAAGAAATCGCCGGTCGCGGGCTGGGTCGTGCTCGCGCCGTCGGCGTTGTACCACATGGTCTCCGATCCGTTTTTTACCCGGAACCGGTAATACTTCTCGGAGGGACCCGCCGGGATGGTGCCCCGCCAATAATCGAATTTCCCAGTCGGGTCCGTTGAGCGCTTGGTCATGCGCACGTAATGGAACGTGTGATCTCCACTGTCATAGTACTTGATGGTCGCACTGGTAACATTGTCGCGCCCGGTGCGCAGCATTACGGTCACAGGCTGCGTCGCGCTTGGTTCCTGGTTGCTGTCATACATCGTACCCTGATCCGAGAACAGATCCGCCTTGATGATGGCGTTCGCGCGGACAGGATGGAGCGAAGGAGTGCTCGCCAACGCCGGGTGCGGGCCGATTACCAGCAGCGCGGCGGCGAAAATCGGCACCCATGCGACACGCCGCATGGAAAAATCGGATCTCAGCTCGTTCGTCTGGCTCATGGTTAGGTCGCTCTCCATACCGCTCCACTCTCAAAATACATGCGTACAAACCGGCACTCGGGCACGAGCGCGACGGTGCCGGACGCCGGCCAGGCCTCGCAGCGAGCGCCCGGCCACTGCCCTATATTGCTCTCATTGCTCCAGAATCGCCCCATAGTGTCCTTGCACGGTCACGTCCACATAGCCCCTGCCGCCGCTGTTGGCGACGGTATATTGGGTACCGCTGATCAGGTCCGTGACCGTTGATCCGGCGGCGTCGCCCGCCAGCCAGACCGGGATTTCCACCGTCTGGCTGCTGCTCGAGTTGTTGAGCACCACCACGAGGCGGTGATTCTGGTCGACGCGCGCGAAGGCATATACGCCGCTGGTTCCGTACAGGTCACCGGTGATATCGGGAACCAGCGGTATGAACGAGCCGGTACGCATCGCCGCATATTGACGCCGTATGCCGATCAGCTTCTGCGTCAGCGCCACGCCCGCATTGGCGGTGGTGGCGTCCGCCCAGTCGAACGTATGGCGGTTCTCGGGATCGGCGCCGCCGGTCATACCGTATTCATCACCGTAGTAGATCATCGGGGTGCCGACGTAGGTGAACTGCATGAACAGACCCAGGTACGTTCCCCAGCCGTTGGTCCAGGAGCAGCGTGTGGCGAAGCGTGGCGTATCCTGAGTGCCGAGTTCATTGGTCATGACTTCCTGTACGTTCCACGGCAGATCCGCACGCGTATCCCACATCCAAGTGGCGAATTGCGCGGTGTCGATCGAGTTGCTGTTGTCGCTTTCGTCAACCCCGCAGATCCATTCCGAGACCGGATTGGTGAAGCCATTGTAGTTCATGGCACTGTCCCACTCCGTTCCGTCGTCGAGCCATGCGGACGCGTCACCCCAGTATTCCCCGAGAATCTCCGCGTTGGGGTTGATGGCAGTCACCGCCGCGCGCATCTGCTGCATGATCTGATGGTTCGTAGCGTCGCTGCCGTTGTTGCCGTTCGCATCGATGTACTGCGCGGAGTCGAGCCGCCAGCCGTCGATGCCATAAGGCGCCTTGAGGTAGGTCTGCATCACCGAGCTCGGGCTGGCGTAGATCTGCTCGCGCACCGGCGAGCCCGTCGATCCATAGTTCAGCTTCGGCATGCTGCAGATGCCGGAGTTGCTGGTGCCGCAAACACCGAGGAAGTCAGAATACTCCGTCGGCCAGCTCGGGAACGTGTAATAGTCGTAATAGGAGCTCGACTGGGACTGGTAGGCGCCGACCACGTTGCAGGTCTCGTTCCAGTAGGTGTACTTGCCGAACCAGCAGTTCGTGTCTCCGGTGTGGTTGAATACACCGTCGAGGATGATGTAGCCCTCGGGGCCATTGCCGCTGCTGTGGATGGCGGAGATCAGGTTCTCGAGATCCGTGTCCGTTCCGAACGCCGGATCCACCTCGTAGTAGTTCGCGGTGTCGTATTTGTGATTGGTCGGCGACGCGAAGATCGGCGTCAGGTAGAGGATATTGGCGCCGAGCGTCTGCTTGATGTACGACAGCTTGTCCTGGATCCCGACCAGGTCGCCGCCGAAGAAGACCTCGCTGTTGCAGCCGCTGACGTTCGCCGCAACGCTGGTGTAGCCGCTTGTCCAGGTGTGCTGCTCCGTCTCGCAGCCGCCATACGAGTACTCGTCGGTCAGGATGTCGTTGCTCGGGTTGCCGTCGTAGAAACGGTCGACGAAGATCTCGTAGCCGACGCCGTTTTTCATCCAGTCCGGGGTCGTGAAGCCCGGAATGATGAAAAAGTTATCCGAATTGGTGGTCGCCGGTTCCGTCGAGCTGACCCCGGCGGCGTTGTACCACGCCGTGGCCGTGCCATCGTTGATTTGAAACCAGTAGCGCAGCTCCGTGCTGCCCACATTGCCGATCGTGCCCTGCCAATAATCGAACTGACCGGTCGGATCGGTGGAAGACCAGCTCATCGGCACCCGGGTCACCGCGTCGGTCGATGTATTGTAATACACGACGTTGGCACTCGTGACATTATTGTGTCCGGTGCGCAAGGTCAGGGTGACGGAGGAATTCGCAGCGGGCTCAGGATTGCTGTCAAACATCGGACCCTGGTCGGAGAACAGGGCCGCCGCGTCGATCACGGGCGCGCTCGAGCCGCTCACCGTACCGCTGACCGTCGGCGCCCCGGAGGCGCCCCCGCCGCAGGCCGATAGCAGAAGCGTCATCATGGTGACCGATGTTACCGATGCCACGCGCAGCAGCAGCCACCCCCGAATGTCGGGCTCGATCACCTTGATCTCTCTCGCGTACCCAAACTGCTTACCTGGACGGTGCGCCCGGGCGCAGCCCTCCCGCGCCTCGCCGCTCCCGGCCGCCACCGCCCCGGAGGGGGACCAGCGCGACCGCGGTCGGGAGCGGCGCCTGCGATTCTACTGCTCCAGAATCGCCCCATAGTGTCCTTGCACGGTCACGTCCACATAGCCCCTGCCGCCGCTGTTGGCGACGGTATATTGGGTACCGCTGATCAGGTCCGTGACCGTTGATCCGGCGGCGTCGCCCGCCAGCCAGACCGGGATTTCCACCGTCTGGCTGCTGCTCGAGTTGTTGAGCACCACCACGAGGCGGTGATTCTGGTCGACGCGCGCGAAGGCATATACGCCGCTGGTTCCGTACAGGTCACCGGTGATATCGGGAACCAGCGGTATGAACGAGCCGGTACGCATCGCCGCATATTGACGCCGTATGCCGATCAGCTTCTGCGTCAGCGCCACGCCCGCATTGGCGGTGGTGGCGTCCGCCCAGTCGAACGTATGGCGGTTCTCGGGATCGGCGCCGCCGGTCATACCGTATTCATCACCGTAGTAGATCATCGGGGTGCCGACGTAGGTGAACTGCATGAACAGACCCAGGTACGTTCCCCAGCCGTTGGTCCAGGAGCAGCGTGTGGCGAAGCGTGGCGTATCCTGAGTGCCGAGTTCATTGGTCATGACTTCCTGTACGTTCCACGGCAGATCCGCACGCGTATCCCACATCCAAGTGGCGAATTGCGCGGTGTCGATCGAGTTGCTGTTGTCGCTTTCGTCAACCCCGCAGATCCATTCCGAGACCGGATTGGTGAAGCCATTGTAGTTCATGGCACTGTCCCACTCCGTTCCGTCGTCGAGCCATGCGGACGCGTCACCCCAGTATTCCCCGAGAATCTCCGCGTTGGGGTTGATGGCAGTCACCGCCGCGCGCATCTGCTGCATGATCTGATGGTTCGTAGCGTCGCTGCCGTTGTTGCCGTTCGCATCGATGTACTGCGCGGAGTCGAGCCGCCAGCCGTCGATGCCATAAGGCGCCTTGAGGTAGGTCTGCATCACCGAGCTCGGGCTGGCGTAGATCTGCTCGCGCACCGGCGAGCCCGTCGATCCATAGTTCAGCTTCGGCATGCTGCAGATGCCGGAGTTGCTGGTGCCGCAAACACCGAGGAAGTCAGAATACTCCGTCGGCCAGCTCGGGAACGTGTAATAGTCGTAATAGGAGCTCGACTGGGACTGGTAGGCGCCGACCACGTTGCAGGTCTCGTTCCAGTAGGTGTACTTGCCGAACCAGCAGTTCGTGTCTCCGGTGTGGTTGAATACACCGTCGAGGATGATGTAGCCCTCGGGGCCATTGCCGCTGCTGTGGATGGCGGAGATCAGGTTCTCGAGATCCGTGTCCGTTCCGAACGCCGGATCCACCTCGTAGTAGTTCGCGGTGTCGTATTTGTGATTGGTCGGCGACGCGAAGATCGGCGTCAGGTAGAGGATATTGGCGCCGAGCGTCTGCTTGATGTACGACAGCTTGTCCTGGATCCCGACCAGGTCGCCGCCGAAGAAGACCTCGCTGTTGCAGCCGCTGACGTTCGCCGCAACGCTGGTGTAGCCGCTTGTCCAGGTGTGCTGCTCCGTCTCGCAGCCGCCATACGAGTACTCGTCGGTCAGGATGTCGTTGCTCGGGTTGCCGTCGTAGAAACGGTCGACGAAGATCTCGTAGCCGACGCCGTTTTTCATCCAGTCCGGGGTCGTGAAGCCCGGAATGATGAAAAAGTTATCCGAATTGGTGGTCGCCGGTTCCGTCGAGCTGACCCCGGCGGCGTTGTACCACGCCGTGGCCGTGCCATCGTTGATTTGAAACCAGTAGCGCAGCTCCGTGCTGCCCACATTGCCGATCGTGCCCTGCCAATAATCGAACTGACCGGTCGGATCGGTGGAAGACCAGCTCATCGGCACCCAGGTGGTCGCGCCGGTCGCGGCATCGTAGTACACGATGTTGGCGCTGGTGATGTCGTGGTAGCAGACTCTCAAGGTCAGGGTGACGGAGGAATTCGCAGCGGGCTCCGGATTACTGTCGTACATCGGACCCTGGTCCGCGAAAATCTCGCGCCAATGAACGTCGTTATTGTTCCCGCAGGCGAGCGCCCGGCCGGGGGCGGCAAGCAGCGCGCCGCCGAGTAAAATCATGGCGAGTAACGGTATCCGGCACCAAAGCCGGTCATATCGATGCGTGAATCGATTCATCGGCTGACCCCTCTTAGCAAACCGTCCAGGGCTCGCTCCAACCCCGCGTCATGTGGGGGCACTCCGCTCACCGGCGGCTCGATTCCGGTCGCTCCGGATGCGTCCTGGCGCGCACGCCCGGTCCGGGCCCCCGGACCGACCGCGTGCACGGCTTCATTCAGTCGGAATGCCGGCCGCTCGCGTGGCCCGCTTTCTCGATGGTTACGCTGTACGGCTTGCCGGCCGGCAGATCGACGAGCGTGAGGGCTGCGGCCCGATTGTGGCTACGTGCCCAGCAGATGGTTCTGCAGCCACTGAGGGCCGCACGATTGGCGTCGGGTTTCAACGCGCGTCCGTCCACGCTCACGGTGCGCGCCTGAACCCGATTCAAGACGAACAGGTAACGCTGGAGTGCGGGTTTGTAGGTGCCGCGTACCGAGCCGAGGGTGAGACGGACGGTTCGGTTGCGTGCCTGCGTGCCGAGCCGCTGCAGAAAATACTGCCCGTGCTCGTACGCGTAGCTTTCGCCGTTGTCGTCGTAGTAGTCGAAATGCGTGGCCCGTTTGGCCGGAAACACGTCCACCGTCGCTTGGGTCACGGGATGCTGACCGATGTATTCCATCAGCGGCTGGGTCGGGATGATCGCACCCTGACGGACGAACAGCGGTATGTCCGCGAACGTCTTGTAGTCCAGCGCCAGCGTCACGACCCGATTGCCGCGGTAGACCTTGCCGGTGAAGAAGTCGGTCCACGTGCCAGGCGGCAAGTAGAGGTTCTTGACGCGCTGGTTGCGGCCGACCACCGGCGAGACCAGGATCCACGGCCCGAACATCCACGCGCTGTAGTCGTTGCGCACCTGCGGATCCTGTGGCCACAGGAAGTACAGCGGCCGGACCAGGCCCATTCCCGTGCGATGCTCGTGCCAAGCGAGGGAATAGATATAGGGAATGAGACGGTAGCGCAGATCAAGGGCGGCGGTGGCCGCCCGAGCGGCCGTCTGGCCGTAGATCCACGGCTGGCGGCGCTGCAGGTAGCTGCCGTGGACCCGGGTGATCGGCGCGAAGGCGTCGAACTCGAGCCAGCGCGCGTAATTCTGTCCCGAGGGATGACCACTGAAACCGCCGCCATCCATGCCCCACCACATTTCGCCCACGTCGATGGCGCTGAGCATGCGCTGGCGCTGCGCGGCCATGCTTTTGAACCCGCTCTTGATGTCTCCGGACCACAGGCCATAGGCATAGCGCTGTGCGCCGAGCCAGAAATTGCGGTTCAGCGACCAGACGCGCTGCTTGGGGAAGTACTTGCGCTGGCCGTCGTACAGCGCCCGCTCCATGTTGAGGAATTGCCTGTCATTGCCGGTCTCATCGGCCTCGTCGTTCCACCAGCCGGCGATTCCGCTTTCAAAGCTGTGCCGCAGAGTCGCATTGAAGAAGAACTTCCGGGTCGCGGCCTTCTCGAAGTCGAGTGTCTTGACCGGTTTGTGCGCCCAATAGTCGAGACTCGGCTTCTCGTGCGGAAGGAAAAGGTGATGTTTGGTGCAATAGCGCCCTTCGACGGTGTCGAGGAAAATTCGCGGCTTCATGATCCCGATGAGGTGAATACCCAGCGCGGCGAGCTCACGACCGAGCTTGCCGCTCGGACCATCGGGAAATTTCTTGGTGTTCCAACGGAATTCGCCGTAATTGTTCCGACCCCAGGCCTTCCAGTCGAAGTCCATCGCAAACGCGTTGATCGGGATATGCAGCTTCCGATAGCGGCGGACGATGTGCAGCAATTCCTTTTCGTTGATACCCCACTGGCTGTTGATGAAGCCGAAGGACCACTTGGGGAACATCGGCGCATGGCCCGTCAGCACATCCAGCGTGGAGAAGATCCGCGGAGGATTCCCCAGGATCAGGTAGTAGTCGAGATCAGGACGAGTTTCGTGCAGCACCTTGATGAAACCGTGGCCGAGATCGAAGAGCGTCTTCTGACTGTCGACCAGCAGGGCGAAACCCGAGGTGCTCCATACGAGGGGCGCTCCGGCATCACCTTCCCAGCCCGCGGTGGCAAGCTGTCGACCCATGCGCAGCATGCCCGACCGCGCGGTCTGAAAGGAGTTGAAACCATGCACGCCGTACAGCGCGGCGTTCCGCGGCCGGAAGCGCAACGCCAAGGTGTCTCGGCCGAGGAGGCCGAGGCCGCGCTGCGTCAGAACCGGCACCGAAACGCCCGGGCGGTAGACGCTGAGCGTACCGGCGCGGCGATCGACGACCACGCGCATGCGGCGGCTTTGAAGGACGATTTGACCACCCTGCTCGCGTACCGTCACCGGGGCAGCGGCAGCCTGGGGGGCATGGGGAGACATCACCAACGCCGCTGGCGTGGCATGACCGTACGGCAGGAAGTGCACACGCAGCACGTTGCTGCGCACCAGAATCAAGTGCAGCGAGCCGCCGTCGAGCGCCACGACGGCGCCCTTCGGCAGCATCCTGACCGCGCCACTGGCCGCAAGTGCGGCTTGAGCGGTCCCCACAGCGAGCATTCCGGCCGCCGCCATGGCGGCCCATCGGTGGCCCAGTCTCATGTCGTCAATTACTCCTCAATGCGCTGCGCGGCGCTGGTGTGAAATCGCCGCCCGGTCCGGCGAAGCGCCCCACATTACCCCCATCGGACACGAACCCCCGTGGCAGCCTGCCGGCCCGTTGCTCGCGGACCCGACCACGCCGCGGCACAGCCGGCACTCCGCGCGCGCCGAAGCCCGGTCTCCTCGGGTCCGTTGCGACGAGATCGGAACGATGATGCCGTACGCCGTGCAGTCTTCTGTCGGAGAGAATGCGATGGGCGCGCCGGATTTGGCAACGCTCCGCATACGTATTCATTTCCCGGTGATCGGTCAGCGCATTTGCGAGACTCTATGCTGCGAGTCCCGGTCCGGCGCGGAAGCATGGTTGACCCGGGTGCGCTCGGAGCATAATCCGTACCCCGGAGCCGGTGGGGCGTTATGGCAATATCAGTACAAGAGCATAGCGGCGTCGCGCGGCGGCTTCACTTCAGCCCGGAGAGCCGCCATGACTGACACCCCAGAACGCCGTATTCGACGCATCGTGATCGTGGGTGGGGGTACCGCCGGGTGGATGAGCGCTGCCGCGCTCGCCGAAGCGACGCAGGGTCGAACGTCCATCGAGCTGATCGAGTCCGATGCCATCGGCACGATCGGTGTCGGTGAGGCAACCATCCCGCCGATCCGGCAGTTCAACGGTCAGCTCGGACTCGATGAGAGTGCCTTCATGGCCGCCACCGGCGGCTCGTTCAAGCTCGGGATCGAATTCGTCGGCTGGACTCGACCCGATCATCGCTACTTTCATCCCTTCGGTCGGTTCGCACCTGATTTCGACTCTGTCTCGTTGCATCAGTACTGGCTGCGCGAACGCCTTCGCGGAGACCGCGCACCGCTCGAGGATTACGCGATTGCCTGGGCCGCGGCCCGCATCGGGCGCTTCGACCGACCCTTGCCGGACCAGCAGCTGGTGTTATCGCGTCTCGACTACGCGTATCACTTCGACGCGGCGCTGTACGCCCGTCACCTTCAAGCTTACGCCAGGCAGCGGGGCGTCAAGCGGACGGAGGGGAAAATCGTCGATGTCGCGCTTCGCGGAGAAGACGGTTTCATCGCGGCCGTGGTGCTGGAGAGCGGCGGGCGCGTCGAGGGCGATCTGTTCGTCGATTGTTCCGGATTCCGCGGCCTGCTGATCGAAGGGGCGCTGAACAGCCGCCTCGATGACTGGCGGCATTGGCTGCCGTGCGACCGGGCGCTCGCCGTGGGCTGCGCGGTTGGCGCGGAATTTCCGCCGTATACGCGCTCGACGGCGCGTCCAGCCGGATGGCAATGGCGGATCCCGCTGCAGCACCGCATCGGTAACGGACACGTGTACTGCAGCGAATACATGCGCGACGACGAGGCCGCTTCCATCCTGCTGGCCGGTCTCGATGGCGAGGCGCTCGGTGAGCCGCGTCTGATCAAATTCACGGCCGGCGCGCGTCGCGAGTCCTGGTCGCGAAACTGCGTGGCCATCGGGCTCGCCGCGGGATTTCTCGAGCCGCTCGAGTCAACCGCCATCCACCTCGTACAATCGGCGATCACACGGCTCCTGGCGCTGTTCCCTGACCGCGACTTCAACCCCCTGCTTCAGCGGGAATTCAACCGGCTGACGTACACGGAATACGAGCGGGTTCGCGACTTCCTCATCCTCCACTACCACGCTCAGCAGCGCGAGGAGCCGCTGTGGCGCTACACGCGAACGATGGCGATTCCGCAGGCGCTGCAGTACAAGATCGATCATTTCCGCTACTGCGGACGGATCGTGGCCGAGCCGTTCGAGCTGTTCCAGAACTCCTCCTGGCTGGCGATACTCGTCGGCCAGGAAGTCTGGCCGGAACGCTATGATCCGTTGGTCGACCTGCATACCGGGGTCGACGCGCCGCGCTACCTGACGGGGATCCGCGACGTACTGGAAAGGACCGCACGCGCACTGCCGACCCACCGCGAATACATCGAGAGAAACTGCGGCGCGGCCGCGTCGCGGGCCAAATGAACGCCCACGCTACTGCCGCTCGACAGCGCAGTGCTCCGCGACGAATCGCTCGTGGGCAGGCATACGTTCCACGGCCGTGGCGATCACCTTGCGGATGGTATTGAGGAAATCCCCCAGTTGACCCTGGGGCAAGTCATCGGCTGCGGGGTGGTGACGCCTGGGCAAGACACCCTGGCCCACGAGAACCTGCAGCCAGGATTGCTCGGTGAACAGCTCTTCGCCCTCGCGGAAGATCTGGCCCGTTGCCCGGAAGATCGCCAGCTTACGCGCCAATCCCGGCGGTGCCGGCAGCGCCGCGCAGTGCCGCCAGAATGGCGTATCGCGCCGTTCGGTCGCGCGGTAGTGCAGCACGACGAAATCGCGCACCTGCTCGTACTCTTCGCGCATCTTGCGGTTGTATTCGTCGACGATCGCCGGATCGAAGCCGGTATCCGGAAAGAGCGCCAACAGACGGCTGGTCCCCGACTGGGCCAGATGAATCGCCGTAGATTCCAGTGGCTCGATAAAGCCCGCGGCGAGCCCGATGGCCACGCAGTTGCGCACCCACAGGCGGCGGCGCACGCCGGTTGAGATCCGGATGACGTGCGGTTCGCTCAACGCCGGACCCTCGAGACCAGCCAGCAGGATCGCCGTCGCTTCGTCGTCGCTCATGAACTCGCTGCAATACACGTGTCCGTCGCCGCTGCGATGTTGCTGCGGAATGCGCCACTGCCACCCGGCGGGCCGAGCCGTCGCCTGCGTGAACGGACGGACGGTTGCTCCATTGACAGCAGTGGTCGCCACGGCCCGATCACACGGCAGCCACTCCCGCCAGTCCTCGAATCCGCTCTTCAGCGCCCCCTCGATCAGCAGTGCGCGAAATCCTGAACAGTCGATGAACAGATCGCCTTCGATGCGCACGCCGCTCTCGAGAATGACCGCCTCGATGAACCCGTCCTCCCCACGCAGCTTTACCTCGACGATCCTGCCCTCGGTCCGCGTCACCCCCCGCTGCTCGGCATAGCGACGCAGCATCTGACCGTAGAGCTTGGCATCGAAATGAAACGCATACTTGATGCCGCCGATCGGACTCTGTCCCACCCGTTCGATGCGCGCCATCCGGTTCCCGCGGGCGGCCGCCCCGTTGAGCGAATAGGTCCACAGGTCCGCCGCCGCCGATTCCGCGCGGCCGCGGAGCCAGTAATGCTGGAACGGCAGAGCGCCCAGCGGCAGTCCAACCTCGCCGAAGGCATGCAGATAGGAATGCCCGAGGCGCAGCCAGTCGTTGAATTCGATGGCGAGCTTGAAGGTTCCGCCGGTCGCCCGCAGCATCGCGTCCTCGTCGATGCCGAGGAAAGTATTGACGTTGCGGATCTGCGGGATGGTGGCCTCGCCCACCCCGATCGGACCGATCGAGTCCGACTCCACGACGCACACTTCGAGACGCGCCGCCATGGTGCGGATCAGTACCGCCGCCGCCATCCATCCCGCGGTGCCGCCGCCGACGATCACGACTCGCCTGATGCTTTGCTCGCTCATGGCGTCTCTCCCCCACCCCTTGACAGCCGCACGATCCTAGCACCGCCCCGAGCACATGTGCGACTGATGAAAGAACGACCCCGCCGGTTCGCACCGGCGGGGTCTGAGGGGGGGCGTTTGTCGTCTTTATTGTGTGAAACGGGTTACGAAGCGTTCCCCTTCCCCGGGTGTTTGCCGGACAATCCCCGCCGGCTGTCGCCGGCGGGGAAGCACTGTCTCTCGACGGCGGATCACTCGAACTGGTAGGAGAACCCGACATTGAGCGTGCGGCCGTACTGCTCCCAGCGAATCACCTGCCGCGGGTCGTTGTTCTGGTATTCCTCCTGCACCTCGTTCCCGAGGTTCCAACCCGAGGCGATGAGGGTCAGACCCTTGAGCGGCCCCTTGTGGAAGGAGTAGCTCACCTGCGCACTGATCCAGTGCTGAGCCCTTTGCATATCCAATATGCGGGTTTCGCTGATGCCGTAGATGTTGGCGAGGGCTTTGGTGCGGGAGTTGAAATTCACGTCCGCCTCGAAGCCGTGGTACGCGTAGTAAAACGTGTAGTTCTGCACCCACTTTGCCAGACCCAGGACCGTCACCGGCTGGGTGTTGCCCGCGTAATATATCGCGCTCCTGGTCAGGGTGCCGCTGGCTTCCAGACCGAACCCGTTCAACCAATGGGTCAGGTCACCGAACGGCACATCCGTGGCAAGCTGCGCGCCATAGATGTGGCCCGCGCCGTCGTTCTGCGGGATAGTCAGAGTGCCGTACGTCGTGCCGAGCTGCGACTGTTGCGTGGGCGTGAGATAAGCGCTCACGAACGGCGCGAAGTTATACAGCGTCGCCGCCGCCGGGTTGATGTAATTGCTCAACTGCAGATAGAAGCCCGACAGCTGGACGTAGCCGGTGCCCCCGCTGAGGCACAGCGCGGAATTTTCCGCCCGCTCGCCCGCGGTGCACTTGTAGGAACTACCCGAGAAATATTTCGCCACGCTCACATTGACGTTCGTGGCCATGGTCGGCAACAGCTTCGGATTGCCGCCGCCGCCGCTGAAATATGCCTGATTCGGGTTGGTGCTGGTCAAGTACGCCGGGTTCGTTCCGATCGACAGGCTCGAGACCATCTGGTCCTCGAACGGCCGGGCCATGGTACGCGCCACAGCAAGGCGCGCCTCATAGTTGTGCGGGAACGAGAACACCAGGTTCAGGCTGGGCAGAAACCGGGTGAAGCTCGTGCCGCCCGTCATGGGAATCAACGTGACCGTCGTCGCAGCCCCCGGGGTTTCGCCCGGTGCGATGCGCGATCCTTGAGACGACTGGGAAGTATGTGCGACCTGCACGCCGAAGTTGCCTCGCAGTCCGACGTGCCGTCCCAGAGAGGTCCGGAGGTTGAACTGCAGGAAGCCGTAGGTGTCGTCCTCGTGCATCGTCCAGCTCGGCGGCCCCATGGGCCCGGTGTTCGAGCCCGATGTCGGGAAGAACTGATCGACGCCGCTCGCCAGCAGCGCATTCGGGTTATACGTGACTTGAGGTCCGATGCCCATGAAGCCGAGGGCATCCACCGCGCCGGTGAGCGCGCTGGCGGGAATGGGGGCGGTCTCGGTGGGAGTCTCGCCAGCGGGACAACTGCTGAACGTGATGCAGCTGTGACCGGCGGTTTCCGGCAGCACCACGAAGTCCTGCGCGAGTGTCGCATTCTTGTGGTGATGCATGTAGTCGGCGCCGAATACCATGCTGGAAATCGGCCCGCTCGCGAAATAGTGCCGGACGGAGGCTTTGAAGTTGGCGATGTATTCGTTGTTGCTCAGCTGATTGAGAAAGCCCTGCTGCACAAGGCCGGCACCCGCGCCCCAGCCCTGCGGATCGGTGAGAACGATCGAGGGGGACGCGAAATTGTTCGGCGATGTCAACAGCAGCTGGCCGTCCGCCGCGTAACTGAAGTTGACGACACTGGGCGAAGTGGTGGCCTGGTTGGCCGGACCGTCGTATCCGAAGCCGGAGTAGCTCTCCAGCTTGCCATAGGTCCGGGCGGCTCTGTTATAGCTCGCGCTGAAGCGGCCGGTCCAGTCGTTGGAGAACTTGATCCTGTTGCCCCAACGAACGTTGTAGACGTAGTCCTTGTGATGATTGTAATCGTTGCGGATGACGGGATAGACGTTGGCATAGCTGCCGCTTGTCACGAACCCGTTGCTCACCGGACCCGGCGTCAGCACGGTACCGGAGCCCCAGAACAACGGAAACTCGATGCCCTTGCGCTGGGTCGTCTTGTTGTAGTTCTCGTACGACAGATTGAGCGTCGTGCTGTACACGCGGGACGGCCGGTACTCGAAGGTGGCGAAGTACGACTCGCGCTTTCTGAGGCTGGAGTAGTTGTAGTTCTTCGAGCCGCCGATCACGTAGTTGCCGGCCGCATCGGTCGGATATCCCCAGGGCGCCTCACGGAGCCTCTTGGACGGCTGGTTATTCAGATCCACCCCCAGGGCGACGCCGATTCTCCTGTGGTCGAACTGGTTGATGTAGATGCCGTTGACGTCGTAGCCCTTGTTGGCGACGCCCGGGCCGGGCATCAGATTCCCCGGATCCAGCCAGCTGTAGTCGGCATTGAGCACCGCCTTCGGTCCCTTCTGCTCGAGCGGCCGCCAGGTCTGCATGGCGAAGGTGGCCGCCATGCCCTGGCCGATCAGGTCGGCCTTCGGACTCACATACACCTTGATGCTCTGGAACCAACCGGGCGGGTACTGGTTGAAATGCACGCCGCGGTTCTCCGCGGTGGTCGCCTGCTGGACGCCGTCGAACAGCGCGCTGCTGAACGAGCTGCCCAGACCGTGGAAGTTCACCGACTGCGGCTCGCCGCCGACCATCTGCACGGAGACGCCGGGGAGCTGCTGGAGGGCCGACGCGATGCTCGAGGCCGGCAGCCGGCCGATATTCTGGGCGGAGATCGCCTCGACGATGGAGTCGGAGTTTTTCTGGATGGCGATCGAGTTCTCGATACTGCTGACGAAGCCGCTGATCGTGACCTTCTTGAGCAGGTTCTCGTGGGCGACTTTGATCTTAGTGGGTTTCTGCGGACCCGATGTCTGCGCGCTGGCTTTCTGCGGCGCGGCGATGGCTGTGACCGGCGTGACGGCGACGACGGCCGCGGCGCCGAAGCAGGCCGTGGCGACCGCCAGTTCAAGAATGCTGCGCTTGCGTCTGGTAATCACGAGAACTCCCCCCTCGGGCAATGTGTACTGGTTGCGATCCAGCCGGGTTTCGGTCCGGCTCCAAGCCTTGCGCGGCGATGCACCGTTGTGCCGCCGCCCGTCCCGGCGAATCGGTGATGAATGATTTCGTAACAGTCAGAACGAAAGCAAGCGTCCGCATACGTATTCATGGTCCCCGGGCTGCTCACGACACGGCGGCCCGGGTACCAAACAGGCAGGAGCGACATGAATACGTATGCGGAAGTTACGGTGAATACGTATGCGGCGGGGCGGGAAGGCGGCACTCCGATGCCAAGCTGTGTCAGAGTAGGGTAAAGGACTCGCGGAACATAATCATGACCGACAGCAGATGGTGGCGGGGGGCGGTGATCTATGAGATCTACCTGCGCAGCTTCCGGGACAGCAATGGCGACGGCGTCGGCGATCTGCCGGGCATCGCGGAGCGGCTCGATTACGTGGCCAGCCTGGGCGTCGATTGCATCTGGATTTCGCCGTTTTACCGCTCGCCGATGGCGGACTTCGGCTACGACGTGTCGGACTATCGCGCGGTCGACCCGATCTTCGGCACGCTGACGGACTTCGACCGCGTCGTGGAGGAGGCGCACCGGCGCGGGCTGAGGGTAATGATCGATCAGGTGATCAGTCACACCTCGGCCGAGCATCCCTGGTTTCTGGAGAGCCGCGCGAACCGCGACAATCCCCGCTCCGACTGGTACGTCTGGGCCGACGCGCGCGCCGACGGCTCGCCGCCGAACAATTGGCAGGCGGTTTTCGGCGGACCGGCTTGGCGCTGGGAGCCGCGCCGGCGGCAGTATTACCTGCACAATTTCCTCGACGCGCAACCCGATTTGAACTTCCACAATCCGCAGGTCCAGGCGGCGGTGCTGGAGAATCTCAGGTTCTGGCTCGACCGGGGCATCGACGGTCTGCGGCTCGATGCGATCAATTTCTGCTTCCACGACCGGCTGCTGCGCGACAATCCGCCCAAGCCGGCGCATCAGCGCACCGGCCGGGGCTTCAGCCCCGACAATCCCTACGCCTATCAGTACCATTGGCACAACAATACCCAGCCCGAGAATCTGATTTTCCTGGAGCGCGTGCGCCGGCTGATCGACGACTACCCGGGCGTCGCCTCGCTGGGAGAGATCTCCGCGGAGGACTCGCTCGCGACCATGGCGCAATACGTCGGCGAAAACCGGCTGCACATGGCCTACTCGTTCGAGCTGCTGACCGATGAGAACGGCGCGGGCCACATCCGCGATACGGTCAAAGCGCTGGAGCAGCAGATGCCGCATGGCTGGCCGTGCTGGACACTCTCCAATCACGACGTGGTGAGGGTGGTGACACGCTGGGGCCGGGCACATGCCTCGCCGAGACTGGCGACGCTGCTGAGCGCCATGGTCTGTTCGCTGCGCGGATCGGTGTGTATCTACCAGGGAGAGGAGCTGGGCCTGCCGGAGGTGGACGTGCCCTATGAGGCGCTGCGCGATCCGTTCGGCATCGCGTTCTGGCCCAACTTCAAGGGTCGCGACGGCTGCCGCACACCCATGCCCTGGCGCGACAGCCCCGGCGGAGGGTTCAGCACCGGCACTCCCTGGCTCCCGGTTGCGGACGAGCATCTGCCGCTGGCGGTGTCGCGGCAGGAAAGCGATCCGGATTCCCCGCTCAACCGCTTGCGCCGCTTCCTGCGCTGGCGCCGCGAGCAGCCGGCGCTGCGCTGGGGAGAGATCCGCTTCCTTACCACGCCGGAGCCCATCCTCGCCTTTCAGCGCAGGCTGGACGGCGTGACCGTGCTGGCGGTGTTCAATCTCTCGCCCCAGCCGCAGCGTGCGCATCTGCCGATATCCGGGCGAATCCAGGCGCTCGACGGTCATGGGCTGGCCAGCGGACGCATCGAGGGGCAAGAGGTGGAATTGCCGAGCTATGGCGTCATCTTCGCCGCAGTTTCCTGATCACGTAGACCGGTTCTGAGCAAGTCGCCGTCCTGCGTTGCGAGCGCGCAACAATTTAACCATTTGGCTGCTTCTGTTCTTGCCTTAGACTACATGCCGACGAATCGTGTCGGACAAGAGGGGGCGGCCGCTCGGCCGTGTGAATCGCCTTGTGCGCTGCGCAAAGAACTGAGCTCGTTTCGCCTGACGCTCCCGCGGAGATGGGTGTGTTGCGCGTGTCCGACAGACGTCATCCAGCCAATTCACTCGACATCGCGCACCTGGCGGGCGTCTCGCAATCGACCGTATCGCGAGCGCTGCGTGGCGACCCGATGGTTTCCCCGGCCACCCGCGAGCGCATCCTCGAGGTAGCCCGCCAGCTCAACTACCACGTCGACAAGAACGCATCGAGCCTGCGCCGCAAGCACACCGGAACGCTGGCGCTGTTGTTCTTCGAGGACCCCACCACGGATGACTCTTCCATCAATCCGTTTTTCCATCCGATGTTGGGCTCGATCATCCGCACCTGCTCGCGCCGAGGCTACGATCTGCTCGTCTCTTTCCAGGATCTGCTGCGAGATTGGCTGGCCGATTACGAGGACAGCCACAAGGCCGACGGCATCATTCTGCTCGGCTACGGCGACTACATGGCCTATCGCGAACGCCTCGAGACGCTGATCAAGCATGGCGCGCATCTGGTGCGTTGGGGCCACGTGCTGTCGGATCATCCCGGCGTTTCGGTCGGCTGCGACAACGTCGCAGGTGGTCGCCTCGCCATCGAACATCTCATCGGCCTCGGCCGCCGGCGCATCGCTTTCATCGGTGAAATCGAGCCTTCCGCACCGGAAATGGCGGACCGTTACCTGGGCTATTGCGCGGCATTGGACGATGCGGGTGTGGGCGCCGATCGGCGTCTGCAAGTTTCGGCTGTCTCGACCGAATGCTCGGGCGCTGCGGGGCTGAACAGGCTGCTCGAGCGCGGCGTGGAGTTCGATGCCGTATTCGGTGCCAGCGACTTGATCGCCATTGGCGCCCTGGGGGCGCTCGCGGCCGCCGGCCGGCGCGTTCCGGAAGACGTCGCGGTCGTGGGATTCGACGGCATACCCATGGGCGCGGTTACGCGCCCTTCGCTGACCACTGTGTCCCAGGACACCAAGCGCGCCGGCGAGACTCTGGTGCAGAGTCTGATCAACCAGATCGAGGGACGGGCGGCCGAGAACATGATCCTCTCGCCGCGTCTGGTGATTCGCGGTTCGAGCGGCGGCGCTGTGGCGTGCCGCAGCGCGCCGTGAATCCGTCCCGATCCTCTGGAGAGCCGCCCCCGATGAGCCACACGTATCTGCTCGAGCCCGGCGTCTGGACGGGCGCCGGCACATTCTGGCGCGAGGATGGCGAGCCGCTGCCGGCGGAATGGCGCACGGAGGTGACGCATCAGAGCGACTGCTGGCTGATAGCCGGCTCGCTCAGGGTGTTGGGCGCGCCACCGGTGGAGTTCCGCAACGCCTACTCGATCGAGCCGCCCGCGAAGAAAGGCGCCTGCCTGCGGTGGATCTCGGAGAATGCGGCGCTCGGAAAGCTCCAGGGTACTTTCTCCCTGTTGGAGCGATGCATCGTGTCGATCTACCAGTCCGAAGCCAACGGCTATCACGGTGCGGAGCACTACAGCCGGATCGACCCCGAGCACTATCAGGCCTCAGGCGCGCTGCTGCTCGGTGCGCGGCAACTGTCCTCGTGGGAGATCCTGCTTACGCGCGAGCCAGCGCCAGCAGTTGCGTCGTCGGCAGGTAATGATCGATCAACAGCGCCGCAAACAGCCACATCAGATAGCTGATGGAGTAGCGGAACAGGCGCATCGGCAGCTCCGGCCGCCGCGTGAACTTCAAGCGCCCGGCGTAATACAGAAAGCGCGCACCGAGCGCGAGCGCCGCGGCCAGATAGATCAGCCCGCTCATGCCGGTGATGAACGGCAGCAGCGTTACGACCACCAGCAGCACCGCGTAGAGCAGCACCTGTAGCCGCGTATATTCCACGCCATGCGTGACCGGCAGCATCGGAATGCCGGCGCGCGCGTACTCGTCCTTGCGCGCGATGGCCAGCGACCAGAAATGCGGCGGCGTCCACACGAAGATGATCAGAAACAGCAGCAACGCATGCGGATCGACCGTATTGGTCGCCGCTGCCCAGCCGAGCACCGGCGGCGCCGCGCCCGCGGCCCCCCCGATCACGATGTTCTGCGACGTGGCGCGCTTGAGCCAGGCGGTGTAGATCACCGCGTAACCGATCAGCGAGAAGAACGTCAGCACCGCGGTCAGCGGATTCACCAGCACCGACAGAATGATCATGGCGAGCGCGCCGAGCACGGCGGCGAACACCAATGCGTTGCGCTCGGTGAGCTCTCCGCGCGGCAGGGGCCGCGAGCGCGTGCGCGACATCTGCTCGTCGATCCGCCGGTCGAGCACGTGATTGATGGCCGCGGCGCATGCGGCGGCAAGCGCGATCCCGAGCGTGCCCCACAACACGGCGCGCAGCGGCGGCCAGCCGGGACTGGCCAGCAGCGTGCCGACCAGAGCCGTAAAGGTGATCAGCGCGACGATCCGGGGCTTGGTCAGCTCCAGATACCGGCGCCAAAGGATGGGCGCGGGGCGTGCCAGCTCGGACGGACTGCTGTTCACGCGCGCGCTCCGCCTGCGGCGCGCCGCGCCGGAACGGCCGGCGAGTGTCCGCCCAGCCGGCAATTGCCGGACGCGCGGATCAACGGAATGCTCTGTGGAACATGGCGGGCATCGTATCGCATCCGCTTCGCACGTGGCGCCGAGACGGATGCGATCAGCTCGGCGGGCGGCGCAGGCTCAGAACGAGCCAGATCACCCCGGCCGCGGCCGCCAGGGCCCACCACTGAACGGCATAGCCCCAGTTCTGCAGGGCCGGCATGCCCGGCGTCCGCCACACCCGCACGTATCCGTCCGGCGCGCCCGCTTCGAGCAGCAGGATCCGCGGCTCGACGGGACGCCCGAGGGCGGCGCTGAGATCGGTGAACCGTGGAAAGCTGGTGACCTTGGGCCAGCGGCTCCCGGGCGGCGGCGCGGCACGCCCGAAGGCCAGTCCGGCAACCGGCAGCCGGGCCACTCGCCCGACCACGGTCACCGGCCCCAACGCGGCCAGGGCTATGTCGGGCAGACGCGCCCGGCTGCCGGTGAACGGCACCCAGCCGCGGTCGACCAGAATGGTATCGCCGGGCGCGCGCATCAGCGGCGTCAGCACCTGGTAGCCGTCCTGTCCATCGTGGACGCTATTGTCGAGCAGGAATTGGCGATTTCCGTCGTAGGTACCGCGCACGCGCACTCGTTGATAATCCGGCACCGAAGCGAGCGATGCGGAACCGAGCCTCACGACGCGGGCGGCGCCGTGCACGAAGAGACGATATTGTGCCGCGTGCGTCTCGCCGAGCCGCCACTGCCAGCGCCCGAGCAGGATGAATCCCACGGCAAGCAGGGCCAGCAGCCCCGTCAGCGCCGGCGAGGGCGCGAACACTCTGCCTGCAAAGCGCACGCTCGACATCACGATGGTCCGGGCGGCCGCAACCGGTACAATGGGCGCATGCCCACGTGGTTCCGGCTGCTGGTCATCGTCTCACTCGGCACGATCATCGCGAGCCTCGGCTCGGCGCTGTTTCATCTGGCGCGCGGTACCCGCGCGGACTCGGACAAGATAGTGCGGGCGCTGACCATCCGGATCGCGCTCTCGCTCGCGCTGTTCGCGCTGATCATGGCCGCCTGGTACGCCGGGCTGATCTCCCCGCAGGGCGTGTTGCCAACGCGCTGACCTGCGCCCGGCGCAGCGGTCCCACGCTACAGCCAGTACACGAAAACGAACAGGCAGAGCCAGACCACGTCGACGAAGTGCCAATACCACGCGACCGCCTCGAAGGCGAAGTGGCGCTCGGGGGTGAAGTGCCCGCGCAGCACGCGGATCCAGATCACTAACAGCATGATCGCGCCGATGGTCACGTGCAGGCCGTGGAAACCCGTCAGCATGAAGAACGTGGAACCGTATATCCCGGTGGTCAGCCGAAGATTCATCCGCGTGTAGGCTTCGTAGTACTCGTGCGCCTGCAGCCCGACGAACGTGAATCCCAACAGGAAGGTCAATGCCAGAAACACCTTGAGGGTGCCGCGCTTGCCGCGCCGCAGCGCGTGATGGGCAATGGTCACGGTGAGTCCGCTGGTCAGCAGCACCAGGGTGTTCACCGCCGCTATTCCCGTGGCGCTCATCGTGCCGAAGGTCTTCCCGCCGACGTGCCCCGGGCCGTTGGTCGGCCAGGTCGCCCGATAATGCGGCCAGAGCAGGAAGTTGGTCAGGGCCTTGGCCCCCTCGCCGCCGAGCCAGGGCACCGAGAACATGCGCGTATAGAACAGCGCGCCGAAGAACGCCGCGAAGAACATGACCTCGGAGAAGATGAACCACATCATCCCCAGGCGGAACGAGCGGTCTTCACGAACGTGGTACACGCCGTGCTGATTCTCGCCGATCACCGTCGAGAACCACCCCCCGAACATGAATGCCAGCAACAGGGGGCCGGGCAGCAGAACCCACAGCGGCGCCACGCCGTCCAGGTAGAGCACCGCTCCCAACATGAGCGAAAACAACGCCACCGCCGCGATGATCGGCCAGGGGCTCCCGTGCGGCACATAGTACTTGCGGGGCTCGACGCGTGCGTCTGTCATGGTGGCACTTTCTTCTGTTGCAACCTTCCGGACGCTCAGCGGTGCGCCCGGGTCACCGACAAAATGATGAATCCCAGGTAAAAGCCCAGGGCGATCAGGCCAACCACCCAGGTGGTCAGGCGCACCTTGCGCCGCTGCGCCGCCGTCAGCGCGCGCGCATCCACGGGCGCGCCAGCATCGGGACCGGGCAGTCGCTTGCCGTCAGTGTTTGTCGGCATGGGCGAGGACCGCTTCCGTGGGCGGGAATTCCCACGAGTGATAGGGCGCCGGCGAGGGCAGCTCCCATTCCAGACCGCGCGCGCCGTCCCACGGCGAGTTGGCCTCGACCGGCTTGCCCGAGCGCACGCATTTCCAGACGATGTACGGCAGCAGCAGCTGCGAGGCGCCGAACACGAACCCGCCGATCGAGGCGACCATGTTCCAGTCGGTGAACTGCGGCGCGTAATCGGCGATCCGGCGCGGCATGCCGGCGAGACCGAGGAAGTGCATCGGGAAGAACAGCACGTTGACGAAGATCACCGACAGCCAGAAGTGCCACTTGGCGAGCCGCATGTCGTACATGTGCCCGCTCCACTTCGGCAGCCAGTAGTAGATTCCGGCGAAGATCGCGAACACCGCGCCGGGCACCAGCACGTAGTGGAAGTGCGCCACCACGAAGTACGTGCCGTGATACTGATAGTCGGACGGCACGAGCGACAGCATCAGCCCCGAGAGGCCGCCGACGGTGAACAGGAACACGAACGCGATGGCGAACAGCATGGGCGGCTCGAACGACATCGAGCCGCGCCACATGGTCGCCACCCAGTTGAACACCTTCACGCCGGTCGGCACGGCGATCAGCATCGTCGAGAGCATGAAGAAGAGCTGGGCGGCCACCGGCATCCCCACGGTGAACATATGATGGCCCCAGACGATGAACGACAGGAACGCGATCGACGCGGTGGCGTACACCATGGCTTCATAGCCGAACAACGGCTTGCGCGCGAAGCTCGGGATGATCTCGGAGATGATCCCGAAGGCCGGCAGGATCAGGATGTACACCTCGGGGTGTCCGAAGAACCAGAACACGTGCAGGAACAGCACCGGATCGCCGCCACCGGCGGCGTTGAAGAAGCTGGTGCCGAAGAAATGATCGGTCAGCTGCATGGTCATCGCGCCGGCCAGCACCGGCATCACCGCGATCAACAGGTAGGCGGTGATCAACCAGGTCCACACGAACAACGGCATGCGCAGCAGGCTCATTCCGGGCGCACGCAGGTTCATGATGGTCACGATGATGTTGATCGCGCCGAGGATGGAGGAGATTCCCATCAGATGGATGGCGAAGATCATCATCGGGAAGGAATCGCCGAACTGCTGCATCAGCGGCGGGTACATGGTCCAGCCGCCGGCGATCGCGCTGCCGGGCACGAAGAACGAGGCGAGCATCAAAGTGAAGGCGAACGGCAGGATCCAGAAGCTGAGGTTGTTCAGGCGCGGCAGCGCCATGTCCGGCGCCCCGATCTGCATCGGAATCATCCAGTTCGCCAGGCCCACCCACGCCGGCATGATCGCCCCGAAGATCATGATCAGTCCGTGCATGGTGGTCAGGGAATTGAACACCGCCGGGTCGACCAGCTCCATGCCGGATTTGAACAGCTGCGCCCTGATGACCATGGCCGCCGAGCCGCCGATGAAGAACATGATCCCCGAGAGGATCAGGTACATCGTGCCGATGTCCTTGTGATTGGTGGCGAACACCCAGCGCCGCCAGCCGTACGGCTTGTGGTCGTGCTCAGCGTGTGCGGCGCTCAGATGCGATTCGGCCATGGGACGACCTCTTGCAAGCTGTTGATCAACCATCGATCTCGGTACTGTGTCGTGTCGTGGCGGTCCGCCGCCCGGCTCAGGTGCGGGTTGCCCCCGCGGCGGCCGGTCCCGTCACCGCCTCGGTCTGCCGCGCGGAGCGCTGTGCTATCCACGCCGCGAATTGCGCGGGGCTCACTGCACGCACCACGATCGGCATGAACGCGTGGTCCCGCCCGCACAGCTCCGCGCACTGGCCGCGGTAAACCCCGGGTTTGTTGGGCGCAATGGTGAACGAGGCCTGGTTGATGAACCCGGGGATCGCGGCCTTCTTCACGCCGAGGTCGGGCACCCACCAGGAGTGGATCACGTCCACCGAGGTGATGAGCAGGCGGATCTTCTCGCCGACCGGCACCACCAGCTTGTGGTCGACACTGAGCAGATAGTGCGGCACGCTGGTCGGGCTGATTCCCGAGTCGAGCTGGCGGGCGGCATTGCTGCTGGCGGAGAGCTTCGAGACGAAGCTCACGTGCGTGCCGACATAGTGGTAGTACCAGCCCCACTGAAAGCCGGTGACGCGGATGCTGAGCTGCGGATCGGTGTTGTTATTGATCCTGACCAGGAGGCGCGCGGCCGGGAGCGCCATGCTCACCAGGATCACGACCGGAACGATGGTCCAGACGATCTCCACCTTGGTGCTGTGGGTCATGGTGACATCGGGTACCGCCCCGCGCGACCTGCGGTGGAAGATCAGCGACCAGATCATCACACCGAACACCACCACCGCGATGCCCACACACACCCAGAAGGCCATCATGTGCAGGGCGTAGATCCGCGTGCTGACGTTGGTCACGCCGCGCGGCATGTTGATCAGGTCCCAGCCGGAAGCCGAGGCCCGCCGTGCGCCGCCTGCCGCCGCCAGCGCCAGAATGCCGGGCAGTTTGCCGAGTGTTGCGCGCTTCATCGTTGTCGAGCCCCTACTCGCGCGGTCCGCACGCTGCGGATGGTGCGCGCCGCGGTAACCGGATCCGAACCTGTCGCGCCGCTCACCGGCGGCCCAGCGCCAGGGGCGGGGATTCGTTCACGCGTCCAACCAATCGCTTCAGCCGCAGCGCCAGCCCGTGTCGCTCGTCCTCTGTCAGGAATCCGCCCACCTCGCAGGCGCGGCCGTGCGACTCGATGGTCAGCCGGCTCGGGTGCAACCGAGCGGCCGGGCGCGCCAGCCGGATCTGCGCCCAGTGACGCTGAAAGACGATCTGCCGACGGGCGACGCGATCACGCGATTCGACGGTGACCTCATGCTCGGTGATCGTGAGAATCTCGGCCTGGAAGCGCCGCTGCAGGCTCGCGTGCAACGCCCAGCCGAGCGCCAGCAGCTCGCCGAGGGCGATCAGCAGGATGGGCCACAGGCCGAGGACGGTGAAGGCCGAGGCGATGCCGAGGGTGACGGCGGCGAGACTCGCGAAGAAAACGACGGCGCCCCGCACCGATAGCGAGCAGTTTGGGCGAATCACGATGCGCAGCGAAGGCATGTCGTGCTCGGAACTGGCCTTTAAGTTGCTCTACTGGATCCAGCCTTGCGGCCGTTCCGGCAATCTCCCCCGGCTCTGTCCATCGCACCGGCGGTGCCAGCGTCTCGTTATCGAGGCAGCCTCCCAGCACCGCGGCGGTGTCCCAAATCGGCGCGGATCATGGTATTGCGGCGCGAGGGGCGATTCAAGACCGCGGCATCAGCCGGGCGGCGGCCGCGGTGAGGTCCGGCAGCGCATCCGCGCGCTCGAGCGCCGGGATCTCCGCCAGCGGCTCGCCGAGGCGGGCGCGCAGCGTCCTGCCATTCTCGGCGGCGCAGTCCATCGCCGGGTCGATGCCGTTCGCCACCCATCCGGCGAAGTTTGCCGCACGGACGCCGATGGACTCGCGCGTCAGCAGCGCGTGATTCAGGCAGCCCAGACGCATGCCCACGACGAGAATCACGGGCACCTCGAGGATGCGGGCGATCTCGGCCATGCCCGCCGCCGGAGTGATGGGGGCGAGCCAGCCGCCGGCGCCCTCGACGATGACACAGTCGGCCGCCGCGGCGAGCTCGGCATAACGGGATTTCAGCACCGCCAGATCGATCTGCACGCCGGCCTGCGCCGCGGCAATGTGCGGTGAGATGGGCGGCGAGAAACAGTAGGGATTCACGGTCTCATAGGGCGCCGCGACGGTGGCCTCGGCGATGAGCGTCAGCGCATCCTCGCTGCGCAGACCATCCGCGGTGCGGACGGCGCCCGACGCGACGGGCTTCATCACCGCGACCCGCAGCCCGCGGCGCGCCAGCGCGCGCGTCAAGGCCGCCGAGAATAGCGTTTTCCCGACGCCAGTGTCTGTGCCGGTGACGAAATACCCTCGTGCGCTCATGATCGCCTCCTGCGGCGGATTCGGGACAACGGGACCTGGACTTCGCCGCCAGGCGCGGGTGGAAAACCGGCGCCGCCGGCCAGGCGTGGCGGCAGCACGCCCGGCGGGGACGGGTGCTCGTCCCGCTCGCGGCCGGCCCATGCGGCCCCGTAGATGATCTCGTAGGTGGCCGGCAGCCGCCCGTCGCGCCGGTATGTCTCGTAGCGCTCCAACATGCCGCGCAGGCGATCCTTGCCGGTCAGGGAACGCGCGCGGCCTGCCGTCACGTTGTGCGCCCCTATCGCCTTCAAATCGCGCATCAACGTGAGTGCATCCTGGTAGTTCACGGTCATGCGCTCCACGTCCAACACCGGCTCGCTGAATCCCATACGCATCAGCGCATCGCCCAGGTCGTGCATGTCCAAGAAGCGGTTGACGTGCGTGCGGCTATCGTCGCCCCACGCCGCACGCAGCTCTCGCAACGTATCCGGTCCAAAAGTGCTGAACGCAAAGAAGCCGCGCGGCTTCAGCACGCGGCGTGCCTCCGCGAACGCCTCATCCGGCGGATCACACCACTGCAGCATCAGGTTGCTGAAAATCATATCGACGCTCTGCGCCGCCAGCGGCAGACGGGTCGCATCGGCGCACACGCGCTCGAAGCGGCGCAGCAGCGTTTGATGGCGCGCCGCCTGCCGGAGCATCCCGGGCGACAGATCGAGCGCCACGATACACGCGCGCCGATACAGCCGCTTCAGCCGCCGAGTCGCGCGGCCCGTTCCCGCGCCGAGGTCAAGCAGCACATCCGGAGCGAACGCGAAAGGCTCCAGGCGCGCCAGCAGCTCCTCGGCGACCCTGGCCTGCACGAGCGCGGCGGCCTCGTAGCGCGCGCCGGCGCGATCGAACGCCTCGCGCACACCGGCACGGTGGAGCTCGAAGGGGTTTAGTTCACTCATGTCGAGCTCAGAAACTGCGCGAGCAGCGCCGCGACCTCGGCGGTATGAGAGAGAAACGGCGCATGCGCGCCGCGGTGGACCTCGACGAGACGCGCATGCGGCATCGCCGCCGCCAGCGCCCGGGAGGCCGCGGGTGGCACGACCCGGTCGTACTGACCGGCCATTACGAGCGTCGGCGCATCGATCCCACCGAGCCCGCCGCGCAGGTCTGTCGTGCGCAGCAGCGTGAGGTCGGCAGTCAGCGCCTCCGGGACCGCCTCGCCGTGCATGAACAACGCCGCGCGCAGCTGCTCGAGCACCGCCTCGCCCGCAGCGCTGCCGCGCACCTGCAGCTCGAGGAATTCGCTCACGGTCTGCTGATAGTCGCTCTGCAGACCTTCGGCCATGCGCAACAGCCGCGTCTCCGGCGTACCGTACGGCCAGTCCTGCGCAGCCGTAAAGCGCGGTGTGGCGGCAATCAGGGCCAGTTGCCCCGGCGGGCGCAGACCCGCGGGCGGCTGCGCGGCCCAGCGCAGCGCCAGCTGCGCGCCCAGCGACCAGCCGAGCAGTGCGTAAGGCGCGCGGCCGATGTGCTCCGCGACGGTGCGCCCGATCCACTCCACCTGCGCGCTCGCCCCGGCGCCGTCGGGCCGCCAGGGACTGCGCCCGTGGCCGGGCAGGTCGACGGCGAGCAGCTGGCGGAGCGCCTCGAGGGCCGGTGCCAACGCATCCCAAACGCGCACGTTCAGTCCCCAGCCGTGCAGCAGGACCAGCGGCGCCCCGTCACCGCGAATCTCCAGATGAAGCGGGCTCATGCGGATGCCTCCGGCCGTACCTGCGCCCAGACCCGCGCCAGGACCTCGACCAGTGCATCGACGTGATTCTCGTGGTGCGCCGCGCTCAGCGTGACACGGAGACGTTCCTGACCCGCCGGCACCGTCGGCGCGCGAATCGCGACCACCCAGAAGCCCGCCTCGGCCAGCGCCCGCTGGGCCCGCAGCGCCGCGCGCGCGCCACCGACGAGAATCGGCTGAATGGGTGTGCTCGAATCAGCCAGCGGTAGGCCGGCGCCGGCGGCAGCGGCCCGAAAGCGCGCCGTGAGTGCGAGTGCCTTCTCCCGGCGCCAAGGCTCGCGCTGCGCAAGGCGTAACGCGGCACGTGTCGCGGCGGCAATCGGCTGCGGCAATGCGGTGGTGTAGACGTATGGCCGGGCCTTCTGCACGAGCAGATCGATGAGGGCGGCACTGCCGGCGACGAACGCGCCGAACGACCCGAACGCCTTGCCAAGCGTTCCGATCAACACCGGGACAGCGTCGGCCGATAGGCCGTGCATTTCCACGGCACCCCTGCCGGTCGGCCCCATCACACCCAGACCATGGGCATCGTCGACAACGAACCATGCCTCGCGCGCCTCGCAGAGGCGCGCAAGCGCCGTGAGCGGCGCCACGTCGCCATCCATGCTGAACACACCATCGGTGGCCAGCACCGTCACCGGCTCCGAGCCGACTCCGAGCCGGCGCTCGGCCGCAGCGACATCGGCATGCGCGAAGCGCCTGAGCCGGGCGCCCGAGAGCAGCGCCCCGTCGATGAGCGAGGCGTGACTCAGCCGATCGAGCAGCACGGCCTCGCCCCGCCCCGCGAGCGCGCCGAGCACACTGAGATTGGCCATATAGCCGGTCGAAAACAACAGCGCGCGCTCGCGGCCGGTGAACGCCGCAAGCTCCTCCTCGAGCGCCGCGTGCTCGGCGCCGTGTCCGCTGATCAGGTGCGAGGCGCCGGTGCCGGCGCCGCAGCGCGCGGCACACTTGGCCATGGCCGCGGCCGGCTCCGGATGAGCGGCCAGGCCCAGATAATCGTTGCTGCTGAAATCGACGAGCCGGCGGCCCGCGACGATCAGTTCGGTGCGGTTGCCCGGCGCCGCCAGGCGCTCGATCGTGCGCCGGCGGCGGCGCAGATCGGCACGCTCGAGCCGCTCGAGCAGCGGCTCAAGCGGTTGTCTCTGCATGGGGCAGGTGAGCCGTGGCGCGGCGCGGCGCCTGTTCGTCGGTGGGAGCGGCCTCGGCTCGCAATCCGAGCCGCTCGAAGAGTCGCCGATCCCGCTCGACGTCGGGGTTTCCGGTGGTGAGCAGCTTCTCGCCATAGAAAATGGAGTTGGCGCCAGCCATGAAGCACAGCGCCTGCATCTCATCACTCATGGCCTCGCGGCCGGCCGAGAGACGCACGTGCGCGCGCGGCATGAGCAGGCGCGCCACGGCGATGGCCTTGATGAAGTCGAACGAATCCGGCGGCGCGCGCTCGGCCAGCGGTGTGCCCGGCACCGGCACCAGTTGGTTGATCGGCACGCTCTCGGGATGCTCCGGCAGATTGGCGAGCGTGCACAGCAGCTTGGCTCGGTCGGCCGGCGTCTCGCCCATCCCGAGGATGCCGCCGCAGCAGACCTTCAGGCCCGCCGCGCGCACCGCCTCGAGGGTGTCGAGCCGGTCCTGATAGGTCCGTGTGCTGATGATCTCGCTGTAAAACTCCGCCGACGTGTCGAGGTTGTGGTTGTAGTAATCGAGACCGGCATCCTTCAACGTGCGGGCCTGATCCGGCGTCAACATGCCGAGCGTCGCGCAGCTCTCGAGCCCGAGCGAGCGGACCTCGCGCACCATCGCGGCGATGGTCTGAAGCTCGCGATCCTTCGGCGAGCGGTACGCGGCGCCCATGCAGAAACGCGTCGCGCCAGCGGCCTTGGCGCGCTCGGCGCACTCGCGCACGGTTCCGATCTCCAGCAGCGCATCACGCTGCACGCCCGTCTCGTACCGCACGCTCTGCGGACAATACGCGCAGTCTTCGGGGCAGGCGCCGGTCTTGATCGACAGCAGCGTGCTCATCTGCACCGTGTTCGGCTCGTGATGCGACCGGTGCACATGCTGGGCATGCAGCAGCAGATCGATCAGCGGCAATGCGAACAGCGCCTCGACCTCAGGCAGTGTCCAGTCGTGGCGAATCGCGCCGAGAACGGCGTGGGATGAACTCATGAACGCTCCGGGCGGCGGATCGATTTCCGCTGTGGCCATGTTCGCGGTGGGGGGGACGAATGTCAACCTGGAAACCACGTCCAAGTCGACGATTGCGTAAGACATCACCACTGCCCATGCGCCGTCGTCCCGGCCGCGCCGGTCAGCGCCACAGCAGATGCACCGCGAGCGCGATGCCCACCGCCAGGGCACCGAGTGTCGCGACCAGCACCGCGGCGGCCGCGCAGTCCTTGACGATGCGGATGTGCGGATGATGCTCGGGGTGCAGATGATCGGCCAGCGCCTCTAGTGCGGTGTTGAACAGCTCCGCCGCCAGCACCCCGGCGCTGGCCAGCATCACGGCCGCCCACCACAAGGGCCCCGGCCGCAGCACGATCAGCGCGGCCACGACCAGCGCGAACGTCACGGCCTGAGTGCGCAGACTGCGCTCGACCCGCACGGCATGCGCCAGGCCGGCCAGCGCGAAGCCCAGACGACGGACAAACGATTGGTTCTTCTGGTCGCTCAAGTACGTATCGGCCGCAGGCCGTCGGATCGGGATCGCGGCACCACCCTGGCGGAACTCTACTCAATTCCCTGAGCCCTGCATACGGAGGCCTGGGCTCCCGAGCCGCGGGTTGCACCGGCCGCTCGCAGATTGTGCGCGCACGGCGCTCCCGGGTGCGATCGGAAATGCGCGCCGCGCCGCGCACGCGATAATCTCCGGCGCGCAGCGCTTGAGACTGCAGGCGATGCGGCGGCAAGATTACCTGCCGGCGGGTCTGCTGCATTCGCACCGGGGCGGTTTCAGGCTCGTTCCCGCCGGTGTCGGACATCCGGCGTCTTCCCGACGATTTGGACCCGAGGACAACCCATGACAGAGCGTTCGAACCAGGAGGATGCGCCGCAAAAGGCAGCGCCGGGAAACCTGCTCGTGCTGGCGGTCGTCGCCGTGCTCGGAGGGATCGGCGCCGGGTCGATCGGAGCGCTGTTCCGGCTCGCGCTCGAGGCCGCAAGCCGGCTGCGCGGCCAGGTGATCGTTTGGATGCACGGCTGGAGCTTCGGAGGATTCGCGCTGCTGTTGGTTCTGATCGCATTCTGCGCCGCGTTTGCCGCATGGATGGTGCGGCGCTTTGCCCCGCATGCCTCGGGGAGCGGGATTCCGCAGGTCGAAGCCGAGCTGAGCCGGGAGCTGACGCCGCCGTCGGCGAGCCTGATTCCGGTCAAGTTCGCCGGTGGGGTGCTCGCCATCGGCTCCGGCCTTGCGCTCGGGCGCGAGGGGCCGAGTATCCAGATGGGCGCCAGCATCGCATACCACACCGGAAGGTGGTTCAGACGCAATTGGGTGGATTGCCGGGTCCTGCTGGCGGCCGGCGCGGGCGCGGGACTCGCCACCGCATTCAACGCGCCCATCGCGGGCGCTGTTTTCGTGCTCGAAGAGTTGGTCAAGCGCTTCGAGCCGCGCATCGCGATCGCGGCGATCGCGGCGTCCGCGGCGGCGATTTGGGTCCAGCGCCTGATCCTCGGCAACCGGACGGACTTCACGGTACAGGCCCTGGCGGCGCCGAGTTTCTCGCACGAGCCGCTCTATCTGCTGCTGGGGATCGTCGCGGGCTTCGCCGCCGTATTCTACAACCGAACGCTGCTGTGGGGATTGAGCGCCTCGGACCGCTTCGCCGGATGGCCCATCGAGCTGCGCGCCGCGCTCGTGGGCGCGGCAATCGCCGCCGTCGCCTGGTTTGCCCCCACAATGGTCGGCGGCGGCGATCCGCTCACCCAGAGAGCGCTCGACGGGGTCGGCGCGCTGGCGCTCCTTCCCGCCATCTATCTGCTGCGGCTCGGCATGATCTCGTGTTCCTACGGCGCGCAGACCCCCGGCGGATTGTTCGCGCCTTTGCTCGTTCTCGGCGCCGTGCTCGGCCTGTGGATCGGCAAGCTGTGCGCGCTCGCGCTGCCGGGCATGGCCATCGAGCCCGTGGGATTTGCGCTGGTCGCGATGGCGGCACTGTTCACCGGGATCGTGCGCACCCCGGTCACCGGCATCGTGTTGGTGACCGAAATGACCGGCAATGTCTCGATGCTGCTGCCGATGATGGTGGCGTGCTTCGCCGCGATGCTCGTGCCGACTTTGCTCGGCGACGAACCGATCTACGATTCCCTGCGCGCGCGACTCTTGCATCGGTAATTCGTCATCCGGCGGGACTCGTGGGCGGCCATCTGCCGCGCACCGCACCCCGGACAGCTCGTCACGCTGCCGTGCATCTGCCCGCCGCAGGCGCGGCAGTAGACCATTTTGCGCGCAGCCTCGAGTGTCGGCGCTACCGAAGAACCCGACCGGCGCCTGAAAGTTGCGGACCGCTCAGTGCGCGTACACGTAGTGCAGCGCCAGGCCGACGAAAATCGCCATACCGACGTAATTGTTGTTCAGAAAGGCCCGCAGGCACGCGTCGGGCTCGCGCTTGCGGATCAGCCATTGCTGATAGGCGAACAGCAGCGCCGCGACGAGCAGCCCGCCGTCGTACCAGCGGCCGTAATGCAGGTCCCGCCCGAGCAGCGCCAGCGCCGCCAGCATCATCACTTGCAGCACTCCGATCAGCAGCCGATCGAGATCCGCGAACAGGAGGGCGCTCGATTGGATACCGATCTTGCGGTCGTCGTCACGATCGACCATGGCGTACATGGTGTCGTAGATCACCGCCCACAACACGCCGGCGATGTACAGCACCCAGGCGAGCCGCGGCACCACGTTGCGCTGCGCCGCGAATGCCATCGGAATGCTCCAGCCGCCGAACGACAGGCCGAGATACAGCTGCGGCAGCGGAAAGAGGCGCTTCACGAAAGGATAGGAAGCGGTGAGCGCCGCGCCGATCAGCGCCAGCTCGATGGTCAGGTGGTTCAGCCGCATCACCAGCCACAGCGCCAGAAGCATCAGCACGACGAACAGCGTCAGCGCCTCGGTCGGGGACACCCTGCGCGCGGCCAGCGGGCGGTCACGCGTGCGCTTGACGCGCGGATCGATGTCGCGATCGGCAAAGTCGTTGATGATGCAGCCCGCGGCGCGCATGACGAACACGCCGAGAACGAAGATCCCGAGGACCAACGGGCGCGGCCGCCCGGCACCGGCGATCCACAATGCCCACAACGCCGGCCACAGCAACAACCAGGTGCCGATCGGCCGGTCGAGACGCGCCAACCGGCCATACTCCTGCAGCCGCCGCGCCAGCCGGCGATACCAGGGCGCCTCGCCGCGGGGCGGTGATCCGATCTGATCGATGGTGGCCGACATCGCTTACCCGACTCTCCCGTATTGCTCGCCCCCCGCGATCCAGCGCGCCGAGAGCGCCGCGATAGTATCCGGATAGCGCGCAAGCAGCACCTCCGCCGCCGCCTGCACACGCGGCAGCAGATCCGCATCGCGCATCAGGTCCGCCACGCGCATCTGCGCGAGTCCCGTCTGGCGCGTGCCGAGCAGCTCCCCGGGACCGCGCAGCTCCAGATCGCGCCTTGCGATCTCGAATCCGTCGTTGGTGCGGCGCATGACTTGCAGGCGCTGGCGCGCCAGGTGCGACAGGGGCGCACGATAGAGCAGCACGCAGGTGCTCGCCGCCGCGCCGCGCCCGACCCGCCCGCGCAGCTGATGCAACTGCGCCAGTCCCATGCGCTCGGCGTTTTCGACCACCATCAGCGTGGCGTTCGGCACATCGACCCCCACCTCGATGACGGTGGTGGCCACCAGCACCTGCACGCGCCCGGCCTGGAACGTCAGCATCACCTCGTCCTTCTTTGCCGAGGACAGGCGGCCGTGGACCAGCCCGACGCGCACCTCGGGCAGCGCTTCGGCCAACACCGTGGCGGTCTCCTCGGCCGCCTGGGAGCGCAGCTCCTCGGACTCCTCGATGAGCGGGCAGACCCAGTAGACCTGTCGTCCCGAGCGGCAGGCCTGCGCGACCCGCGCCACCACCTCGTCACGCCGCTGCTCGGGGACCACCACCGTTTGCACGGGTGTACGTCCGGGCGGCAGAGCGTCGATCACCGAGACGTCGAGATCCGCATAGGCGGTCATGGCCAGCGTGCGGGGGATCGGTGTGGCCGTCATGATGAGCTGATGCGGGAAGCGCCCCTCAGCCCGGCCCTTCTCCTGCAGGCGCAGGCGCTGCTGTACCCCGAAGCGGTGCTGTTCGTCGACGATCACCAGCGCGAGGTTCGAGAATGCGATTCCTTCCTGGAAGAGCGCGTGAGTCCCGACGGCGAGGCGCACCTCGCCGGAAGCGACCGCCTCGAGAGCGCTGCGCCGCGTGCGCGCCGGCTGCGTGCCCGACAGCAGCGCCACGGGCAGTCCGAGCGGCTCGAACCACGCGCGGAAGTTGCGGGCGTGCTGCTCGGCCAGCAGTTCCGTCGGAGCCATCAGCGCCGCCTGCGCGCGGCTGCCGGCGGCGCGCGCCGCGGCGAGAGCCGCCACGACCGTCTTGCCGCAGCCGACGTCACCCTGCACCAGCCGCACCATCGGCCGCTCGGCGCACAGATCGGTGTCGACTTCGGCCAACGCGCGCGCCTGAGCACCGGTCAACCGGAACGGCAGCGAGGCCAGTAATCGCGCCTCGAGTCCTTGTTCGTCGGCCAGCGGGCGAGCCGGATCGGTCTTGGCCGCCCGCTTCAGCAGCCGCAGGCTCGTTTGATGGGCGAGCAACTCCTCGAACGCCAGACGCCGCTGCGCGGGGTGGCGCCCCACGGACAGCTCGGCGAGCCGCGCGTCGCGCGGCGGCCGGTGCACGTAGCGCAGGGCGTCGCGCAGCGATGGCAGCGCAAGATTCTCCGTCACTTCACCCGGCAGCCAGTCGTGCACGCCCGCGGCGTCGAGCTCACCGAGCGCCTGCGTGATCAGGGCGCGCAACCGCCCCTGAGTCACCCCTTCCGTGAGGGGATACAAGGGCGTCAGGGTCTCCTCCACCGCCTCGGACTCCGAGGCGATGCGCCGATACTCCGGGTGGACCATCTCCAGGCCCTGCGGTCCGCGCCGGACTTCTCCGAAGCAGCGCAGCCTCGTGCCGCGCGCCAGGCCTTTCTGCTGCATCTCCGAGAAATGGAAGAACCGCAGTGTCAGGAACCCCGACCCGTCCGAGAGGCGGGTCAGCAGCTGCCGGCGGCGGCGATAAACCACTTCGGTGAGCTGAATCTCGCCTTGCACGAGGGTGCGCGTTCCGGGCGACAGCTCACCGATTTTTCTCAGGGTCGTGCGGTCGTCATAGCGCACCGGCAGGACGAACAGCAGGTCCTGCACCCGCGCGACGCCGAGGCGGCGCAGCCGCTCGGCGAGCTGCGCGCCGACACCGCGCAGTGCCGTCACCGGCCGCTGTTCGCTCGCAGCGCTTTTGTCCGCGGCCTCAGCCAAGATGCAGAATGCACTCCGCCTCGACGCGCGCGCCGCGCGGCAGTTGCGCCACGCCGACCGCGGCGCGCGCCGGGTACGGCTGCGGAAAATACTGCGCCATGATTTCGTTGACCTTGGCGAAGTGCGCGAGATCGGTCAGATAGATGTTGACCTTCACCGCCTGCGCCAGCGTGCCGCCGGCCGCGCGGGCCACCGCGTCGAGATTGTCGAACACGCGGCGGATCTCCGCCTCGATGCCCCCGCCAACCAGTTCCTTGGTGGCCGGATCGAGCGGTATCTGGCCGGAAAGATAGACCGTATCGCCGGCGCGGACCGCCTGGGAATAGGTGCCGATCGCCGGCGGCGCCTCGTCGGTATGAATGATGCTGTGTCTCATGCGGGTCCTCATTCGGTGTGGGAACTCGAATCCGATTCGTCGAGCTCGTCGGCGTCGGAGCGCTCGTCGCGCGCGTGCGCGGCGATCGTGCGGCTGACCCGGGTGACGTCCGGCAGGCGGCGGATGACTCGCATGACGCGCGCGAGCTGTTTGCGATCACGCACTTTCAGCTCGAAAGTCAGGATCGAGGCATCGCCTTCCTGCTCCTCGATCGAGACATGATGGATGTTCGTGTCGGCGCTGGCGATCGCGGCGGCCACGTGCGCGAGCACGCCGGTGCGGTTGACGACATCGACCCGGATCTCGGAGCTGAACAGGCGTTCCGGTGCGCTCTGCCAGCTCACCGGCAACCATTTCTCGGGATGCTTGCGGTAGTCCTCGACGTTGACGCACCGATCGCGGTGAATCACCACGCCGCGGCCGCTGGAGAGAAATGCGAACACCGGATCATTCGGCAGCGGGAAGCAGCAGCGCGCATAGCTGACGAGCAATCCCTCGGTACCGGCGATCGCGAGCGGCGCGGGCATCGAGGCGCCCGGCTCGGCGGCGGCCGGCAGCAAGCGGCGCGCCACCAGCGGCGCGAGCCGCTCGCCGAGCCCGATCTTCTCGTACAGCTCGTTCATGTCCTGCATGCCGAGCTCCCCGAGCACCGCCGCGCGCGCCTCGGCGGCGACGTCCTCGAACGACAGGTGAGACTCCGCGAGCGCCTGGGTGAGCAGCCGCTGGCCGAGCGCGATCGCTTCGGTGCGGCGCAGACCTTTCAGGTAATGACGAATCGCACTGCGCGCCTTGGCCGTGACCACGAAGCCCACCCAGGCCGGATTGGGCACCGCGCCCTTGGCGGTGATGATCTCCACCGTCTGCCCGTTGCGCAGCACCGTGCGCAGCGGCGTGAGGCGCCGATCCACCTTGGCGGCGACGCAGCGATTGCCGACGTCGGTGTGGACCGCGTAGGCGAAATCGACCACGGTTGCGCCGCTGGGAAGCCTGAGAATCCGGCCCTTCGGGGTAAACACGTACACCT
>JAJZMI010000161.1 GCA_021798335.1 Pseudomonadota bacterium | reverse complement strand
ATATCGCCAAGCGCTGCGGCAAGGAACGCGGGATCGTCAGGGGCTTCCTCGAGGCAGGCTTCGAGGTATGCGGCCATGTCCGCCTCGGACTTCAGGTAATCGGCGGCATCCCACCGGGAAAAAGTCTCTTTCGTGCGTCGCTTGGTTGCCATAGGTCACCTCCTCCAGTCCTTTGCGATTGCGATTGCCTGTTTGATATCGGCGCCCTGAGTCCGCTTGTCTCCGCCGCAGCAGAGGAGCATCCGGACATCACCGTGCTGCGCGTAGTACACGCGGTACCCCGGACCGTAGTCGATTCGCATCTCGCTCACGCCCGAGCCGACCGCTTTCACGTCACCCGGATTGCCGAGCGAGAGCCGGCGGATGCGGGCATTGACGCGCGCCTGGGCTTCCCGATCCCGAAGGCCATCGAACCATCTCTCGTACGTCGCGGACTTTAGGACTTCCAGCACGAGACAAGCGTATACCATGCTATACAGACAAGCAAGTGCATCTGCCTGGGCAGCACGCCATGAGCCCTACCCAGCGCACCCGCTCCATCGCCGGCTCGCTCGACCTGGTCGGTTCCGACCGCGACGCTCGGGCACGCCAGCACCGCCGGCAGGATCGCACCACGTTGCCCGCTGCGGCCCGTGTCCTGCGGCCGCTTCGCGCGGCTGGCTGCTCGCCGCTGCCCACGGCTCGGATGGTGCGCTGGCACATGGGCGCCATTCGCCTCGAGGCTTTCCTATCAACGTCAGGTTGCCATCGCGGCATTTTTCCTAACGCTGACATCACCGCATCATGCGTGACAGGTGCCGGAGAGGATACGCACGCGGAATTACTGAAACCCTGAAATGGCACGCAAGCCGAAACAGAAGTTGCTGACGCAGATCCCGGAGAAATTCGACACCGATTTCCTCGAGCGGCTCTCGAAACGCTACTGGCTAACCCGCATCGTCAAGGGTCGCTTGGCGGCGCTCGAGGCGCACCTCGTGGGCGAACTCGACAGCGCGCGGTTGGAGTGCGCTGGCCGTGTAACCACGCGCCCAGAGCACGGCCTGCCGGACATCCTCGAGGAGCCCGCGGCCGCGGCGCATCGCCTCGTCAGCACCTCAGTTGCGGCAGTGATGAGCCGCTTGGCCGCGACTGTTCGCGGTCGGGCGGCGCTTGTGGCAGCGCCGAGGCAAAGTGAGTGTCCGCCGGTCACCCTTACCGGGCACTTACGGCGGATGAGAGCATTAGGCTTATTAGCCCAAGCCTTTGAATTGATTGGTGGAGCGGCGGGGGATCGAACCCCGGACCTTCGCATTGCGAACGCGACGCTCTCCCAGCTGAGCTACCGCCCCGTGCAAGGGCCGCGAGTTTAGCTATGATGCCGAAGGAAGCCAAGACCAACCGCAGGAGCCGGCCCATGCTCGCCATCGGCACGCGCGCCCCCGACTTCACCCTCCCCGATCAGCAAGACCGGGCGGTCACGCTGCTGCATCTGCTCGGCCCCGGTCCGCTCATCCTCTACTTCTACCCGGCCGACTTCACGGCCGGCTGCACCCGCGAGGCCTGCCAGATCCGCGATCTGTACCCGCAGATCGAGACCGCCGGGCTGCGGGTGGTGGGGGTGAGCCCGCAGAATCCGGCGAGCCATCGAGCGTTCATCGAGAAATACCATCTGCCCTTCACACTGCTCGCGGACGAGGAGCGCAGCGTGGCGGACCTTTACGGAGTTCGCGGTCCGTTTGGACTCGGCGTGCGCCGGGCGACGTTTCTGATCGACTCCACCGGGATCATCCGGGATGCCGTCCGCGCCGACCTGCGCATCGCGGCACATGCCCGCTTCGTGCGCAAGGCCTTGGGGAGCCGGCGCGCCACCCAGTGATTCTGCGCCCGGTCAGTTGCGCATCCGCAGGATCTTTGCCGAACCGTAACGCGGGATGCTCACGACGTACATGTCGCGCTCGGCCACCGTCTCGATGCGCTTGCCGCTGAGTGCGCGGATCAGAGCGGCGATGAACTGCCGGTTGCACACGACGAGCAGCGTACCCCCGGCGTAGTGGCCGAGAATCTCCCCGGCCATGTTGCGCGCCCGGCTGCGGGCGAGGACGACGGGCTTCAGCCCGAGCAGTTGCGCCAGGGGCGCAGCAGTCTGCTGGGCGCGGCGTGTATCGCCGACGTAGATCGCATCCAGCCCCTCCCGGCCCGTGGCGGTGGCGAAACGCTGGGCGATCCGCTGTGCCTGCTGACCGCCCGAGGCCGACAGCGGCGGATTCGCGATCGAACCGATCTGCCCGAGCGCCGCCGGCACGATGACCACTAGGGTATTGCTCGCCGAAGCCCACAGCGCCACTCCCAAAGCGGCCAGCGCGACGGCCGCCAACAGGCCGAGCCACACCGGCGCCAGAAACGGCCGGTGGCGGCGGGTAATGGCGGGGGGGTCGACGGCAGGCACTGTAGTATGTGACGGCATCGTCTCTATCTGGGTTTGCACAACAGCACGATCGGTGGACCGTGAAGTTCATCACACTGGCCCCGCATTGTCACCTTTAGATTCGCTGCCGCAAGCCCGCTCTCGATGCCAGAGTCAATTTTACAGCGTTGAGCATCGCGCGGGCGCGGCAGCAGCCGAGGAGTTGGCGAGGATTTCGATGACTTCCGGTGGACACACAACAGTCATCAAGCGCGTGCTCGAGCGACGGGTCCACGAGCCCGCGACACCCGAAGACACGACCGCGACCGTTGCGGTGATGCTGCGCGTGCTGCCGGCGCCGCACGCCCTGCTCGCGATCCACGCCGACGCCACCCGCGCGCAGCTTGAGCTGCGCATTCACAAGGAAATGCTGGATGTGACATGCTGCGCCGAGCACGAGGCCATCGAGCATCTGCGCGAGCAGTTCTGTCCACTGGTCATCACCGACAGCCTGGCGCTGATTCGCGGCATCCGCGCCGAGCATCTGCCGCGCGAGCCGTTCATCCTGTACATCGCCCCGCTCGAGGCGCCCGAGGCAATCGAGACCGGGTTGCAAGCCGGCGCCGATGACTGCCTGGCGCGCCACGCGAGCGAGCCGCAGCTGACGGCGCGCCTCGGCACCGCGCGCCGCATTGCCGAGCTCGAGGAGGTGCTGCGCATCACGCTGATCGAGAACCGCGAGATCTCGACCACCGACGAGTTGACGCAGGTGGCGAGCCGGCGCTTCTTCAGCAAGCACTTCCCCCGCGAGATCGAGCGGGCGGGACGCTACCGGCGGCCGCTGTCGCTCATTCTTTGCGACATCGACTTCTTCAAGCACATCAACGATACGCTCGGTCACGTCGGCGGCGACGCGATTCTGCGGCAGTTCGGCATCCGCCTGCAGGAATGCCTGCGCCACGGGGTAGACTGGGTGGCACGCCTCGGAGGCGAGGAGTTCGCCATCGTCCTGCCGGAGACCGCCTATGATCCGGCCCTCGATGCGGCACGCCGCCTGCGCGCCGGCATTGCCGACCGTCCCTTTCCGGTCCAGGGCAAGATGATCGAGGTCACCGCCAGCTTCGGCATGTGCAACCTCGAGCAGGTGCCGCTCGGGGAGCGCAAGACGGCCGATCACATGCTGCGCGTTGCCGATGCGGCGCTCTATCGCAGCAAGTATGGCGGACGCAATCGGGTCACGGCCGCGCTGCTGCCGATGAATTCCGTGCGCGGCACCCCGGAGAGTCTGCACAAGTTCCTCACGCCCTGAGCCTCGAGGCGCCCTCTACCCGAGGCGGGCCGCGGCGGCTCTGGTACCCTATGCGCTAGCGCACCGTGCCGTCGCCGGCTCACCGGGGATTCGCCGTGAGAATCTTGTCGTACCTGCTGCCTTGGCAGTTCTCGCCGCTGGCCTGTGCCGTGTTCACGGTCACGCTCGTGCTGTATGTGCGCGGGCTGGTGGTTCTGCGGCGCAACGGAGCGCCGGTGGGGCCCTGGCGCCCACTCGTCTTCTTCCTCGGTCTGGCGCTCAACTACGCGGTGCTGCAGACCTATTTCGATTACCTCGCCCAACACATGTTCTGGGTTCACCGGCTGCAGCACTTGATCCTGCATCACATCGGCCCGGCGCTGCTCGTGTTGTCCGCACCGGTATCCGTGCTGCGCGCCGGGCTGCCGCGGCCCATATGGCGCATGCTCAGTGTGAGCTGGGTACGCCGTCCGATCAGCCTGCTCTGGCGCGTGCTGCAGCATGAGCTGCTCGCCCCGGTCCTGTTCGTCGGACTCATCTACTTCTGGCTCACCCCCTCGGTCCAGTTCCTTGCGATGCTCAGCCAGCGGCTCTACCTCTTGATGAACTGGAGCATATTCATCGACGGCATTTTATTCTGGTGGATGATCCTGGCGCCTATCGAGGCCCAGGGCGCCGCGGCGGTCCCATACGGGCGCCGGGTCATCGTCCTGACTGCCGTCGCCCTCCCCCAGATCGTGCTCGGCGCCTACATCACGCTGTGCTCGAGGCCGCTCTACAGCATCTATGCGGTGTGCGGCCGGGCGTGGCACATCAGCCCGATGCTCGATCAGCAGCTCGGGGGCCTGCTCACATGGATTCCGGGAGCCATGATGTCGGCGGTGGGCGTGCTGGTGATCCTGCACCACGTCCTGCAAGGCGAGCGGCGCGCCCTGGCCCAGGCACGCGCCAAAGCCGCCGATCCCCCGGCGGGAGTACCGGCATGAACCGCGCGCGGCTCGCTCGGGGCGGTGCGGCCCTCGGGATCGTGCTGGCGGTGATCGGCGGACTGCTTGGCGCGGTCATCGGCTGCACGCAGCGGCAACTGCCCGGTCGGGTGACCAATGTCGCCGGGCTGGTCGCCGCGCTGAAGTTCCATTTGACCGACCAGAACGGCGTACCCGTCAGCGCCGCCACCTACCGCGGCGATGCGGTGCTGCTTTACTTCGGCTACACGCACTGCACCGAGGAGTGCCCGACGACGCTGGCCACCCTGGCCGATGCGCTGCAGCGCCTGGGCTCGCAGGCAAGACGGGTGCGCGTGCTGTTCGTGACGGTCGACCCGCGACGCGACACCGACCCGGTGCTGCGCCGCTACGTGAGCGACTTCGGGCCGCAGTTTGTCGGCTTACGCGGCACTACGGCGCAGCTGACCCGTATGATCAAGCGCTATCGAGTCACCTACCGCTACCAGAAGCCCTATCCGCACGGCGACTACCAGGTCAGTCACAGCAGCGCGGTATTCATCTTCGGTCCCGACGGTCGGGCGCGGCTGCTGGTGCAAAGTGGCGCGCGGGCCGGGATCATCGCCGCCGACCTGCGCGGATTGCTGCCGGCGGGCGCCTGATTGGGAAAGGCTCGACTGCGCGGCGGTCCCGCCGGGGGGATCCCGCCGCCTCGCAGGGATCGCCTTGAAGCGCCGCGGACGGTACCCTATCGGCCGCGCCCCCGGTCCGCGCGTTCCGTCTAACATCGTCACGACACCCATTCAGCCGTGGGAATGACTCCCGACAGCCCGGCCGACGTTTCCGACTCCTCCTCGGGCCTCGCCGCCACGTGGCAGTTGCTGCTCGGCATCGGCATCCTGATGCTCGGGTCGGGCCTGCAGAGCACCTCGATCAGTCTGCGCGCCGCGCTCGCAGGCTTCAGCGTGCCGGTCATCGGCATCGTAATGTCCTGCTACTATGCCGGTTACCTACTCGGCACCGCGACCGCGCCTCGCCTGGTGCTGCGGGTCGGACACATCCGGGTGTTCGCCGCCATGGCCGCCGTGGCCGCCGCGGCGATTCTGGTCCAGGGCCTGTTCGTTCAGCCGTTCACGTGGGCGCTGTTGCGGGCGGTGTCGGGCCTGTGTTTCGCCGGCCTGTACGTCGTTGCCGAGAGCTGGCTGAACGATCGGTCGAGCCGGGCCACACGCGGCACGCTGCTCGCGATCTACATGGTCGTGCTGTACATCGGCCTCGGGAGCGCGCAATTCCTGCTCATCGCGGCCAATCCCGCCACCACCCGGCCCTTCATGCTCGCGGCGGTGATGATTTCCCTCGCGCTGGTGCCGATCGCGCTCTCGGCGAACCGTGCCCCCGAGATTGCCCTGCCGCGCAAGGTGAGCTACCGCGAACTCTATCGGAACTCCCCACTCGGCATGGTGGCGGTGACGATGGCCGGCATGATCACGGCATGCGTCTACACCATGGGCCCGGTCTACGCGCAGCGCATCGGACTCGGCACCACCGGGGTCGCCACGTTCATGGGCATCAGCATTCTCGCGGCGGTGGTGGGTCAGTATCCGATCGGCCGCCTCTCCGACCGCCTCGACCGGCGGACTGTGATTGCCGCGGTGTGCGTCGTTGCGGCGCTCAGCGGCGCGGTGCTCGTGATCGTGCACGATCCGTCCCGGCTGCTGTTCTACGCCACGACCGCGCTGTTCAGCTCCACGGCGTTCACGCTCTACTCCCTCGGCGTATCACATGTGAATGATCACCTCGAACCGACACAGATGGTGGCCGCGAGCAGCGCCCTGCTGAGCCTGAATGGGCTCGGAGCGGTGATCAGCCCCATCCTGCTCGGGACCCTCATGGCCCGCTTCGGCCCGCCGGCTTACTTCGCGACCCTCGCCGGCCTGGCCTTGGTGCTCAGCGCGTTCGCTCTGTGGCGCAAGCGGCGCCGCGAGCCCGTCGACGCCGACATGAAGGGCGCATATATCGCCGCCGGGCCCCAGGGACTGGTTACCCGGATCGCCGCGAGTTCGCGCGTCCCGCCCTCGCCGGACACATCGGAAAGAGCGCCCGGGTGAGCGCCGGCGGCGTGCGGCCGGATGAGCCCGGTCCTGTGCCGAAAGCGGGATACGGTTCGCACCAAATGGCGCGCCGCGCGAGGCCGCAATTGGCTAACATTGTCGCATGCCTTCACTGAAATCCCTGCGCGGGCCCGTGGCAGCGCTGTGCGCCGCGCTCGCGCTCTTGACCTTGCCTCGCGCCGCGCACGCCGGCACGCAACGCTGGAGCACGCCGGTCGGCCTGTGGGCGCCGATCGACAAGGCCACCGGCAAGCCGCTCGGGCTGATCTCGATCTTCGAGCATCATGGCCTCTACTACGGGCGTATCGAGCCGACCTCCGCTCACGATCACAGCGCTGCCCGGTGCACCCGGTGCACGGGCAGCCGGCACGATCAGCCGATCATCGGTCTGATCCTGATGCGCCATCTGCACTACAAGGACGGACATTACGTCGGCGGCGACATCGTGGATCCGAATACCGGGCGCGTGTATGACTGCGAGCTGCGCCTGATCGACGGCGGCCGCAAGCTGGTGATGCGGGGCTATATCGGTATCCCGTTGTTCGGCCTCTCGCAGGTCTGGCATCGCGTCGAGGACACTCCCGGCGGGCCCCTGCGCCTCGCCGGCGGTCCTTGATAGTTCCCCATGAACTCCCGGCCCTGCGGCAGCACGAACGCGTGACAGGCACAGGAACGTGCCCGCCGCCGCAGGTGGCGGACGTTGCGCCGAAAACCACGCTTTTTGGGCGCAACGGCGCTCGGCGGGGCATGAGCCCCGATCCAGCGCTTCCAAGAAGCTCCGCAGGTCATTTCCAGGCTTGAGCGTTGCGCGCCGCGCCTGTACTGTGCGGCGCAGCACCCTCGTCCCAGGTTGATCGGCGCGGGCGCACCCTCATCGGCGAGCGGCGCAGAGCATGACGACAATCTACTCATGGAACGTCAACGGCATCCGGGCCGTTACCCGCAAAGGCACATTGCAGAGCTTCATCCGCGCGCATCAACCCGACATCCTGTGTCTGCAGGAGACCAAGGCCGAGCGCGGCCAGGCCGATATCGACCTCAACGGGCACGGGTACCATGAGTTCTGGAACTCGGCGCAGAAGAAAGGTTACTCGGGCACGGCGATCTTCAGCCGCGGCGAGCCGCTGTCGGTGATCAACGGCTTCCCGGCGGCGATCGCGCGGCAGTACAGCTTCACCGATCAGGACGGGCGCGACAGCTTAGCCGAGGGCCGGGTGATCACCGCGGAGTACGCGAAGTTCTACGTGGTCACCGTGTATACCCCGAACGCCAAGGACGATCTCAGCCGGCTCCAGCTGCGCCACCGGCACTGGGATCCGGCCTGCCTCGCGCACTGCCGAGCGCTCGAGAAGCACAAGCCCGTCGTCTTGTGCGGCGATCTGAACGTGGCGCACACCGAGCTCGATCTGGCCAATCCCGGCCCCAACCGCGGCAAGAAGGGCTTCACGGACGAGGAGCGCGCCGGCTTTCAGAGCTTCATCGACGCCGGGTTCATCGACACCTTTCGCCTGTTCAAGCAGGGCAACGGCTACTACACCTGGTGGAGCCACTTCGCCAACTCCCGCGCCCGCAACATCGGGTGGAGAATCGACTACGTCCTGGTCTCCGGGAGCCTGCGCAAAGCGGTCAAAGCCGCCGCGATCCACCCCGACGTCCTCGGCAGCGATCACTGCCCGGTCAGCATCACCCTCGCGGCCTGAGCGGCTTACTGAACGGAAAGCTCGGCAGCCTTCTGCTCGGCCGCAACAGCCGCCTGCGTTTGGCCCTCGGCGCGCAACGTCGCGGCGATAACCCCCCAGGCCGAGGCCTGAACCGAGGGATTGCCGGCGGCCAGATACAGTGCCTTGCGTGCCATGCCGTTGGCCTGGGCGGCGTGACCGGCCGCAAGGCTCTCCTCGGCGAATTCGAGCCATACGCGGGGATTGCGCGGCTCGATCGAGAGCGCGCGCTCGAGCGTCTCGGCGGCCAGCCCGTAATCGCGCCTATGCTCCTGCTGATGCGCGTCGGCCACGAGCGCCTGCGCCGCCGGACCGAGGGCGTACTGCGGCATCGTTTGCGGCGCAGTGCCGAAGGAATCCGCCGAGCCCGGTTGCTGCGGCGAGGACCCGCCGGAACTGTCCAACGGGTCGATCTCAGGTGCGCCGCTCGAGTGCGGCAGGACACCCCCCCGTGCGCCCGAATCGATGTTTGGATGCGTGCTCGCATACGGCGGCCCGACGAGTGCGCAGCTCGACAGCGCCGTCGCGCACAGCAGTGCCGCCAGCCCGGTGCGCGCAAGTCCCGCAGATGTGCCGCTCATTGCATGTTCCCGAACAGTCCGCAACCGGCCATCGGCGCAAGCTGCGCGCTCGATGGCACCGCCACCTCGACCGCATTCGCTCCGTCGCACGCGGGCGTGGTCTGAAGACCGGTCGCGAAATCGATCCACACTTCCTTCAGGCCCTGCGGCGGCGGCATATCGAGCGACACCGCGCCGAGCTGCGCCATGATGCGCGCCCACACCGGCAGCGCGCCCCGCGCGCCAACCAGACCGGTCGGTTGATCGTGATCATACCCGACCCACACGACCGCGAGCAGATTGCTCGAAAAGCCCGCAAACCAGCTGTCGGCATCATGTTGCGAGGTGCCGGTCTTGCCGGCCACGATCAACCCGGGCGGCAGCCGCTTAAGAGCGGGTTGGCCCGTGCCGTGGGTGAGCACTTGTTCCATCATGGTGGTCAGCTCATACACCGCGGCCGGCGGCGCCACCGGCGTGACCCGCACCGGGAACGCCTTGAGCGGCCTGCCGTGCGCGCTCACCACGGCGCGCACGGCGCGCAGCGGCTCGCGAAAGCCGCCGTCGGCGATCCCGTTGTACAGTTGAGCCACTTCGAACGGTGTCAGATCGCTTGCGCCGAGGAGCATCGCCGGCACCTCCTGCGGGGGATGCTTCAGACCGAAGCGCCGCAGCGTATGCATGACGGGGTTCAGCCCGATCGACATCCCCAGACGCACCGTGGCGGCGTTCAGGGACTGCGCGAGCGCGTGCACCAGCGGCACCGGTCCGTGGAAGACGCGCGAGTAGTTGCGTGGCCGCCAGTACCGGCCCGCGCCGAGGCTGACGGCAATCGGCTCGTCCTCGATGATGGAGGCGGGGGTGTATCGCCCCGTCTCGAGCGCGGTGAGGTAGATGAACGGCTTGATGATCGATCCGATCGAGCGATGGGCATACAGCGCGCGGTTGAAGCCGTCGTAATTGCCGTCGCGGCCGCCGACGATCGCCCGTACGTCCCCGGTCTGCGGCGAGGTGACCACCACCGCCCCCTGCAGCAGCTCCTTGCCGTCATGATGCGTCCGGTCGAGCCGATGCAGCACCGTGTCGAGGGCCCGCTGCGCGATGGCCTGTACGTGCGGATCGAGACTGGTATAGACCCTCAGACCCGCCTCGGTCAGCTCTTTCTCGGGATAGTCGCGGGCGAGCGTACGCCGGACCAGATCGAGATAGGCCGGATAATAGGCGCCCACCGGCTCGGGGGTGACGCCAAGGGACGTACGCATCGCCACGGCGGCGCGCGCGGCGCTGACGACACCCTGGCGCGCCAGGATACCGAGCACCCGATTGCGCCGCGCCAACACCCGGCGCGGGTACAGGCGCGGATTGTAGTAGGTCGGACCGCGCACGATGGCCACCAGCATCGCGATCTGCGGCAGATCGAGCTCGGCGAGCGGCTCGCCGAAGTAGTACTCGCTGGCGAGCCCGAAGCCGTGCACCGAGAGATTGCCGTCCTGGCCGAGGAAGATCTCGTTGATGTAGGCGTTCATGATTTCAGCCTTGCTGAAATGCGCCGTCAGCGCCACGGCCATGATGGCCTCGCGGAGCTTTCGCCACAGCGTCCTGCGGTCATTGAGAAAATAACTTCGCACCAGCTCCTGAGTGAGCGTGCTGCCGCCCTCGGCATAGCGGCGCTCGCGCAGATCGACCCAGGCGGCCCGCAGGATGCCCTTCGGATCGATGCCCCAGTTGGTCTGGAACGTCCGATCCTCGACGGCGATCAGGGCCTTGGGCAGCAACGGCGGCACCTGCTTCGGAGCGACCACGATGCGATCGACCCCGTCGCGCGGATAAATGCTCCCGATGAGCAGCGGATCGAGCCGGATGACCGGCACCTCGTGCCCGGCCCCGTCCCGCAGATCCACGATTCCGGCCGGCCCGAACACCACGGTCAGCCGCAGGGCCGGGCGCTCCCGATCGGCGAATTGCACCGGCCGCAGCATCACTTCGACTCGCCCGAGCGTCGCGGTATACGTGCCCGGCCCGCGCAGCGCGGCCACCGGCCGATAGGCCAGCCGCCGCAAGTCGTGCTCGAGATCGGCCTCGCTCAAGTCCAGACCCGCGTACAGCTGCATCGGCGCGGCATAGACGCGCGCCGGCAGCGTCCAGCGCAGCGCGCTGAACCGGCCGGTCACGAGCCGATCCAGATACAGCGCATAGCCGCCGAAGATCAGCAGGCCCGCCAACGCCGACCCGCCGGCGATCCAGCCCAGCAGCCGCCCGAAGCGGCGGCGGCCGGCAGTGCCGCGACCGCGGCGCGCCGCCGCCGACGGGCTCTTTTTCGTCGCCTTGCGCGCCTTCGGACGGGTCAGAGGATCAGCTCCTCGGCAGGCTCACGCAGGTTGTAGCGTGAACTCATGCAATGGCCGTAGGCGCCCGCGTTGGCAATGAGCAGAACATCGCCCGCGCGGGTCCTCGGCAGCAGCCGGTCATGTCCCAACACATCGGCGCTCTCGCAGATCGGGCCGACGACATTGACCAGCTCGCCGGCCGGCTCCGCGAGCCGCGTGAGGTTGACGATCTCGTGATATGCCCCGTAGAGCGCCGGTCGCAACAGGGAATTCATCCCGGTGGCGATACCCACGTAGCGGACACTACCCTTGCTCTTGAGCTGCGTGACCCGGGCCACCAGCGCCCCAGCCGCGGCGGCGAGGTAGCGCCCCGGCTCCATCCAGATCTCCAGGCGTGGATGCTCGGCGCGCACGGCCGCGAGCAGCGTATCGAGCTCGTTCAGGTCCGGGCCATGCTGGTCGGCGCGCTCCGGTATGCCGAGGCCCCCGCCGATGTCGATCGCGCGAACCGCCTCGAAGCGCTGCCCAAGCTCGGCCAGCCGGCGGGCGGTATGCTCCCAGGTTCTCACCGTGAGAATGCCGCTGCCGACATGGGAGTGCAGCCCGACGATACGCGCGCCGCACCGTCGCGCGAGGCGCTCCAGGTCATCCAGATCCGCAATGGGTACGCCGAACTTGGCGTGCGCGCCGGCAGTGCGCACGTGGTGATGATGACCCGCGCCGGCGCCGGTGTCGATGCGCACGAAGATCTCCCGCTCGCGCCACAGATCCCCCCACTGCTCGAGCACGAACAGGTTGTCGACGGTGACCTGCATGCCGCGCTCGAGCGCCCAGGCATACTCCTCGCGCGCGGCGAAGTTCGGGGTAAAGAGCACGCGGTGCGCATCGAGCTGTGGGAACACGGCGAGCACGTGCTCGAGCTCCCCGCGCGAGACGCACTCGAAGTCCACACCCTCGGCGGCAATGGCCCGCAGGATCTGCGGGTGAGGATTCGCCTTGACCGCGAAGTGCACCCGGTCCAGGCTGCGCAGCGCGCGCAGCGATCGGGCCGCGGCGCGCACCGTCTCGAGATGATAGACGTAGGCCGAGTCGCGCGTCCCGAGTGCCGCCAGAACCCGCGAGTGCTCGCCGCGCCACCACGGCTCGGGGCGCGCCGCCGAGGCCTGCGGCGCAGCGAACAGCTGCGCCCAGGTCGGACCGAGCACGCGGTCGCCCGCCACGGGCCGGATCAGCAGCTCGTGCAGCTGATCGACCAGGCGATCGCCCTGGGTCTCATCGACCACAAAGGTGAAGTTCAGGTCGTTGGCCGCCTGCGAGACCAGATAGATCTTCTGCTCCTCGAAGAACTCAAACGCACCGCCGAGTTGGTGAAGGATGGCCCGGATGTTGCGGCCGACGAGACTCACCGACGCACATGGCCCGATCACCTGCACGCGACACAGGCGCGACAGATCGCTCACCAGCGCCGCCAGCAGCGCGCTGTCGAGGGTATTGGCCGCCGGATCGAGCGAGACGGTGACATTGGTCTCGGAGGTCGAGACCAGGTCCACCGACATGCCGTGGGCCTTGAACACCTGGAACACGTCGGCGAGGAAACCCACCTGGTGCCACATGCCCGGGCTCTCGAGCGACACCAGCGTGATGCCCTTCTTGGTGCACACCGCCTTGACCTGGGCGGTACCGTCGCCCTCGGCCGAGAGCACCGTGCCGGGCATCTGCGGAGCCTGCGTGGCATACACGTGCAACGGGATACCGTACTGGCGCACCGGCAGGATACAGCGCGGGTGCAGCACCTTCGCGCCGCTCGTGGCGATCTCCTGCGCCTCGTCGTAATGCAGGGCGCGCAACAGCCGCGCCGTCGGGATCGAGCGCGGATTGGCGCTGAACATCCCCGGCACGTCGGTCCAGATCTCCAGCCGCTGGGCGCGCAGCTTGGCGGCGAGATAGGCGCCCGAGGTGTCCGAGCCGCCGCGGCCGAGCAACACGGTATTGCCCTCGGCATCGCTCGCGATGAATCCCTGGGTCACGACTACGGGGGCGAGGTCTTCCAGGCGCTCGAGCAGCGCCTGATCGGGCTCGAAGCGGCACACGGCCGACAACACGCTCGCCTTGGCCGAAGCGCCGACGCGCTCATCGGCGATGAGCATGGTACGCGCGTCGGCCCATCGAGCCTCCAGACCCTGCGCAGCCAGATAACGGGCCCCGAGGTCGGTGGCCATCAGCTCCCCGGCAGACATCACGCGGGCGCGCGTTCGATCGCTCGCCTCTCCGATCAGAGCCACACCGGCGGCGATCTGACGCAGCTCGGCCAGACGCGCCTCGCAGGCCTCCCCGAGCGGGAGGCCGAGAGCACCCGCGAGCTTTCGATGGCGGTCCTCGATCTCCTGCAGCTCCTCCTCGTACTTCTGGGTGCGCGCCGCATCGAGCAGCCGCTCGAGCCGATCCGTCACGCCGCTCAGGGCCGAGTGCACGATCAGAACGCGGGCACCGCCTGCACGCCGCTGCGCGGTGACTCGCGCGATGTTCTGCCAATTCGAGAGCGAGGAGACGCTGGTCCCGCCGAACTTCAGGACGATCCACTGGGAGGCGCTGCGAGTCAATGCTGCTCCTGAGCACACGGCGGGGCGGGCCGCATCAAGCCTTCAGGCCGAGCAGGCCCCCGGGCGCGGCCGCATGCCAGCTGCCCTGCTCGGGTCGATCGAATCGGCTTCACGGGCGCGCAGCCGCTACAGCTCCTCGTCGAAATCGCGCAGGTCCTTCTCGAGCCTCTTGTCCGCCAGGACTTCCTCGAGCCGGCTCCAGGCAGCCTTGCTGCGCTTGCCGGCCATGGGCCGGCGCTTGTCCACCCGATCGAGCATCCGATCGTAATCCGCGCCCTCCTCGGCGTGTCCACTCAGGATTTCCTCGTCGAGATCGAAGCTCTCGTTGTCTCGTTCCGACATCTGGCGGTAAAAATCCCAGTTAAATCAATTAGGTAGTGCAACTTCGAGGGGAGCAAGACAGCGAACTATAATGAAAACTCGCCGCGGAGCAAGGGCTCTCGCGCGCTATGCGCTGCGGTCGCGGACCGTCACCGGCGCCCCCCGTCCAAGGCCGAGGCCTTCCGCCGCGCTCTGCTCGGCCCGGGCGATCTCGAGCACCCCGAACGAATTGATCAGCGCCAGGTACTGTCCCGGTCGGCGATCTGCGTAGGTCCGCAGCAGGGGGAAGGCATGATGCCCGGTACGCACCAGCGGCAGCCGGAACCGCTCGAGGAGCGCGCCATCGATGTTGGTGATCAGATTGCCGAAGTGATCGATGGCGATCACCACGCCGCTGACGCTTGCGGCGTCGGTCGTGGGCTCCTCCACCCACGCCGGCACCAGCGACTCGGCGGCGGCCGTCTCGCCGAGCTCAGCGGGCCGAGCGCGGCCCGCGGCCAATTCGGCGGCCACGGGCGCAAAGATGTCCCGGCCGTGAAACGTTGCGCTGACGCGGGCGATCCCGAGCCGCGCCAGCCCAGCAGGCCGCAGCCGCACCACCTCGGCGTCCGCATGCCGAGCCACCAGCGGGGCCAGCAGACCGTTGTCCGGCGCGAGAAACACATGTCCCGCGGCGCAGACCACGACGATGTCGCGCGCAGTACCGACCCCGGGATCGACCACCGCGACGTGAACCGTGCCGGAGGGAAAGTAGGCAAACGCGCGCTGCAACCAGAAGCCGGCCTCGGCGGGCCAATGCACCAGGATCTGGTGCGTCAGGTCGATGATGCGCGCCGCCGGAAAGCGCCCGAGAATGCGCCCCTTCATCACCCCGACGAACGGACCCTGGTCGCCGAAGTCGGTGGTCAGCGTGATGACAGCGCTCGGGGCCGGGAAGGCCGGCGGGCTCATCGGGCTCGCCTCGGTCCGCCCCGCTGCCCATCGGCGCACTTGCGGCAGCAATCCGCGTAGGGAACCGCCGCGAGCCGCCCCGCCTCGATCGGCTCGCCGCACACGATGCAGATGCCGTACGTGCCCGCCTCGAGCCGGCGCAAAGCCGCCTGGATTTGACGCAGCTCCTCGCGGGCCGATTCGGTGATCGCCCCGAGAACCTCATCGCTCTCGCGCTGGGTGACCTGCTCGGCGAAATCCGCGCTCAGCGGATCGGATTCGTGGCGCAGATCGGCGCTCGCGCTGCTCGCGCGACTCTGCAGCTCTTCACGCCGCCTCAGCAGGCGGGCTCGTACGGCTTGTGTGTCCACAGGAGTCTCCGGCCGGTGCACACGGCGCCTGGTTCTCGCGCACCCGGCTGGCGCGCCCGGCGCGGCGGCATGCGGAAAATACCTAGCGCGCCGGACGCCTTGGCGGCAACATACTCACTCAGTTGCGCAATCATGTCCATTCCCGTCGTTCCGCCGACGAACGCCAATGGCCCCTCCTGCCGCCGGTGACAGTCCGATGGAAACAGCCCGCGAGTTGAAGCCCACGGTTTTCGTGGTCGATGATGACGAGGCGGTCCGCGCCTCGCTGCGACTGCTGCTGAAGTCGGTCGGCCTGCCGGCCACGGTGTATTGCAGCGCCCAGGAGTTCCTCGCCCAGTACGATGTGCGCCAGCCGGGCTGCGTGGTGCTCGATGTGCGCATGCCGGGCATGAGCGGGCTCGAGCTGCAGCAGCTGCTCAATCTGCGCGGCGCAACCGTGCCGGTGATCTTCATCACCGGCCACGGTGACATCCCGATGGCGGTCGAAGCGATGCAGCACGGCGCGTTCGACTTCCTGCAAAAGCCCTTCCGTGATCAGGATCTGCTCGATCGCGTCCAGCGCGCACTGGAGAAAGATCAGCGAACGCGCCAGGAGCTGAAGGAGCAGGACCGCATCCGCGAGCGCCTCGAATCGCTCACCCCGCGCGAGCGCGAGGTCCTCACCCTCATCACCCGCGGCAAACCGAACAAAGTGGTGGCCGCCGATCTCGGAGTCAGTCAGCGCACGGTGGAGATCCACCGCGCGCGCGTCATGGAAAAGATGGGAGCCTCATCCTTCGCGCAGCTCGTCCGCATGGTCCTCGATACCGAGGCTTGAACTGAGCGGCGATGGGCCGGATCCGCCTTGCAGGAATGGCGCGCGCGGGCGAGACCGCCGACCCGAGCACCGCCCGGCCCCGCGGCAGTGATGCGGTATCCCAATCCGGCCGGCTGGATCGAGCGTTCTATCGCCACCGTACGCTCGCCATCGCGCGTGCGCTCATCGGCCTGCACTTGGTGCACCGTGTCGGGGCCGTGCGGCGCGTCGGGCGAATCGTCGAGACGGAAGCCTATCTCGGCCCGGCCGACCGGGCTGCCCACTCCGCGCGCGGGCGAACGCCACGCACCGCGGTGATGTTCGGTCCCCCGGGATATGCCTACGTGTACTTCATCTACGGTATGTGGCACTGCCTGAACGTCGTCACCGGGGATGAGGGGGTACCCCACGCCGTGCTGCTGCGAGCCCTCGAGCCGCTGGCCGGCCTCGAGGGAAGCGCTTCAGGCCCCGGGCTGCTGTGCCGCGCAATGAACATCGACCGCCGGCACAACGGACTCGACCTGTGCGGAAACGCGCTGTGGATCGAGCACCCGGCGACTCCTCGGGCCGTACGCATCGGCCGCAGCGCGCGCATCGGCATCGATCATGCGGGCGAGTGGGCGAGCCGCCCCTGGCGCTTCTTCGATCGCGACTCGCCGTTCGTCTCCGGCCGGCGCTCACGAGCCTCCATGCGCTAGCGCAGCCTGCAGGGGGCCCAACTACCGGCCCGAGGCGTCCAACCCGCCATGCGCTCTCGTCGAATTCCGACAAGGAATATACTGCGCCACCGAGAACCCCTATGCCCACCGCTCACGACCTCAACACGCGGCTCGCCCCCCGCGAGACCCGACTGGCCGATTACCGGCCGCCGGCCTTCCTCGTCGACACGGTGACACTGGATTTCACACTCGATCCGCATGCCACGGTGGTACGTTCCCGCCTGACGCTGCGCCGCAACCCGGCCGCCCCGCCGGGGCAGCCGCTGCGCCTCGACGGCGCCGGCCAGCCGGTGTGCGCCATCGCGCTCGACGGCACCGGCCTCGATGCCCATCGCTGGCGGCTCGAGGACTCGTCGCTGCTGATCGAGGACATCCCGCACAGCTTTACCCTCGAGCTCGAGACGGTCATCGACCCGGCGGCCAATACCGAGCTGTCGGGCCTCTACCTGTCCAACGACGCCTTCTTCACCCAGTGCGAGGCCGAGGGCTTCCGCCGCATCACCTATTTCCCCGACCGGCCGGACGTGATGGCGCGCTACACGGTCAGCCTGACCGCCGATCCGCACGCCTGTCCGGTGATGCTCTCCAACGGCAATCCCGGTCCGCTCGAGAGGCTCCCGGACGGTCGCCACCGCATCACCTGGACGGACCCCCACCCCAAGCCCTGCTACCTGTTCGCGCTGGTCGCCGGCCGGCTGGTCGCGGTACGCGACCGCTTCACCACCGGCTCGGGGCGCGAGGTGGCGCTGGCGATCTGGGTACGCCCCGGCGACGAGGCGCGCTGCGCGCACGCGATGCGCTCGCTGAAGACCGCGATGGCGTGGGACGAGGAGCGCTTCGGCCTGGAATACGACCTCGACGTGTTCAACATCGCAGCCGTGTCCGATTTCAACATGGGCGCAATGGAGAACAAAGGTCTCAACATCTTCAACACCCGCTGCGTGCTGGCGGATCCGCAATCCGCGACCGACACGGACTACCAACAGATCGAGTCGGTCATCGGCCACGAGTATTTCCACAACTGGACCGGCAACCGCGTCACCTGCCGCGACTGGTTCCAGCTGTCGCTGAAGGAAGGACTCACGGTCTACCGCGAGCAGGAATTCACGATGGACCAGGGCTCGGCGGCGGTGAAACGCATCGCCGACGTGCGGGCGCTGCGCGCGACGCAGTTCCGCGAGGATGCCGGGCCGCTCGCCCATCCCGTGCAGCCCGACCGCTATCAGGCGATCGATAATTTCTACACCGCGACGGTCTACAATAAAGGCGCCGAAGTCATCCGCATGATGGCCACCATCATCGGCCGCGCGGCGTTCCGCCGCGGCATGGACCTGTATTTCGCCCGCCACGACAACCAAGCCGTCACCATCGACGATTTCGTCGCGGCGATGGCCGATGCCTCCGGTGTCGAGTTGAGCGCCTTCAAGCTCTGGTACCACCAGGCGGGCACCCCGGAGCTGATCATTTCCGAGCAATACGATCCGGCCACCCGCCGCTATGTCCTCACCGTGGCGCAACGCACACCGCCCACCCCCGGCCAGCCGGAGAAGCAGCCGCTGGTGGTGCCGCTGGCCATGGGCCTGCTCGATGCCCGGGGCGCGCAGCTGCCCCTGCGGCTCGCCGGCGAGGCCGCGGCCCGAGCCGGCACGCGGGTGCTGCTGGTCCAGGCGGCGCAATCGCGCTTCGTGTTCGAGGATGTCCCCGAGCGACCGGTACCCTCGCTCCTGCGCGGCTTTTCCGCGCCGGTGCGGCTCAGCGGACTGAGCGGACGGCAGCTGAGCTTCCTGGCCACCCACGACAACGACCCGTTCGCGCGTTGGGACGCCGGCCAGTGCTACGCGACCCACGCCTTGCTGGCGATGGCGCAATCCTGGCGCCGGGGCGAGACCCCGGCGCTCGACCCCGACATCATCGCCGCGGCCGCCGCAACGCTCGCC
>JAJZMI010000138.1 GCA_021798335.1 Pseudomonadota bacterium | reverse complement strand
CCAGGCGGCTCGCAATCGCTCCCACAAGCTCACCGGCCTTCAGACGCGCCGTCTGGTCAGCGGTTACGCCCGCCACGAGCACGACCTTCTGCGGACCCTGTACCGAGGCCAGCACGATCACGGCGGATTTGAGCGTCTCCTTGAGCCGATCGACCACGCCGCGCAACGTGGCGACGTCGGCGTCGGGGATCTGCGCGGCGAGGACCTTGATCCCCTGCACATCCTGCGCGCCCGCGGCCAGATCCGTTCCCTGGCCGCACGCCAGCCTGTCCTTGAGCGTGCGGATCTCGCGCTCCATCTGCCGGGCACGCTCGAGTGACTCACGCACCCTGTCCCTGACCTCCTCGCGTGAGCCGCGCACGAGCTGGGCGAGTTCCTTCAGCAGCGCATCGTTGCGCTCCATCAGCTCGATCGCGCCCTCTCCCGTGACCGCCTCGATACGGCGCACACCCGAGGCAACGCCGCTCTCGCTGACGATCTTGAACAAGCCGATGTCGCCTGCACGCTGCACATGAGTGCCCCCGCACAGCTCGATCGAGAAATCCCCGATCCGCAGCACGCGCACATCCTTGTCGTATTTCTCTCCGAACAGAGCCATGGCCCCCGTGGCGAGCGCTTCCTCATAGTCCATCACCCGGGTTTCCGCCGGCGCATTGGCCCGGATCTGGGCATTCACCAGCCGCTCGATGGTCGCGAGCTGCGCCTCGGTCACCGGTTGCGGATGCGAGAAATCGAACCGTAGCCGGTCGGGCGCGACCAGCGAGCCCTTCTGTTGGACATGCGTCCCGAGCGTCTGGCGCAGTGCCGCGTGGAGCAGGTGGGTTGCGGAGTGATTGAGCGCCGTGGCGCGGCGCCGAGGGCCATCGACCGCCGCCGCGAGCGTGTCTCCCACTCGGATGCGGCCCTCGCTCAGGCGGCCGACGTGCGCGTACGCGGCACCGTGTTTGATCGTATCCTCGACTTCAAAGCGCACTCCGGCGGCGCTCAGCGTGCCCGTATCACCGACCTGCCCGCCCGACTCGGCATAGAATGGCGTGCGGTCGAGCACCACCTCGGCGCGCTCGCCGGCGATGATCTGCTGCACGGGTGCGCCGTCCTTCAGCAGCGCCGCGACACGCCCCTCGGCCGCGAGCACCGCATAGCCTTCAAACGTCGTGCGTGTGTCGATGGCCGCGACGCCGTGCGGGTCGATGCCGAACTTGCTCGCCTCCTGGGAGCGGCGCCGCTGGGCCTCCATGGCCGCATCGAATCCGGCCTGATCGACAGCCAGGCCGCGCTCGCGGGCAATGTCCGCGGTCAGATCGGCAGGAAAGCCGTACGTGTCGTAGAGCTTGAAGACCACTTCGCCCGGGATGACCACGCCGGTTCCCGCGGCGCCGTCCGCCGACAGCCCCGCGATCACCTCATCGAGCAATGCCATGCCCTTGGCCAGGGTCTCGGCAAAGCGCTTCTCCTCGTGTTCGAGCACCCGCTCGACCTGGGCTCGGCCAGCGGCGAGCTCCGGATACGCCGCGCCCATCTCCCGCTCGAGCACCGCCACCAGCTTGTAGAAGAACGGCGCCTCGATCCCGAGCTTGTAACCGTGGCGGACGGCGCGGCGAATGATGCGCCGCAGCACATAGCCGCGGCCCTCGTTGGAGGGCAGGACGCCATCGAGCACCAGGAACGTGCAGGCACGGATGTGATCGGCGATGACCCGCAGCGAACTCGAGCTCAGATCCGCAGTACCGGCCAGCTGGGCCGCCGCCGCTATCAGGTTGCGGAACAGATCGATGTCATAGTTCGAGTGCACGCCCTGCAACACCGCCGCGATGCGCTCCAGACCCATCCCCGTGTCGACCGAGGGCTTGGGCAGAAGGCTGAGCGTACCGTCCGCGGCCCTGTCGAACTGCATGAACACCAGGTTCCAGATCTCGACGAATCGGTCACCGTCCTCGTCGCGAGACCCGGGCGGCCCCCCGGGGATCTCCGCTCCGTGGTCGTAGAAGATCTCGCTGCACGGACCACAGGGCCCGGTATCTCCCATGGCCCAGAAGTTGGATTTCTCGCCCATGCGCGCGAAGCGCTCGGGCGGCACCCCGATCTCCTTCAGCCAGATATCGGCCGCCTCGTCGTCGTCGCGGTACACCGTCACCCAGAGCCGGGCTGGATCGAGCTGCAGCCTCTCGGTGAGAAACGCCCACGCGAATCCGATCGCCTCGCGCTTGAAGTAGTCGCCGAACGAGAAGTTTCCGAGCATCTCGAAGAACGTGTGGTGCCGGGCCGTGTATCCGACGTTCTCGAGATCGTTATGCTTGCCGCCGGCGCGCACGCAGCGCTGAGTGCTGGTGGCACGCGTGTAATCACGCCTCTCCTTGCCGAGGAATACGTCCTTGAACTGCACCATGCCGGCATTGGTGAACAGCAGTGTCGGATCGTTACCCGGCACGAGCGAGGCCGAGGGCACGACGGTGTGGCCGCGGTCGCGGAAGAATTCGAGGAACACGCGCCGTACGTCGGCCGCGCCAAGACAGGTGGGTCGCCTCAAGGGTGTCAGTCCAGTTCGAGCTCGGCGCCAGTAGCCGCCCGGATATCATCCGATGAAAAGCCCCGATACTGCAAAAAACGGGCTTGACGCGCCTTCTCGGCCCAGCCGGCCGGTAGGGCCGCGCCGAACTTGCGCCGGCGGACCTGGCAGGCCAATCCCCGCCAATCGGGTCCGGCGGCAAGGGCCGCCTCGATCAGCGCAGGCTCGGCTCCCTGGGCCCTCAGATCGCGCCCGATGCGCAGCGGCCCGTGGCCGCGCTCGGCCCGATAGGCCACGAAGCGCTCGGCACAGCGCGCGTCATCGAGCAGATGCTCGGCGGCGAGCGCCGCGAGAACCTCAGCCGTGGCCATGGCCGCGAATCCCCGGGCCCGCAGCTTCTCCCCCAGCTCGACGCTCAAATAATCGCGCCGCGCCAGCAGGGCCACCGCCGCGGCCCGGATGCTCCTCGGGTCGGCGCTCGATTCAGGCCGAGGCGGCTTCGCCACTGCTGCGCGGCGGGCGGACCGGCAACAGCCTGGCGCGCACCTCCGCCTCGATCTCGCGCGCCACCTCGGGATTGGTCTGCAAGAAGGCGCGCGCATTGTCCTTGCCCTGCCCGATGCGGTTGCCCTTGTACGCGTACCAGGCGCCGGACTTCTCGATGATGCCCTGGGCGCTCGCGAGGTCGATGATCTCCCCTTCGCGCGAGATGCCCAGCCCGTACATGATCTCGAACTCCGCCTCGCGAAACGGCGGCGCCACCTTGTTCTTGACCACCTTGACGCGCGTCATGTTGCCGATCACCTCTTCGCCGCTCTTGATCGCGCCGATGCGGCGAATGTCGAGTCGCACCGAGGCGTAGAACTTCAGCGCGTTGCCGCCGGTGGTAGTCTCGGGATTGCCGAACATCACGCCGATCTTCATGCGGATCTGATTGATGAAGATCACGATGGTGTTCGAGCGCTTGATGTTGCCGGTCAGTTTGCGCAGCGCCTGGGACATCAGGCGCGCCTGCAATCCGACCTGCATCTCGCCCATCTCGCCTTCGATCTCCGCCTTGGGAGTGAGCGCGGCCACCGAATCGATCACCACGATATCCACCGCGTTGGAGCGCACCAGCATGTCGGTGATCTCCAGCGCCTGCTCGCCGGTATCGGGCTGCGAGACCAGCAGCTCGGCGATGTTCACGCCGAGCTTCTCGGCATATGCCGGATCGAGGGCATGCTCGGCGTCGACGAACGCCGCAGTCCCGCCGGTGCGTTGCACCTCGGCGATCACTTGCAGCGTCAGGGTCGTCTTGCCCGATGATTCGGGGCCGTAGACCTCCACGACCCGTCCGCGCGGCAAGCCACCGACGCCGAGCGCGATATCCAGGCCGAGGGAACCGGTCGACACCGATTCGACGTCGTAGACCGCGCCGGCATCCCCGAGACGCATGACCGAGCCCTTGCCGAATTGCTTCTCGATCTGACCGAGTGCGGCGGCGAGCGCCTTTTTGCGATTCTCTTCCATCTGGCTGTCCCGAAAATGGTGGTGCCCCACGTACTGGATAAATTATCCCACAAAGCGGCCGCTCACCACATCTTTGTTTGTGCGCACAACGTGTTATTTTGCCGCCAATGTGCCGCTGGACAGTGGATAGGTCTCCACAACACTGTATACAGGTCCGGCCTCGAGCGTGCGACTCTCGATCAGCGCAAACTCACCGAACTGCCACAGCAGCAGATGCATCGGCGCAGAAGGACTTGGCCGCATCACCTTGCGTGCCACAGTGACATGCGGACGGAAGGGCTTGAGATCCGGAGCAAAAGCGGCCGCCACCAAGGCCTCGAGCAACCTGCCGGCCCAGCCGGCCAGCCCCGCCGGCGGCGCCGGCGGCGCCGGCGGCACCGCGCACAGCACCCGAGGACCGGGCCAGTACACCAACTCCTGCAGCGGCACCGCAATCGGTCCCGCATCGGGTACGGCCCGCACGAGGGCGCCGAGCTCGGCCACGCGGCCCTCGGATACCGGCCCGATGAACGCAAGGGTGATATGGTAATTGGCCTGCGGCACGTGCCGGCCACCGCTGCTGCGCACGCCGTTGCGCACCGCATGTGCCAGCTGCTCGCGCATCGCGGCGTCGGGCCAGAGCGCCAGGAAGAGCCGGTGCGTCCGTTCCCGTGGACCGGCCGGCGAGCGCGGCGCCTCGCCGCTCAACCCCCCGCACTCCCGGTCATCATGAGGGGCCCGCCCCCGCGGCCGCGGTGCTCTCCTCGAGCATCTGCAGGGCCCTTCGCAAGGCGTGGGCCACCGTCTGGCGGCGCACGGCATCACGGTCGCCCTCGAAGCCGTATCGCTCGCAGATCGGCTTCGGCCGAGCCCGCATCGCGACGGCAAGCCACACCGTGCCGACCGGCTTATCGGGCGTGCCTCCCTCTGGCCCCGCGATGCCGCTGACCGCGACCGCAACGTCCGCGCCGGAGCGCGCGAGCGCCCCTTCGACCATCTCCCGCACGGTGGCTTCGCTGACGGCGCCCTGCTGCGCGAGCGTGCGCTCGCGCACCCCCAAGTCGCGGATCTTCGCCGCGTTGGAATAACTGGCGTACCCGCACTCGAACCAGCGCGAGCTGCCCGGGACATCGGTGAGGGTCTTGGCGATCCACCCGGCGGTGCACGACTCGGCTGTGGCGATCCGCCAGTGGGCCGCCCGCAGGGCCTGGCCGGTCCGCTCGGCCAGCGCGTACAGATCGGCATCCCCGATGGATGGACTGACCATGATTTAGGGAGTGTACCCCGACCGATCGGCCCGCGAACCGGGCGCGCCCGCGGTGCCGGCTTGCGATTTGCCGCGCCTGCGTTAGGCTCTGCACACGGGGCCAGCTCGGCACGGGTGCGTACGCGCCCGGCCCAGAACAATGGCGGATCCCCGGGGGAGAGCCATGCGCGCGCAAAGCGGTGGACCGACAGGGCGGTCCGCATTGATCAACGGGCCGAGCGCCTTCGCCGGCGAGGAGCCGCCGCGGGCGGGCACGACCCGGATCGCGGCGCACTGATGCGCATCGGCCGTGTCCTGTGCTTCGGCCTGTTGGCGGCGCTGCCGTTGCCGCGGGCGAGCGCCGCCGGTCGGTGCAAACTGGTCGAGACTCCACCGATCATCGTGACGATGCGCGGTCTGCGGCCGACCCTGCTCACCGAGATCAACGGGGTCAAAGCCCGCTTCATCATCGACACCGGCGCCAGCACCAGTGTGCTGTCGGCGGCCGCGGCGGCGCAATACAAACTGCCGCTGCGCAATTGGCTCGCGCCCCGCTCGCTCTGGGGCATGGCAATCCGCATGGAATACGGATCACCCCGCGCATTCATCCAGGGATTCGGCGGCGGCGAGGCCGGCGCAAAGATCGCCACCGTGCGGCACTTCACCTACATCGGCATCGCCTTGTCGAACATTCCATTCGTGGTCGGGGGCAACACCGTCGGCAGCGGCGTGGTCGGCCTGTTGGGCGACAATGTGCTGCGGCTCACAGATACGGAATACGACTTCAAGGACGGCTTCATGCGGCTGGTGAGGCCGGTGGACTGCGGTGAGCAACCGCTGACGTACTGGGCGAAACCGGGTCAAGCCGTCGCGGTCGACACGCTGCGCCGCTCCAGCGCGCGCCGCCCCCAGATCATCGGCCGGGGCTCGGTGGACGGTCACCGCATCACCATCATGTTCGATTCGGGCGCGAGCGTGTCGGTCCTGTCGCTTGCGGCAGCCCGGCGCGCGGGCATCACGCCGCACAGCCCCGGGGTGGTGCCGGCGGGCAGATCATGGGGTATCGCAGGAGATCGCCGGGTCAGGATGTGGCGCGCCCCGATCGCAGCTGTTCGCATCGGCACGGAGACGATCGAGCACACGCACCTGCTCATCGCCGACGTCGACGATCTCCTGCCCGGCGAGGGCTCGATCGACATGCTGGCCGGAGAAGACTTCTTTCTCTCCCATCACATCCTCGTGGCCTACAATCAGCGCAAGCTCTACTTCACCTACAGTGGCGGGCCGGTGTTCGACCTGGGTTTGCCGTCGACGGAGTGGCGGCGCGCGGCCGGCGCAAGATCCGGCCCGGGCACGAACGCCGCCGAGTTGCTGCGCCGCGGTCTGGCCGAGGCGGCGCAGAACGAGATTCACCACGCCCTGCGCGACCTCGAGCGCGCCTGCCGGCTCGAGCCGAGGGATGCGAACTGCCGCTACGCGCTCGGCACGGTGTATGTGCGGGACAAGCAACCGGCCTTGGCGCTGAAGAATTTCGCTGCGGCGCTGCGGATCCGCCCGAGCGACGTCGAGGCGCACTTGGCCCGGGCCGCGCTGCGACTGGCGCGTAAGGACTGGCCGGCCCCGGCGGCGAAAGCGGCGGCTCGCGCCGCGGCCGATCGCGATCTCGAGGCGGTCGCACGCCTGAGTGCCCCGGAGGCGCAGGTGCGGCTGAGACTCGGCTGGCTGTACGAAGCGGCGGGCCAATACCGCAGCAGCATCCGGCAATTCAAGCTCTGGATGAGTTACCACAGCCACGACATCGAAATGGCCGATGCCCGCGACGGCCTCGCCGACGCACGCAACAACTTCTGCTATCGCAGCGCCAAGCTCGATCGGCATTTGCGGCGCGCGCTGCGCGAGTGCCGGCTGGCGCTGCATCACGAGCCCAAGAGTGTGTCGATTCTCGACAGCAATGGCCTGGTCAATCTCAGACTCGGCAATCTCGCCACAGCCATCGATGATTACTCTGCCGCGCTGCGCCGTAACGCCCGTCTGGCCACCTCCCGCTACGGGCGGGGGATCGCCGAGCTGCGCCTCGGGCAGACTCGTCGTGGGAACGCCGATCTCGCCGGCGCCGAGGAACTGGACCGGCGCGTGGCGGCGATGTTTCACCGCATGGGGCTCGATCCGGGCCCGCCCGGCGGGCGCGGCGCAAAACACCTGACGACGGCGCGCGCCCGGCGGCGAACGCGTTCCGCGCCCAGATGATGCGCCCCCGAGCGCTGCGGCATCCGGACCGGGGCGGCGCTCAGGTCGAGCGCAGCACGAGCGCGGTGGGCATCATCTGCGATTCCACGGCGTCGCCGCGGATCATGCCGAGCACCTTGCGGGCGAGCAGCACGCCGCCCTCCTGCCAGTTCTGTCGCACGCTCGAGAGCGGCGGCAAGAAGGCTGCCCCCTGCGGCGTGTCGTCGTAGCCGATCACCGAGACATCCTCGGGCACGGACAAGCCGAGCTCGATGAGCGCGCGGATCGCGCCCATCGCCACCAGATCGCTGCAGGCAAAGATCGCATCGAACTGTACGTGGCGGTTGTGCAGCGAACGAACCGCCTGCACGCCGCTCTCCAGCGTGAAATCCGCGCGCCGCATCAGCAGCGGCTTGATGCCGTGGCGGCCGAGCTCATCGACGAAGCCGAACAAGCGCTGGGCCATCTCCGGATGGTCGGGATTACCGATGAACACCGGGTGGCGCCGCCCGATCGACACGAACCGCTCCGCGACACTGATTCCGCCGTGACGATTGTCGCTCCCCACCACGATGTGCTGATCACCGCCCACCCCGGCGGCACCCCAGACCACCATGGGCAGGCCCAGCCTGTCATAGGCGCGCACGGCGTCCTGGTGGGCGCCCTGGCCGAGCAGGATCAGGCCGTCCGCCGCCTGCGCCACGACATCGCCGGCGGCCTGGCGGGTGGTGAGCAGCACGTTGTACTGGGCCGAAGTCAGCTCCTGGGAGATGCCGCCGAGCAGCGCCAGCGGATAGGGATCCCACATGGTGCGCTCGGGTGTCGGGGTCATCTCGACGATCACCGCCACGGCATGGCTGCGGCGCAAGCGCAGGTTGCGGGCGCTCACGTTCAGCTTGTAGCCATGTTTGCGGGCGAGCTGCTGCACCCGCTCGCGGGTCTCGGGACTGACCAGCGAACTGCCGCTCAACGCCCGTGAGACGGTAATGGTGGACACACCGGCCAACCCGGCCAGATCCGCCATGGTGAGGCTGGTGCGCCCGCCCGGACCTTTTTTCTTTCGTTCCGCCATCACCGGTTCGCACCCGAGAAGATATCGATATCATCCCCTGGCGCACGGTGCGCGTAAAGGCTGCTTGATGCCGGATACTCTCAACCGCTATCGGGTGATCGGCGCGCTGGCGCTGAGCTTCATGATCTTTGCGATCCTGCTGAACAGCGTCGGCACGGTGATCCTGCAGGTCATCCACACCTTCGGGGTCGGCAAGCCCCAGGCGAGCCTGCTCGAGCTGTTCAAGGACCTGCCGATCGTGATCACCTCCTTTGCGCTCGCCTCGTTCCTGCCGATTCTGGGCTATCGGCGTGCGATGCTCATCGCCCTCGGCGTGGTCGCGGTGGCCTGCACGCTCATGCCGCTGTTGCCGAGCTTCCACACCACCGAGCTGCTGTTCGTGTGCGTCGGCATCGCCTTCGCGCTGACCAAGGTATCGGTCTACGGCTCGATCGGGCTGCTGACGACGAGCAAGACCGAGCACAGCCGGCTCACCAATACGATCGAGGGACTGTTCATGGTGGGGGTGGTGATCTCCGGATGGCTGTTCAGCGCCTTCATCCCCGCGGGTCGCGGCGCCCACGCCGCGTGGCTGCACGCCTACTGGGTGCTGGTCGGGGCCTGCGTGCTCGCCATGGCGCTGCTGGCCGGGGCGCGACTGGATGAGTCCGCGGCGCGCGCCGATGCCCGCCCCTTCCGCGAGTCGCTCGCGCAGATCCGCCGCCTGTCCATGCGCTCCATGGTCTACGCGTTCCTCGCCACCACGTTCCTGTACGTTCTGATCGAGCAGAGCTTCGGCACCTGGCTGCCGACGTTCAACTACGAGGTGCTCAAGCTTCCCGACGCGCTCAGCGTGCAGATGGCGAGCATGTTCGCCGCCTCGATCGCCCTCGGCCGCGTCGTGGCCGGTCAACTGCTGCGCCGGATCTCCTGGTACACACTGCTCAACACATGCGTGATCGGCATGGGACTGCTGATGGTGCTGACGCTGCCGCTGGCGCACAGTGTGACGGGCGGGCCCCTCGGCTGGGGGCACGCTCCGACGGCGGCCTACCTGATCCCGCTGATCGGCCTGCTGATGGCACCGATCTACCCGGTGATCAACTCCGTCATCCTCACCGCCCTGCCCAAACCCTCGCATGCGGCCATGACCGGGCTGATCCTGGTGTTCTCGGCGCTCGGCGGCACGATCGGCTCGCGCATCACCGCCATCGTATTCGCCCGCTACGGGGGCATTCGCGCGTTCTACTTCTCGCTGGTGCCGATGACACTGCTCCTGGTGGCCTTGTTTCTGTTCAAGAGCGAGACGGCGCGCGCCGGGACCGCCACACCCGCATCCGACCCGGCGCCGGACTGAGCCCCCCAACGCGCGGATCGTGCCGCCGGCGCACAGCGGGCAACAGGCGGGCGGCGCGCATCTTTGCCGTTGGCAGGACATCGGTGGCACGCGGATAATCCCCCGGATCGGTTCGTCTTCGTCTCGCAGGAGTGTGCTCATGCCTGATATGGATCGGAGAACCTTCCTCGGCGGCATCGGCCTCGCCGCAGGCTCGGTGCTTGCGGCCCCGTACGTCGTGGGCGTGGCGCACGCGGGCGGGAACTCGTTTCGCGAGCAGCTGCGGCACAAGATCGAGCACATCGTGGTGATCTTCCAGGAGAACCGCAGCTTCGATCATTATTTCGGCACATTCAGGCCGGCCAACGGCCAGCGCGTCACGAATCTGCTCGACCGAGCCGGGCGGATAGACGCGAAATTCCTGGGGCTGCAGACAAATCCCGCCGGCATCCCCTACCCCACGCTGCCGCTGCCCTGCGGCCGGATACCCGGATTCGACGCTGTGGAGCTGCCCAACCTGCCGTTCCATCTGGCCCCTTACCTGCCGGCCGACAGCAACGTGCATTGGGATCCGGAACATCGCTTCTTCCGCATGATGGCGGAGGTCAACAACGGCAGGATGGACCGGTTCGTGGCCCTGGCCATGGAGCGCAGATCGCAGCTGAGCACCGCGGAGTTGGCAAAACTGAGCCCCGAGGAGCTGGGCTTCGACCTGGCCACGCCGAGCGGTCCGGTGCTCGGCCACTACAGGGCCGAGGACATTCCCTTCTATCATCAGCTGGCGCACCGTTATGTGCTCTTCGATCGCTTCTACCAGGCGATGAGCGGCGGCAGCACGGGCAACGCGCTCTATCTGGTCGCGTGCCGCTCCTGCGTGAATCCCGGGATCAGCGCGCCCCACATGGCCCCCTATGACCCGCGGCAAGCCGGACTGAAGCACGCGTTCTTCGACCGGCCGTATGATCATCGGCGCATCATGGTCAATGATCTGTCCCCGATTCAGGGTCCCACGGGATCGGACAACCCGCAGCTGCGGATCTCCCCGCCGCCGCAGGCGCAGCGCTATCCGAACATCGGGGACCGCCTGAGCGCGGCGCACGTGGACTGGGCCTGGTACAACGAGAACTGGAATCTGGTCAAACCCTGGGCGTTGAAGAGCGCCTTCGGGCCCGGTGACGGCTCGGCCGTGATCGACAGCGGCCGCATCTACGAGGCCCATCACAATCCGTTCCAGTATTACCCCGGCTGGTTCGACTACGTGAAGCAGGGGCACATCCGCGATACGCACGACTTTCGCGAGGACGCGCGCCAGGGCAGGCTCCCGGGCGTGTCCTTCATCAAGGCGAGCGCCGCGCACAGCGAGCATCCGGCGGCCAGCGCCCCGTACTACGGGATGAGCTGGGTGGAAACATTCGTGCGGGCGGTGGCGGCCGGACCCGCCTGGGAGAATACGGCGATTTTCATCACCTATGACGAGGGCGGCGGCTTCTGGGACTCGCTCCCGCCGCGGGCCGTGGATGACTACGGCTTCGGCACTCGCATTCCGGCTCTGCTGGTCAGCCCCTGGGCGCGCAGCGGCCTGGTGGATCACCATACCGCCAGCACCGCGAGCATCCTCAAACTCATTGAGACCCGCTTTGGCCTCGCTCCGCTGAATCATCGCGATCGCGAGGCCTATGACCTCTCGAGCGCGTTCGACTGGGAGCAGCCGGCGCGGGAGTTCAGACTCTGATGACGCGCCGCCTCATCAGCACCGTGCGCAGCGGCAGATCAGGCGAGACCTCCACGTCGTTCAACGATCCAGGAAATCCCCATACGCCGGTGATGCAGCAGAACCGGTGCATGTATGAAAGCGGCGCGACAAACACTGGTTTTCCCGGCATACCGCCGCTGCGAAACTTCTTATTGGGCGCAGATTCGGGCTGCTCGTGATGATGGCGAGGCTCCTGCCGGCTCAGTGGACCAATGCCAGTGCGGCACGCGCATCATCATGCTCGAAGGCGGGCGCGAACTCGGCCACCTCTGCGCCGTTGAGTCCCACATCCTCGGACTCGGCGATCTGTCTCCAGTGCGCCAGCTTGAGCGCGATGGCGCCGGCGGCCTGTTCGGCCTCGGCGCGAGCGAGGCCGAAATAAGGCGCTTCGGTAAGCAACTGCTCGAGCGAGGTGATCGGCCCGGAAGCCTCACTCAGCCAGGTCTTAGACTCCCGAGCCTTGTCCGGGAAAGGGTTGACGTCGAAGGCGGGCGCCAGGCGCCATTTCCCATCGCCGGCGTACAGAAATCCGACGTTCCACAGATGATCGTCCACGTTCGTAATCAAAAAGTTGATGACCAGTCGGCACCACAGCTCTCGCAGATCATCGGCGGGTGCGGCGCCGATCCTACGGATCGCGTCGGCAAGCTCGGTGTAGGCGCGATCATCATCGCGACGGGACTGCAGCAGCGAGCCCCCTGAGAGGTATGGCACTCGCGCACCGTCGCTGTTGCGATCAAAGCGACGGATGACGGCAACGTCGGCGCCTTCGATGGTGACCACACGCGCTCGCGCGGCCTGGCTGCCGGCATGCGCCAGAACCCTGAGCGCAAGAACCTCGCCGCGAACGATCGACCGCTCGTCATTGACGCTGGCGAACTTGCCGATCGCAAGGGCGCCATCCTCCTCGAGGACGGTGCACTTGGGCCGCAATCCGCCGAGGGAAGTGGCCTTGCCCAGAAGATAAGCGAGGTCTGCCGCAGTATCGTTTCCCGCTTCGACCTTGTGGGCGGCCGCGGCGATCTTGCCAAGGTCGAGGAGTTGGGGTGTGCGGTGCTGCGTGCTGGAGCGAAGGAACTCGCCCTGTGAGTTGACCAGGCGGAGCGCGCCGAGGCGACTGAAGTCATCAACGGACGCGAGGTAGTCGAACGCTGTCAGCGGTGTGAGAGTCGGGTCTTCGGCACGACGCTTCGCGTGTGCGCGCTTGATGACGCGCGCCGCCCACGCGTCTGGCGCAGTGTCGGCGAGCGCAAATGGAAACGGCGAGTCGAGGTCGCTCGGCGCGCGCCGCGTCACAAACCCCGCGCGCAGCGGCAGATCAGGCGAGACCTCGAAACCCTCGCGCGAGCGCAGCCACTCAGACGCGTACGAAAAACCAGAGTATTCCCGTCTGTCATCACGCACGAAAGTCAGCTGGCCGACCGTTGACGCCTTCGCGCCGATCACGACGCGCACCTGCTGCCTGAGCGGCCGTGCGCTCACAGCGCCCCCTTCGATTGCCGAGCCCGAACGCGCTGCGGCAGACCCTCATCCATCATCAGGAGTCCGATCTCGTCGGTGCCGGTGTCGAGGAGGGTCTCGAGCCGTTTGAGTTCGCCCAGCACGTGAAGGATACGGGCCAGATGTTCGATCGAACCGCTGGGCTCACCCTTTTCCAGTCGCCGTACCGTGTTGACCGAAATGCCGCTTCGGTCGGCCAAAGAGGCTTGCGAGAGACGGCGCCGGCGGCGGGCGAGCGAGATGTCCCGGCCGAGCTTGGCGATGGCACGCGCAGCGGGCTCCGGCAGCGGATAGTGATTCATAAGAACGCTTTTCAGGGTGTTTATAGGAGGTAAACACTCACATCAGCGTGATTAGATGCTCGGCTGTGGTAAAAGTCAAGTTTATTCTCATATAAGTGCTCGTAATAAGGTTCTTATGTTCATTAAACACTCTTATTAGGGTGCTATTCCATTCCTAAAGCATTCCAAGACAAACCCCAGCCTCGTGTGAGCCGGGCGTCCTGGATGATTTTGGGAAGACCCTTGCCGACGATGACACGCTCGCGCAGACCCTCACACGCTCTCCTTGCCCTTGCGATAGGGTTCTCGAGGTTCTCAGCGTTGCTTGAGCGGGCACTTCATGTGCACGATCTCGCACTTCGGCAAGCGCGGAGCTAATCTGCGCTGCTCGCCGCCACCCGAAACGGACAACAAGTCGTTGAATGATCTAGGAAATCCCCACACGCCGGTCATGCAGCAGTACCTGCGGATCAAGAGCCGCCACCCCGACATGCTGCTTTTCTACCGCATGGGCGACTTTTACGAGCTTTTCTACGACGACGCGCGCCGGGCCGCGGCACTGCTGGACATCACCCTCACCACACGCGGCCACTCCGCCGGACAGCCCATCCCCATGGCCGGCGTCCCGGTGCACAGCGTGGAGGCGTATCTGGCGCGCCTCGTGCGCAAGGGCGAGAGCGTGGCCATTTGCGAGCAGCTCGGCGATCCGTCCCAGTCGAAGGGGCCGGTCGAGCGCGAAGTGGTACGGATCGTCACGCCCGGTACCGTGACCGATGCGGCGCTGCTCGATGAGCGTCACGACACGCTGGTCGCGGCAGTAGTCCGCGACGCGGAGCGCTTCGGCCTCGCGTGGCTGGATCTGGCCGCCGGACGGTTCACCGTGCTCGAGTCGAGCGGCTTGAGCGCACTGGCCGCCGAGATCGAGCGCCTCAAGCCCGCGGAGCTGCTGATTCCGGAAGGGACGAGCGAGCCGCCGGGGCGCGCACGGGCGCTGCGGGCGCGCCCGCCGTGGCATTTCGAGCTGGCGAGCGCCTCGCGGCTGCTCACCGACCAGCTGGGCACGCTCGACCTGAAGGGCTTCGGTGCCGACGATCTGCCGCTGGCGATCCGCGCCGCCGGGGCGCTGCTGCAATACGTGCGCGACACGCAGAAGAGCGCGGTGCCGCACATCCGCGGGCTCACCGTCGAGGAGCGCTCCGAGGCGCTGCTGATCGATGCGGCCACCCGCCGCAATCTCGAGCTGGATGAGAGTCTCGGCGGGCGCGAGGATGCCACGGTCTTCGCGCTGCTCGACGTGTGCGCCACGGCCATGGGCTCGCGCCAGCTGCGCCGCTGGCTGAACCGCCCGCTCACGGATCACGAGACGCTCCGGCAGCGCTATCAGGCGCTCGGCGCGCTGCTCGATGCGCGCCGCTTCGAGGCATTGCGCGAGCGGCTGGGCGCGATCGGCGATATCGAGCGCATCCTCGCCCGCGTGGCGCTGCGCTCGGCGCGGCCGCGGGACCTGACCCAACTGCGCGCCTCGCTCGCGGCCGTTCCAGCCGTCCACGCCGCCCTGGCGGGGGTCGATTCTCCGCTCATCACGGCCGTCGGGGAGCGCATCGAGACGCACCAGGAAACCGTCACGCTGCTCGAGCGGGCCATCGCCGAGGAGCCGGCCGCATTCCTGCGTGACGGCAACGTCATCGCCGCGGGATATGACACCGAGCTCGATGAGCTGCGGCACATCGCCACGCACACCGATCAGTTTCTCCTCGAGCTCGAGCAGCGCGAGCGCGAGCGCTCGGGCATCGGCACATTGAAGCTCGGCTACAACCGCGTGCAGGGCTACTTCATCGAGATACCGCGCAAGGACGCCGAGCGCGCGCCAAAGGAATACGTGCGCCGCCAGACGGTCAAATCGGCTGAGCGCTTCATCATCCCGGAGCTCAAGAGCTTCGAGGATCGGGTGTTCGGTGCGCGCGAGCGCGCGCTGGCCCGGGAGAAGGATCTCTACGATGAGATCCTGACCCGGCTCATCGAGCGCCTGGCGGCGTTGCAGCGCACCGCGACGGCGCTCGCCGAGCTCGATGCGCTCGGCGCGCTCGCCGAGCGGGCCGGAGCGTTGCGGTGGTGCGAGCCGCAACTCACCGACGAGCCGGTGATCCAGATCGGCGCCGGCCGGCACCCGGTGGTCGAGCGCTTCACCGCCGAGGCATTCGTCCCCAACGATCTCGGACTCGATGCCGCGCGGCGCATGTTGATCATCACCGGACCCAACATGGGCGGGAAATCCACCTACATGCGCCAGACGGCCATCATCGTGATCCTGGCCCACATCGGCAGCTGCGTGCCGGCCGAGCGCGCGCTGATCGGCCCGATCGACCGCATCTTCACCCGCATCGGCGCGGCCGACGATCTGGCCGGCGGCCGCTCGACGTTCATGGTGGAGATGACCGAGGCTGCCAACATACTGAACAACGCCGGGCAGCGCAGCCTGATCCTGATGGACGAGATCGGCCGCGGGACCAGCACCTACGACGGACTGTCGCTCGCCTGGGCGATGGCCCGGTACATCGGCACGCAGCTGAAGTCGTTCACGCTGTTCGCGACCCACTACTTCGAGCTGACCGGCCTCGCCGCGGAGATCGAGGGCTGCGCGAACGTGCACATGGATGCCACGGAGCACGGCGATCAAATCGTCTTCCTGCACGCGGTGAAGGCCGGGCCGGCCAGCCGCAGCTACGGTCTGCAGGTGGCGCAGCTTGCCGGCGTACCGCCGGCCGTCATTGCGCAGGCGCGCCGGTACCTGGAGACACTCGAGGCACAGCGCGAGGAGCGCGAGCCGATCGGGCAACCGCAGCAGGAGTTGCCGCTGTTCGCCGCCGCGCCGCCGCCGGACCCGCTGCGCACGGCGCTGCAGGCGCTCGACCCCGACGAGCTGACACCCAAGGCCGCCCTCGAGGCGCTCTATCGGCTGCGGCGGCTGCTGACGGACGATGCGACCGGCGCGTCGTTTCCGGTCCCGCCCTGACACCTCTTCGCGCCGTTCCTGGCGGCGCTCGCCGCGGGGCGGCACCGGCGCGGCAGGGCGGATTCGGCCCGCTAGCGCTGCAGACTGTAATTGACGATGACGTGATCGGAGCCGCCGTATACCGGGGCCATTGGCCCGGACCCGGGGACCCGGTACGCGAGAATAAACGCTGTGTCCGCACCCCGTCCGGCGAATGCCCGCGTACCCCCGGACTGTTGGCCCGAAATGTCTATGCAGGTTCGGACCGTTGCCCGGCACAGACGCACCTGCAATCCGGGCGGGGTACGCGCCAGACTCCACCTCCAGTAGACCATCGTCGTGACCGCGGTGCCGGGCACAGCGATACTCGGGCGCAGATCGAGTTCGTACCATCGTCCTTCGGAGTAGAGGGCGGGCCCGCCACCGGCGCTTTCCCAGGCACCTGCGGTCAGCCGCCGCATGGGGGCCATCCGATGCGGCGGATCATGCGCGACGGGCGCGAACCCCGTCAGCCCCGGCAGGAGCAGCGCCAGGGCCGCGGCCGTGGTCCTTTGGAGCCTCATCCGCCGCATTGGAACGAGCACGGAGGCGAGTGACCCCGCCGGTATGAGCCATTTGCGCAACGTCCGCGCACGCCAGCCACGGCGGCGTTGCGTGCGCAGTGAAGCAGGGCGTCCGGCGGCACATGTGAGAGTCGTCCTGTCCCTTGCGCAGGTTCGTGGACCTGGATATACTATCAGCCGCACGAACGACGTGCCTACCGCCGAGAGGGCGGGAAGTGACGCGCGGGGAGTGGCCTGCGCGGCGCAGGCAGCGAACGGGTCACCGTTCACCCGCCTCAGCGCCGCCCCACGAAGAACCGCGAACCGGCCCAAAGGTCCTTGCAAGCCCCAAGGCTTGCAAGGACCGAGATACGGCAAGTGCTGTCTGGAACGGCATGAAGACGTGTCGGGGCAGGACTCTAAGTCCCCCCTCAGTGCCCCCGGCCGCAGTCGGTCGATGGCGCGCCCGCTCGAGTGCGCGCGGCGCGCGCCGGTGGTTGTCGCAACAGCGCATCGGGCTCACGGCTACTCGGTTGATCGGGCCTATAATGTGCCGCACTTGAATCTCGGGCGCCATGGGCCCGGGGATCGACCGATCCAAACTGCCGCCGAGGCGGCGCGCACATGCCGCAGGAACCGAATCGAGCCACCGCCCCGGGGATGTCCAAGCTGCTGATCCGCACGGCTGCGGCCAGCGATCTCGACCTCATCCGCCCGCTGCTCCAGGCGGAAGGCCTGCCGGTGAGCGATCTCGAGGCCGTCCGACCGGGGTTTCTGCTCGCCTGCGCCGGGACGCAGATCGCAGGCGCGGGGGCACTGGAGCGGTACGGCGAAGCGGCGCTGCTGCGCTCGCTCGTCGTCGCGGCGCCCTGGCGAGGCGGCGGCCTCGGGCACCGTCTGGTCAAGTCACTGGAACGGCAGGCCCGCGCCGCGGGCGTGCATACCCTGGTGCTGCTCACCCAGAGTGCGCAGGCGTTCTTCGCGCGCCTCGACTATCAGGTGATCGCGCGCGAGCAGGCGCCGGCCGCGGTGCTCGCGAGCAGCGAGTTTCGCACCCTCTGCCCCGCGAGCGCGATCTGCATGGCGAAAACGCTGCGCTGAGCGCCGTCACGCCGCGGCCGTGGAGAAGCGCCCCTCGCGCAGGAAATGGGCCGTCTCGCGCGCCACCCGCGCCGACACCAGCATGCCCGCGTGACTGACCGGCACGACGAGGTGGGCGGTCGCGCCCGGCAACCGGGTCTCGCTGACCGCGACGGTACCGTCACTCTCCTCGTCGAACCCGGCAAGGAACTGACCGACCCCGAACGAGTGGGATCCGGCGATGATGCCGAGGGGCCGCTCGAAGCGCCAGCGGCGCTGGCGCGGGATGAGCAGCTCCTCACTCACCGCCCGGCCCATGAGCGCGCTCATGAAGCGGGTCTGCCCGGCCTGCTCGGCTGCGCGGCTCGCCACACACGGCGTGGCGAGGAAGACCACGCGGCCCGGGGGACTGGTGTAGCGCTCGAAGAAGCTGTAGATGACCAGCCCGCCCAAGCTGTGCCCGACGAAATGCAGATTCGGGGGATCGATCGCGGCCACGAACTCGGCGAGTCGGGCGCTGATGTGGTCCATGCCGTGCTGGAGGGCCGAATAGCTGAAGGCATGCACCTCGGCGCCGACCTCGCGCGCGAGCCGGTAGCGCAGCAGCAGGCCCTCGCCGCCGGACATCCACAGTCCGTGGACGTAAATGATGTGCTGTGTCCCGGGTGCCATCAGGTCGGATCGTAACCGAGCGCGCCCGATCGCGCGGGCCGATCGGCTCGCTATGCGGCGGCGACTTCGGCATGGTGGCACGCAACGTAGCGCCCGTCGATCTCCCGCAGGACCGGACGCTCCGCGACACAACGCGCGTCGGCCAGCGGACAGCGGGTCCGAAAGGCGCAGCCCGAGGGCAGCGCGAGCGGCGAAGGCAGCTCCTCGCGCGCCGGCGCGACCCGCCGCCGGCGCGCGAGCGCCGGATCGGGGATCGGCACCGCCGAGAGCAGCAGGCGCGTGTACGGATGCAACGGCCGACCGTACAGCGCATCGCGATCCGTGATCTCCATCACCCGCCCCAGATACAGCACCATCACGCGGTCGGCGATGTGGCGGACCGTGGCAAGGTCGTGCGCCACGAAGATGTAGGTCAGGCCGTGCTCGGCCCGCAGGTCGAGCAGCAGGTTGATGATCTGCGACTTGATCGATACGTCGAGCGCCGAGACCGGCTCGTCGCAGATCACCAACTCCGGCTCCACCACCAGCGCACGAGC